>NZ_JBFJVE010000034.1:0-18992 GCF_041624275.1 Shimia sp.
GCTTGGTCCGTCGGATGACGTGCCCACCGCGCCTGTGTCTGTGGCCGTGGCGCTGGCCGACAAGCTCGACACGCTGACCGGCTTCTGGGCCATCGACGAGAAGCCCACCGGCTCGAAAGACCCCTTCGCGCTGCGCCGCGCGGCGCTGGGCGTGATCCGGCTGGTGCTGGAGAACGACCTGCGTCTGCGCCTTGATGGTTACTTCGACCGCCAGCTGCTGCGCCACGAGGCGCATCAGAACGAAGACGACCTCTTGGCCGGGGCGCTGCTTGAAGATCTTGGCCAAGAGATCGCCGATCATGGCGTGCTGGGCGCGGTGCTGCGCACGGTGCAGGATGCGATTGACGGCGATCTGCCGAAACATATCGAAACCATCCGCAACAGCCTGCCGGACACCTCGCGCGATCTGCTTGGCTTTTTCCACGACCGCCTGAAAGTCTATCTGCGCGATGAAGGCATCCGCCATGACGTGATCGACGCCTGTATCGCCATGCCGGGCAATGACGATCTGAACCTGCTGGTGAAACGCGCCCGCGCCCTCGAAGCCTTTCTGCGCACCGAAGATGGCGAGAACCTGTTGCAGGGCTTCAAGCGCGCCAACAACATCCTGACCCAGGCCGAGGAAAAGGACGGGGTGGAATACAGTTTCGGCGCCGATGTGAAACACGCCGAGGACGCCAGCGAAAAGGCGCTGTTCGCGGCCCTTGATGCGCAGGAAGGGGCGATCGAAGCGGCCATCGGAGCGGAAGATTTCGCCGCCGCCATGGGCGGCATGGCGGCGCTGCGGGCGCCGATCGATGCGTTTTTCGAGGCGGTGCAGATCAACAGCGATAACGAGATCACCCGTCGCAACCGGCTGAACCTCTTGTCGCGCATCCGCAAGGTCTGTCTCGGGGTCGCCGATCTCGCCCGCGTCGAGGGCTAGGTCCGCGCCGGTCGGGGCCCGGCCGAGCGAAGGTTTTTCTTGAACCGGGGTGAACTCGGCTTATGCTGCCGCCAACAAGAGGTGCCGCAGTGCAGCAAGATAACCCCGATATCACCTTCATCACCGCCTCTGCCCCGGTGGCGACCGCCTCGCATGGCGGGCGGGCGAAATGCCTTCAGCGTCTGGTGCGGCTGGATCTGCCGGTGCCGCGCACGGTGGCGCTGTCCTTCGACGAGGTGCACCGTATCGCCGCCGGCGACACTCCCGACCTCGAGGCGCTGATCGCGCTTCTGAACCCCGACGGGCTGATCTGCGTGCGCCCCTCTTCCGAGGATCCGGATTGGGGCGGCCCCGGCGCGGTGCTGAATATCGGCATGAACGACGCCCGCCACGCCAGCCTCAGCAAGACCCTCGGCGCCGCCGCCGCCAATGCGCTTTATGCCCGCTTCATCCAGTCCTATTCGATCCATGTCGCGCGGCTTGATCCCGACATGTTCGACGACATGGACATGCAGGCCGACGATATCTGCGAGCAGGCGCTGGACGCCTATGAGTTCGAAGCCGAAGAGCCCTTCCCGCAGGATGTCTCGCAACAGCTTGGCGGCGTGCTGCGCTCGATGGCGCGCGCCTGGGAGGGCACCTCGGCGCGGCTGCTGCGTCAGGCCAAGGGCGCGCCGGCCGATGCCGGGCTGGGGCTGGTGGTGCAGGAGATGGTGCTGGGGCTGGGGCTGGGGGAATGCGGCTCGGGGGTGTTGCAGCTGGTCAACTCGACCACCGGCCTGCCACAGACCACCGGGCGTTACCTCAGCCAGTCGCAGGGGCGCGATGCGCTCGAGACCGGCGCCGCCTCGCTCTATATCGAAAGGGACACGCGCGGCCCGTCGCTGGAAGAGCAGGCCCCGGCGGCCTTCGAGGCGCTGAAGGCCCATGCGGCGCTGATGCGCGAGAAGCTGCGCGAAGAGATGCAGATCGAGTTCACCATCGACAACGGCCGGGTGCATATTCTCGACGGGGTGCGGGTGCAGCGTTCGGCCCGTGCGGCGGTGCGTATCGCGGTGCGGCTGGCCGAAGACGGGATCATCTCGCGCGAAGAGGCGCTGATGCGTATCGAGCCCCGGGCGCTCAATGAATTGCTGCACCGCCAGATCGACCCCAAGGCCAAGCGCGACGTGATCGGCACCGGCATCGCCGCCAGCCCCGGCGCGGCCACCGGGCGCATCGTGTTCTCGGCGGCAGCGGCCCAGGCCAGCGCCGCGCGCGGCGAGGCCTGCGTATTGGTGCGCCGGGAAACCAACCCCGAGGACATTCGCGGCATGCATGCCGCCAGCGCGGTGCTGACCGAGCGCGGCGGCATCACCAGCCACGCGGCGGTGATCGGCCGCGGGCTGGGCCTGCCCTGTGTCGTCGGGGCGTCCTCGATCCGCTTCCAGCCCAAGAAACGCGCCCTTGCCACCGCCGACGGCCGGGTGTTCCGCGAGGGCGACATCATCACCGTGGACGGCTCGGAGGGGCAGATCCTGGCCGGTGAGCCGGCGATGCACGAGGCGGCGCTGGACGATGCCTTCCAGACCCTGATGGCATGGGCCGACGCGGCCCGCGACATCGACGTGCGCGCCAATGCCGACACCCCCGCCGATGCCCAGACGGCGCGCAACTTCAAGGCCAACGGCATCGGGCTGTGCCGCACCGAACACATGTTCTTCGACGCCGACCGCCTGACGGTGATGCGCGAAATGATCTTTGCCGATGCCTCGGACGACCGGCGCTCGGCGCTGGAACAGCTTTTGCCGATGCAGCGCGAAGACTTCACCGAACTGTTCCGGATCATGGAGGGGCAACCGGTCTGCATCCGCCTGTTCGACCCGCCCCTGCACGAGTTCCTGCCCACCGACCGCTCGGGCCTGCGCGACCTCGCCGAGGCGCTGAGCCTGCCGCTGTCGGACGTCACCCGCCGGGTCGAGGCGATGGGCGAATACAACCCGATGCTGGGCATGCGCGGGGTGCGGCTGGGCATCACCGTGCCCGAGATCTACGACATGCAGGCCCGCGCCATATTCGAGGCGACGATCGCGGCCAGCCGTGACGGCGACCCGGTGGTGCCCGAGATCATGATCCCGCTGGTCAGCGCCAAGCGCGAGGTCGAACTGGTCAAGACCCGGATCGACGCCGTCGCGGCGGCGGTGCGCACCGTGACCGGGGTGAAATTCGACTATCGCCTCGGGGTGATGGTGGAAACCCCGCGCGCCGCCCTGCGGGCCGAGGATATCGCCCCGCATTGCCATTTCTTCAGTTTCGGCACCAACGACCTTACCCAGATGACATATGGGTTGTCGCGTGACGACGCCGGGCGCTTCATGTCGGCCTATGTGCAGCAGGGGGTCTATCCCGAGGATCCGTTCCATACCCTGGATGCGGACGGGGTCGGCGAGTTGCTGAAACTCGGTGCCGAGCGCGGCCGCCGGGCGCGCCCCGACCTGACCCTGTCGGTCTGCGGCGAACACGGCGGCAGCCCCGAATCAATCGCCTTCTGCCGCAAGGCGGGCATCGACTATGTGTCCTGCTCGCCGTTCCGGGTGCCGGTGGCGCGGCTGGCGGCGGCGCAACTGGCGATTTCCGACAAGATCGGCTAATGCGCCTGTTTTTCAGGGCTATATCTTGACAAATGCGCGGTTTCGCGCTTCGCGAAGGGCCGGTTTCTGGACTTTCGCGGCAGATTCGGCTATGCCGCCGCCAAGTTCGGGCTGGGGAGGGTCCGTCACGGTAACCGACGAGGTGCATAATGCGCAGATTCCTTCCGGCCATTCTGGCGGTTTTCATGCTGACCAGCGCCGCCCCCGCCGAGATCGCCTCGGGCCAGGCGGGCGACCCCGACACCAAGGCCCGTTTCGGTCAGACGCTGTTTTCGGGCACCAAGCTCAAGGCGCTTTTGGGGATCGAACGGCGCGCGAAGACCACGGAAATCGAATACTCTCGGGCCTGGATCGACGCCCGCCCGCCGGTCAAGGCGCGCGGCGCCGAATGGCAGTGCCTGGCCGAGGCGCTTTATTTCGAGGCCCGGGGCGAAAGCACCAAGGGGCAGTTCGCCGTGGCCGAGGTCATTCTCAACCGGGTCGACGATGATTACTACCCGGCCAGCCTCTGTGACGTGGTCAATCAGGGCACCGGCCGCAAGTACCAGTGCCAGTTCACCTATACCTGCGATGGGCTTTCCGACAAGATCCGCGAACCCCAGGCCTATGAGCGCGTCGGCAAGGTGGCCCGGCTGATGATGGATGGCGCCCCGCGCGAACTGACCAGCGGCGCCACGCATTACCACACCAAGGCGGTGTCGCCGTCCTGGTCGCGCAAGTTCAAGCGCACCGCCACCATCGGGGTTCACCATTTCTACCGCCAGCCGACCCGGGTCTCGCAGAACTGATCCGCGTCACGCGCGGCCCCGGGCCTGCCCGAATGCCGCCTTGTGGGGCTGGCCCGTCGCCTTGCGGCCTGATAAAGCGCCGCAGGGGCGCTAGGATCGGCCTGTCGCGACATCAGGGAACGCTGCAATGAGTGAAGAAACCCGCCTGGCCTTTGCCCATCCGGAAGACCGCGCCGCCGCCATGGCCGGCGCAGACCCGCTGGACCGTATCTCTCTCAGGGATCATCTGGTCGAGGTGGAAATCGGTGCCTTTCAGGCCGAGCGCGACGTCACCCAGCGGGTGGCCTTCAATGTCGTCGTCGAGGTGCTGCCCCTGTCGGGGGATGCCGATGACGATGTCGACCGCATCCTCTCCTATGACCGGATCACCGAGGCGATCGCCGCCGAACTGGCGGCCGAACGGCTGAACCTGCTGGAAACCCTGGCCGAACGCATCGCCGACCGGATCCTGCGCGAGCCCCAGGCGGCGCGGGTCTTCCTGCGCATCGAAAAGCTCGACCGGGGCCCCGGTGCGCTCGGGGTCGAGATCGTGCGCACCCCTGCGAGCGGCGACACCGAGCCCGCCGCAGAGGGCCAGCAGCCGCACCCTCTGGTCGTCTGGCTGTCCCATGACGCCCAGAACAGCGATCATCTGAAGGGCTGGGTCGACCAGCTGGCGGCGCGCGGCCTGCCGCTGATCTTCTGTGTCGCGGCGTCGCGGCCCGGCGTGCCGGCGGTCGCCGAGCCCCAGGCGCAGCGGCGGATCGATCTCTTGGCCATGGAGCAGGCGGCCTGGGTGTTGTCGGCGCGCGCGCCGCGCTGTGTGGTCGTCGCCACGCGGACCGAGCTCGACTGGGCGATGAAAAACGGCCAGATCTCGGTCTGGGCGCCGTCGCGGATCGTGCTCGACGCGGTCGGCGGGCCGGGGCACGCTGGCGATGACGGGCTGGAACTGGCGCAGTGGCTTGCGACCGAGATCGGCGCCGAGTCCATGATCGCCATTGGCGGAACTCTGCCCAGCGACCTGCCATTTCCGGCGCAATCGCTGCCGGTTGACCGGGCAAAGCTCTAGCGGCTTGCCAACACGCCCCCTTAGGGACCATTCAAAGACCATGACGACCTATTACCGTGCGATTCCTCTATCCGATGCCGCGCGCCCGGCAGGGGCCCTGCGGCTGGCCGGCGGCTGGACCTGGTTCGACCGTGTCGAAGTGATGGCCCGCGGGGCGCCGCCTCGGGTGGTCGCGGCAACGGATGCCCCGGCCGAGGTGCTGGCGGCGATGACCCGGCCGCGGGGCATGATCGGCCCGCTTTCGATGGCACGGCCGCAGATCATGGGCATCCTGAACGTGACCCCCGACAGTTTCTCGGATGGCGGGCAGCATGACGGCGCCGAGGATGCGCTGCGCCGGGCCGAAGAGATGCAGCGGCAGGGGGCGGCGCTGATCGACATCGGCGGCGAATCGACCCGGCCCGGTGCGGTCGAGGTGCCGACGGCGGAAGAGATCGCCCGCACCGCGCCGGTGATCGCCGCCCTGTCGGGCCGCATCGCGGCTCCGGTCAGCATCGACACCCGCAAGGCGCCGGTGGCGGCGGCGGCGCTCGAGGCCGGGGCGCTGCTGGTCAACGACGTGTCGGGGTTCACCTTCGATCCCGACCTGGCGCCGCTGGTGGCGGCGCGGGGCGCGCCGGTCTGCGTCATGCACGCGCAGGGCGATCCCGCCAGCATGCAGGATGACCCGCGCTATGACGATGTCCTGCTGGATGTTTATGACTACCTTGCGCAGCAGGTGGCCATGCTGACCGCGCTCGGGCTGTCCCATGACCAGATTCTGGTCGATCCGGGGATCGGTTTTGGCAAGACCCTGGCGCACAATCTGGCGCTTCTGGCGCGGATCAGCCTGTTCCACACTCTGGGCTGCCCGGTGCTGCTGGGGGCCAGCCGCAAGGGCTTCATCCGCGAGATCGGCCAGGCGCCCGATCCGACGCGCCGCGTCGGCGGGTCGGTGGCGGTGGCACTGGCCGGGGTGGCACAGGGTATTCAGGTTGTGCGGGTGCATGATGTGGAGGATACTAGGCAGGCACTGCAATTGTGGCAGGCCGTGACAAGTGGAGAGTATTTTGGATCGTAAATTCTTTGGAACCGACGGGGTGCGTGGCACCGCCAACACGGGCCACATGACCGCCGAAATGGCGCTGCGCATCGGGGCTGCCGTCGGGCGCTATTTCCGCAATGACGGCATGAACAACCACCGCGTGGTGATCGGCAAGGACACCCGCCTGTCGGGCTATATGTTCGAGAACGCCCTGACCGCCGGGCTGACCTCGACCGGCATGAACGTGCTGCTTCTGGGGCCGGTACCGACCCCGGCGGTGGGCCTGCTGACCAATTCCATGCGCGCCGATCTCGGGGTGATGATCTCGGCCAGCCACAACCCGGCCGAGGACAATGGCATCAAGTTCTTCGGCCCCGACGGTTTCAAGCTTTCGGACGAGGCCGAGCGCGAGATCGAGGCGCTGATCCACAGCGGGGTCGAATTGGCCCAGCCGCGCAATATCGGCCGCGCCACCCGGATCGACGATGGTCGCTTCCGCTATATCGAGCGCATCAAGGCCTCGGTGCCTTCGGCCGAGGCGCTGCGCGGCATCAAGGTGGTGATCGACTGTGCCAATGGCGCCGCCCACCGTGCCGCCCCCGAGGCGCTGTGGGAACTGGGGGCCGAGGTAATCACCGTCGGCACTTCGCCCAACGGTCTCAACATCAACGACAAATGCGGATCGACCCATCCGCAGGCGGCGGCCGAGGCGGTGCTTGCCCATGGTGCGGATGTCGGGATTTCGCTGGACGGCGACGCCGACCGGGTGATGATCATCGACGAAAAGGGCGAGGTTGCCGACGGCGATCAGATCATGGCGCTGCTGGCCGATCGCTGGGCCGCGCAGGGGCGGCTCAGGGGCGGCACGCTGGTGGCGACGGTGATGTCCAACCTCGGCCTCGAGCGGTTCCTCGAGGGCAAGGGGCTGCGGCTCGAGCGCACTGGCGTCGGCGACCGCTATGTGGTCGAGGCGATGCGCAGGGGCGGCTACAACCTCGGGGGGGAGCAATCGGGCCATATCGTGATGACCGACTATGCCACCACCGGCGACGGGCTGCTGGCCGGGTTGCAGTTTCTGGCCGCCATGGTCGAGACCGGCAGGCGGGCCTCGGAACTGACGCGCAGTTTCCAGACCGTGCCGCAATTGCTGCACAACGTGCGCTATGGCAACGGCAGCGACCCGCTCGGAGCGGCCTCGGTGCAGGCGGCGATCGGCGCGGCCGAGACCGAGCTTCTTGGCCAGGGGCGTCTCTTGATCCGCAAGTCCGGCACCGAGCCGCTGGTGCGGGTGATGGTCGAGGCCGAGGATGACGCGCTGATGCGGCGTCTGGTCGACAGTATCGTCTCCGAGGTCGAAGCCGCGATCTGATCGCGGCCGGCGCCGAACCGTCATTGCTGGCGGGCGGGTGATGCCCGCCCGTCCGGCCCGGGTCAGGAACGCCCGAACAGGCGCCGCATCGTGCCCAGCTGCGACAGGCCGAGGCCGCTCAGGATCAGCACCAGCGCCAGCCACAGGCTGGGGGGCAGCGGCTCGCCGAGAATGGCCGCGCCGATCACCGCCGACCAGACCGGAACCTGGTAGTTGACCAGCGACATGAAACTGGGCCCGGCATCGCGGATCACCTGGATCACCAGGACCTGGGCCACCGCGGTGGGCAGTACCCCGAGATAGAGGATCGCCGCCACCGACAGGGCCGAGGCGCGTTGCGGCAGGCCTTCGTTCCAGAGCGCAATCGGCACGATCATCAGCGCGGCGCAGAGCATGGCCGCCGCCGAAAGCGCCAGCATGTTGGTGTCGGGGCAAAGCCGGGTGACGATCGAGCCGGTGGCATAGCACAGTGCCGCCCCGAGACAGGCCAGCCGCGCCAGCGATTCGAAATCCGAGCCCAGCGCGTCAAAGGCATCAAGCCCGATCAGCACCAATACGCCGACAAAGCCGATGGCAAAGCCGAGGCTGCGGCGCAGGGTCAGGTGTTCGCCCGGCACCAGCAGATGGGCCATCGGCAGGACGAAAAGCGGCACCGCCGCCATGCAGACACCGGCAAAGCCCGAGGCGACGTAGGTCTGCCCCCAGCTCAGCAGGGTAAAGGGCATGGCGTTCGAGAACAGCCCCATCAGGATGGCAAAGCCCCAGACCAGCCGCCCCTGCGATTTGCGCGGATCGGGCAGGGCGACCCCCAGCAGGCGCAGGATCACCAGCAGGGACGAGGCGGCCATGGTGACACGCAGCGCAACGATGGTCAGCGGCCCGAAGTCGCGCAGGGCGACGCTGACCGCCATGAAGGAGGCGCCCCAGATCAGGCCGAGGCAGACCAGCTTGAGCCAGTTTCGCAATCCGGGGGCGTCGCGCATGTCGGGGCCTTTCCATGGGGCACCGACAGAAAAGGGCGCCCGAGACAGGCGCCCTTTGTGGGTTCGAAACGAACGGAAGACAAGCCGCCGATCAGTTTTTCTCTTTGTCGACCATCTTGCCGGCCGAGATCCACGGCATCATGCCACGCAGCTTGGCGCCGGTTTCCTCGATCAGATGCTCGTCATTGGCACGGCGCGAGGCCTTCAGGGTCGGCTGGCCCACGGCGTTCTCCAGCATGAAGTCGCGCACGAACTTGCCCTGCTGAATGTCGTCCAGAACCGCTTTCATGCGCGCCTTGGTCTCGTCGTACTTCAGGATGCGCGGGCCGGTGACGTATTGGCCGTATTCGGCGGTGTTCGAGATCGAGTAGTCCATGTTGGCGATGCCGCCTTCATAGATCAGGTCAACGATCAGCTTCACTTCGTGCAGGCATTCGAAATAGGCCATTTCCGGTGCGTAGCCGGCTTCGACCAGG
The DNA here is from genome assembly GCF_041624275.1 of Shimia sp. Taxonomy (GTDB): domain Bacteria; phylum Pseudomonadota; class Alphaproteobacteria; order Rhodobacterales; family Rhodobacteraceae; genus Shimia. The sequence continues at coordinate 9,247 of NZ_JBFJVE010000034.1, forward strand.
GTTTCGAAACCGCAGCGGATCAGCTCGACCAGACCGCCGCAGAGAACCGCCTGTTCACCGAACAGGTCGGTTTCACACTCTTCGCGGAAATTGGTTTCGATGATGCCCGAGCGGCCGCCACCGATGGCCGAGCAATAGGACAGGCCGATTTCCAGCGCCTTGCCGGTGGCGTCGGTGTTCACGGCAACCAGGCAGGGCACGCCGCCGCCTTTGGTGTATTCGCCGCGCACGGTGTGGCCGGGGCCCTTGGGCGCCATCATGATGACGTCGACGCCTTCTTTGGGCTCGATCAGGCCGAAATGCACGTTCAGGCCGTGGGCGAATGCGATCGCAGCGCCGGGCTTGATGTTGTCATGCACGTATTTCTTGTAGGTCTCGGCCTGAAGTTCGTCGGGCATGGTGAACATGATGACGTCACACCAGGCAGCGGCTTCGGCGATGCCCATCACCTGAAGGCCTTCGCCTTCGGCTTTCTTGGCCGAGGGCGAGCCTTCGCGCAGCGCGACGACGAGGTTCTTGGCGCCCGAGTCGCGCAGGTTCAGCGCGTGGGCGTGGCCTTGCGAACCATAGCCCAGGATGGCGACTTTTTTGTCTTTGATCAGGTTAATGTCGCAGTCGCGATCGTAGTAAACGCGCATGTCGGCGCTCCCTCTGTTTGAAACTCTGGCGGTGACTATAGCGGGGCCACATGGAAAGACGAGATGGGAAATGGGTGAAATCGGCGTGAAAAATGTCATAGTCATTCGTCAAGAATGCAAATAAGATATTTTTCATGCTTGATGATCTCGACAGACGCATTATTCGCTATTTGCAGGCCGAACCGGGAATGGCGCTGCCTGATCTGGCAGAGCAGGTGAGTCTCACCGTGTCCCGCCTGTCGCGGAGACTGGAGAAGCTCGAGAGTTCGGGCGTGTTGCGCGGGCAGCGTGCCGTGGTCGACTGGCGGGCGCTGGGCTACGAGGTCGAAGTGTCCTTGCGCATCACGCTGGACAAGACCTTTGCCAATGCCTTCGACGTGTTCATCACCGGTGCGCGCGAGATCCCGGAAGTGATCGAGATCCAGACCTTTCTGGGCCGGGTCGATGTGCGTCTGTCGGTGATCGCCCGCGACATGGCGCATTATCAAGAGATCTACCGCAGCCAGATCCTGACCCTGCCGCATATCGCCGATATCGAGGCGCTGATGCATGTGGCGCGGATCAAATCCGACGAAAGCCTGCCGATATGAGCGAACTGGACGAGATCGACCGCAATCTGGTCAAGGCGCTGGCCCGGGATGCCACGCAATCGGCGGGGGCGCTGGGGCGGCGTTTCGGTCTGAGCCAGCCGGCGACCTGGCGGCGCATCCGGCGCCTGCACGAGGCGGGGATTATCGCCGGTCGCAGGCTGGACCTCGACGCCGAGAAACTGGGCTTCGGGGTGACGGTGTTCCTGGGGGTGAAACTGGCCACCAAGGGGCGGGTCAGCCTTGATGATTTCGAACGCGCCGTGACCGCGATCCCCGAGGTGCAGACGGTGGAACATGTGCTGGGCATGTATGATTACCGCCTGCGGGTCACGGCGCGCGACATCTCCGATTTCGAGCGCGTGCTGCGGCGGCGGATCATGACCCTGCCGGGGGTCGGCGATGTCGAGGCCAACGTGCTGCTGTCGGAAGAGCGCCGCCCGGGGCCGCTTTGACCCCCGCCGGCCTGCCGCTTTTGCGCGGGTAAAGGGACGCGAACGGACTTTCCACGCCCCGGCATTCGCGCTAGCCATGGCCTGTTGCACCAACAGGAGACGACACCATGACAAGCGCAGTTGACCCCGGCGGCCTCGATGAATTCTCGGTGGTGTTCACCGACCGATCCCTCAATCACATGTCGCAGACCTTTCAGCAGGTGATGCGCGACATTTCCGATCTGCTGAAAGAGGTCTACAACGCCGATGGCGTGGCGCTGGTGCCGGGCGGCGGCACCTATGGCATGGAGGCAGTGGCCCGCCAGTTTGCCCGCGACGCCCGCACGCTGGTGGTGCGCAACGGCTGGTTCTCGTACCGCTGGAGCCAGATCTTCGAAGCCGGCGCCTTTGCCGCCGAAAGCACGGTGATGAAGGCGCGCCAGGCGGGCAATGATGCCACCGCGCCCTTCGCCCCGGCGCCGATCGACGAGGTCGTGGCCCGGATCCGCGAGGAAAGGCCCGAGGTGGTCTTCGCCCCGCATGTCGAGACCTCGGCCGGGGTCATCCTGCCGGATGACTATATCGCCGCGATGGCCGAGGCGGCGCATGAAGTGGGGGCGCTGATGGTGCTCGACTGTATCGCTTCGGGCTGTGTCTGGGTCGACATGAAGGCGCTGGGCGTCGATGTCCTGTGTTCGGCGCCGCAAAAGGGCTGGTCGGCCTCGCCCTCGGCCGGGCTGGTGATGATGTCCGAGCGGGCGCTGGCGCGGCTCGGCGAAACCACCTCGGACAGCTTTGCCATCGACCTCGGGAAATGGCATGCGATCATGGCGGCCTATGAGAACGGCGGTCATGCCTATCACGCCACCATGCCGACGGATGCGCTGCGCGCCTTCCGCGACACCATGCTGGAAACCAAGGAATACGGGTTCGACAAGCTGCGCGAGGCGCAATGGGCGCTGGGGGACGGCGTGCGTGCCATGCTGGCCGAAAAGGGCGTGCAAAGCGTCGCCGCACAGGGCTTTGGTGCCCCGGGCGTGGTGGTCAGCTATACCGCAGACCCCGCCATTCAGAACGGCGGCAAGTTCGTTGCCGAGGGCATGCAGATTGCCGCCGGCGTGCCGCTGGCCTGCGACGAACCCGAAGGCTTCATGACCTTCCGGCTGGGGCTGTTCGGTCTCGACAAGCTCTATGATGTCGAGGGCACGCTGGCGCGCCTGAAGGCGGTGCTCGACAAGGTATTGTAACCGCCGCGATGCATGCCGGGCCGGACACTCGGCAAGAGGGGCCGGCTCAGCGCACGCCGAGCCCCATCTGCATCAGCATCTTGCGCACCGGCGACAGGGCGTAAAGCGCATTGAGCCCCATCGCGCGCGCATCGCGCAGGGCGCGGGTCTCGACCATCGAGGCCCGGTTCAGCAGGTCGATGCCCCGGACCCGCAGCTTGACCTCGTTGAAACGCCTGCGGTGATAGCTTTCCAGCATCGCCGCGTCGCCCAAACGGGATGGGCTGGCCTTGGCCAGTTCCAACAATACGCGCATGTCGCCAAGGCTCATGTTCAGCCCCTGGGCGCCGATCGGGGGCACCACATGGGCGGCCTCGGCGACCAGCGCCAGCCGCTCGCCGTTCAGCCGCTCGGCCGATTGCGAGATGATCGGCCAGAGGGTGCGGCGCGAGGCCAGGGTGAGCGGGCCGAACAGCGAACAGCTGCGCCGGGTCATCTCGGCCTCGAATTCGGCCACCTCCATTTCGAACAGCGCCTTGGCGCGCGGACCGCGCTCCATCCAGACCAGCGCCGACGAGGGCTTGCCCTGATAATCGGGCAGCGGCACCAGCGTGAAAGGCCCGCCCGAGCGGTGGATCTCGGTCGAGACATTGCCGTGCGGGATCGGGTGGGTGACCGCCAGCGCCAGCGCCTTCTGCCCGTAGCGCGCGGTCTGGACGGCGATCCCCGCCGCCTCGCGCATCGGCGAATGGCGCCCGTCGGCGGCGATCACCAGCCGGGTCCGGGTGGCGCTGCCGTCCGACAGGGTGACCCGCGCCTCGTTGGTGCGGGTGAACAGGCCGGTGGTGGCGGTGCCGAGCCGCAGGTCGACATTCTCCATCTCGCCGAGCCGCGCCAGCATCTCGCGGCGCAACAGCCAGTTGGGCAGGTTCCAGCCGAAGGGCTGGTCGGAAATGTCGGCGGCGTCGAAATTGCGCACCAGGCGCGGTTCCGGGGCCTCGCCGCCGGCATCGACGATGCGCATGATCTGCAGCGGCGCGGCATGGGGCGCCAGTCGCGGCCACAGCCCGGCTTCGTCGAGCAGAGCGCGCGCCGGTTGCAGAAAGGCGGTGGTGCGCAGGTCGGCCCCTTCGGCGTCGCGTTCGGTGACCGGCGGCGCCGGGTCGACGCATTGAACCGAGAGGCCGGCGCTGGCAAAGGCCGCGGCGGCGGTCAGACCCGCGATGCCGCCGCCGGAAATCAGGATGTCGAATTCGTTGAAACGGCTCATGGGGCCCTCCTGCGGGGCAACCTAATCGCTTGGCGCGCGGACGCAAGGCTTGCTGTCGATGCGCGCCGGCCGCTGCGGCGATCAGTCGAGTTTCTTCAGGAAGGCGGGCAGGTCGTCGGTGTGGTGGTGGATATGCTCGGCCTCATGCGGGTCGGGCGCCACATGCACGGTCTTCATGCCCATCTCGTGCGGTGCCTTCAGGTTGCGCGGGTCGTCCTCGAACATCGCCGCGCTTTGGGTGGCGATACCGTCCAGCGTGAACACCGCCTCGAAGGCGGCGCGCTCGGGTTTGGGCAGGAACCCGGCATGTTCGACGCCGTAGACCGCGTCGAACAGCCCGTCGAGCCCGCGCGCCCCGAGCACCCTTTCGGCATAGGGCGCGGTGCCGTTGGTATAGACGATGCGCCGGCCGGGCAGGGCGCGGATGCTGGCGGCAAGGGCAGGGTCGGGCTCGAGCGCGTCGAAGGAAATGTCGTGCACATCCCTCAGATAGGGGAGGGGGTCGACGTCGTGTTCACGCATCAGCCCGGCAAGGGTGGTGCCGTAATGCGCCCAGTAATGCCTGCGCAGGTCATCGGCGCGCGGCCGGTCGACGCCAAGCGCCTGCATGACATAGCGGGTCATGCGCACCTCGATCTGGTCGAACAGGCGCACCCGGGGCGGGTAGAGCGTGTTGTCGAGGTCGAAGACCCAGGTCGTGACATGTGCGAAATGCTGTTTCGGCATGGCCGGAAACTACGCCGCCCACGCGCCCGGTGCAATGGTGGGGTTGCAACCGGGGCGCCGGGCCGCATAGTCTCGGCCCCAGCGCGGGCCGGCGCAAGGAGGACAAGCCGCATGGTACAATCGAAACCGCCCAACAAGGATGCCTATACGCTGATACTCGAGGCCATCGACGTCGGCGTGTTCAAGCCCGGCGACCGGTTGGTGGAAAGCGATCTTGCCGAGCGGTTCGGGGTCTCTCGCACGCCGATCCGCGAGGCCCTGCAACGGCTCGAGACCCAGTCGCTCCTGGCGCGCGACGGCCGCAGCCTGATCGTCTCGTCGCTCGATCACAACCAGATGGCCGAGCTCTACGTGGTGCGCACCGAGCTCGAGGGGCTGGCGGCGCGTCTGGCGGCGCGCCATGCCACCGCCGAAGAGGTTCGGGTGCTCGGCGACATGGTGATCGAGGACAGGAAACTGGTCCATGACCCCTCGGCCCTGGCCCGGGCCAACCGCCGCTTTCACAAGCAGATCCACCTTGCCTCGCACAACCGCTATCTGGTGCAGCAGCTGGATCTGGTGCACCGGTCGATGGCCTTGATGGCGACCACCTCGATCGCGGTGGAGGGGCGCGGCGAGGACACGCTGGTCGAGCATCAGGCGATCGTCGACGCGATCGCGGCGCGCAATGAATCGGCGGCCTATACCGCGCTGCGCGATCACATCTCAAAGGCCTTCGTCACCCGGCTCAAGCAGGACGCCGATTCCTGACGTCCGGGCGCCGGTGCCCTCATTGGTCTTGCCGTGCATGGTCTTGTCCCAGTAGTAGGGCCGGAAGACCAGCTCGTAGAGCGCCTTGTAGCCGGCAAGGCTGGCCAGCGGGAAATAGAAGGGCATGGTCAGCACCCAGGGCATCAGCCGGCCGCGGTTCTGGCCCGACACGGCGATCGCCGCGATCAGCGCGTTGGTCAGCCCGATGGCGACGAAGACCCCGGCCAGCCCGGTCATGGCCTCGGGCGGCAGATACATGTCGCTGAGAAAGGGCAGGCCGAAGAAACCGGCCCAGAACACCCAGATCAGCGGCGCCAGCAGGAACTGCGACAGGGTGCAGAGAAACACCAGCTGCACGCCGATGAAGCCGGCCGGCCCAAGGTCACGCCACAGTCGCGCCGGGCGCTGCATGTGCACCAGATAGGTGGCCATGTAGCCCTTGAGCCAGCGCGAGCGTTGCCTGACCCAGGCCAGGGGGCGGCAATTGGCCTCTTCCTGGGTGACGCTGGGCATCAGTTCGGTGCGCCATCCGAAGCGCGCCAGCCGGATCCCGAGGTCGGCATCCTCGGTGACGTTGTGGGCATCCCAGCCGCCGAGCGCCTCGAGCGCCTCGCGGCGCATGAACAGGGTGGTGCCCCCCAGGGGCAGCGGCACCCCGAGCCGGGCCAGCCCGGGCAGGACGATGCGGAACCAGGTCGCGTATTCGATGGTGAAGCAGCGCGACAGCCAGTTGGTCCAGGGGTTGTAGTAGTCCAGAACCCCCTGCAGGCAGACCACCTCGGGCGGCGCCTGCGCGAAACAGTCGGCCACCACCTCGAGCTGGTCCGGGCCGGGCGAGTCCTCGGCATCCCAGATGCCGATGATCTCGGCCTTGCAGTGGTCCAGCGCGTAGTTGAGCGCCCTTGGCTTGGTGGTCAGGCCGCTGCCCGCCGGCACTTCGACCACCCGCATCCAATGCGGCAGACGGGTGCGGGCAATGGTCGCCTTGGTCATCTGGTCATGCTCTTCGAGCACCAGCACCACGTCGAGCAGCGCCTTGGGATAGCTGAGGTGCGACAGCCGCGAGACCAGCGCCCCGGCGATTTCCTTTTCCCGGAACAGCGGCACCATCACCGAGATTCGCGGCAATTGCCCCGCGGACGGCGCCCGGTTGCGCAGCGGCCGCGCCCAGGGCGGTGGCAGCGGGCGGGGCAGCGGGCGGAAGAAATGGATCAGGAAGGCGCTGGTTTTCAGCAGCGACACCGCCAGCAGCGAGAGCACCGCCCACAGGGTCAGACCGGCCAGCAGGGCGGCCGGCGCGATCGAGGTCAGAATGGCCGCCAGCGCCAGCCCGACCAGCAGCAGCAGCAGGCTGCGGCGCGATGCCGTCTGCCAGCCCCGGCAGCTCAGCGCCGCATCGACCCGGGCCTCGGCCCGCTCGGTCAGCTGGCGGCGATGGGCGCGGGCCAGATGCCCGGACACCGCGTTTTCGTCGCTGACCGCCAGCAGGGCGCCGCGCAGGATCGGCGGCATCTGCGTGCGCAGCGCCTCGAAACGGTCCGGCCTGCCGGTGGCAACGATCAGCAGTCCGCCGACCGATTGCCAGGGAACGGCGTTGAACCGCAGGCAGGTTTCGGGGGCCACCGCGTCGGCAAGGGCGGGATCGGGCGGCTCGCGCGCCAGATCGACCAGCATCGCCGGATAATAGGAGGCCAGAGCCGCGCGCAGCTGGTCGGCGCGCACCCAGCCCCGCGCCAGCAGGATTTCGGGCAGCGTGACGTCCCATTCGCGCTGCCGTTCCAGGGCGTGGAACAGCTGCCATGGCGCGATCAGGCCGCTTTCGATCAGGTGGCGCCCCAGCGACAGCTGCGGCGCACGCCCGGCGACCGGCTGCGGACGCCGGATAGTCAGCACTGGCTGGTTCATCGCCCTCCCCCCGTTCTTGCCGGAGCAGGATGACGGGGGCAGGGTTAATGTTCGGTTAAGCCGGGGCGGTTGCTAGCCCCGGGCGCGCTGGGCCATATGGGCGGCGAATTTCTCGAACAGATAGAAGCTGTCCTGCGGGCCGGGGCTGGCCTCGGGGTGGTGCTGGACCGAAAACACCGGGCGGTCGGCGATGCGGATGCCGCAGTTCGAACCGTCGAACAGCGACACATGGGTCTCGACCACGCCGTCGGGCAGGCTCTGGCTGTCGACCGCGAAACCGTGGTTCATCGAGGTGATCTCGACCTTACCGGTCTCGTGATCCTTGACCGGGTGGTTGGCGCCGTGATGGCCGTGGTTCATCTTCACGGTCTTGGCGCCCAGCGCCAGGGCCAGCATCTGGTGGCCTAGGCAGATGCCGAAGACCGGCAGGTCGGCCTCGAGCACGCCCTTGATCATCGGCACCGCATAGGCGCCGGTGGCCGCCGGGTCGCCGGGGCCGTTCGACAGGAAGACCCCGTCCGGCGCATGGGCCAGAACCTCTTCGGCGGTGGCGGTGGCCGGCAGCACGGTGACGTCGCAGCCCGCCGAGGCAAGGCAGCGCAGGATGTTGCGCTTGGCGCCGAAATCGACGGCCACGACCTTGAATTTCGGGTCTTTCTGGCGACTGTAGCCCTCGGGCCAGGCCCAGCGCATCTCGTCCCAGCGATAGGATTGCGCGCAGGTCACTTCCTTGGCCAGATCCATGCCCTCGAGGCCGGCAAAGGCGCGCGCCTTGGCGATCAGCGCCTCGGTGTCGAAGTTGCCCTCGGGGTCATGGGCCAGCGCCGCGTGGGGGGCGCCCTGCTGGCGGATGGCGCGGGTCAGGCGGCGGGTGTCGATGCCGCCCACCGCGATGCGGCCACGCGCCGCCAGCCAGTTCGACAGGGTCTCGGTCGAGCGCCAGTTCGACGGCGCGGTCGGATCCCATTTCACCACCATGCCCGCCGCCACCGGGTCGCCGGTCTCGTCGTCTTCCGGGTTGACCCCGGTATTGCCGATATGGGGGAAGGTATAGGTCACGATCTGACCGGCATAGGAGGGGTCGGTCATGATCTCCTGATAGCCGGTCATGGCGGTGTTGAAGCACAGCTCGGCCACGGTTTCGCCGGTGGCGCCAAAGCCGCGCCCGAAGAACAAGGTTCCATCGGCAAGCGCAAGGCAAGCGGTTGGGGTGGACGGGGCATCCTGGACCATGGCACGACTCTCTGGCTGATAAATTGTCGGGAAACTAAGTCGCCCCGGGCGCAGCGTCAAGGTATAGGAAAAATTGGATATCGTTTAAAATCAATGACTTGCAAAATGACCCCGCCGGTTGCCTCGGGACGGGGCTTTATATATTGTCCGGGTTTCCTGCGAAACGGCAAATGGCAGAGCGAATGACACTGCGAGACGAGATCAATTCCTCCCTGAAACAGGCCATGCGCGACCGCGCCGCCCAGCGCCTGTCGACCCTGCGCCTGATCATGGCGGCGATCAAGGATCGCGACATCGCGGCCCGGGGCGAGGGCGCCGAAGAGGGCGTTTCGGATGACGAGATCCTGACCATCCTCGCCAAGATGGTCAAACAGCGTCAGGAAAGCGCGCGCAGCTATGAAGAGGGCGGGCGTCTCGACCTTGCCGAGCGCGAGCTGACCGAGATCACGGTGATCGAGGAATTCCTGCCGCGGCAGCTCAAGCAGTCGGAAGTTCTGGCCGCGATCGACGCCGCGATCGACGAGATCGGCGCCAGCTCGATCCGCGACATGGGCAAGATCATGGGCGCGCTCAAAAGCCGCTATACCGGGCAGATGGATTTCGGCAAGGTCGGCCCGCTGGTCAAGGACCGGCTGAGCTGAGCCGACGCCCGCCGCAGCGCCACAGGGTTTGATGCCGCTCAATCGGCGGCACGCACCTCTTTGATCCAGGCCACGATCACCGCCCGCGCATCGCGGTCCATGTCCAGCGCATTGGGTGGCGGCATCGCCCGGCTGAGCCCGGCCTGCAGATAGATCTGTTCGGCGTGGCGGGCGACATCGGCCTCGGTTTCCAGAACCACCCCCTTGGGCGGCCAGTGCATCCCTTCCCAGGCCGGGCTGCGGGCATGGCACATCGAGCAGTTCCCGATCACCGTGTCATAGGCCTCGTCGAAGCCCGCGGCCGAGGCGTATTTGCGCTCGGCGTTGGTCAGGGCA
>NZ_JBFJVE010000035.1:0-18986 GCF_041624275.1 Shimia sp.
CCGCAGTGGCCGAAACCGATACGATCGCCGATCTGATCGAGGAGGAATACCAGGCCTTCCGCGCGGCGGTTGCCAAGCGGCTGGCCGCCGAGAAACCGGCCCCGGCCAAGACAGCGGCCAAGAAAGCGACCGGGAAAGCGGCCGGTAAAGCGGCGCCGGCCGCCGGCCGCAAACCCGCCACGCCGCGCCCGAAGGGTTAGGCGCCGGGGCCTTTTGGGGGCGTCAGGGGCGGGGGGCGGCACGTCGCGCGCCGGGTTGGACGATGGCGGAGGCAGCTGACAGCGCGCCCAGTCGCCGGCATCAAACAGCCGGGCCGGCTTGGGCGAGGCGGTTTTCTAACTCGCGTCGAGCGCTTCCTTGCCGACGCGCCTGTAGTTGACGAATGAGTTGGCGCTCATCACGACGAAGAAACTGTCCATGTCGATCAGAACAAACCCGCGCTCGAAGAGGGCGCGCGTCAGAGCGGTTCTGTCTTCGGGGTAAAGCCGTCTGCGTCCCATCATTTCCTTCACCAGTTTCTCGGGAATTCTGAAACGTCCGGATGCCTTGCCCCCGAAAGGCATTGCATAGAGTTCCTGAAGCTGCTTGGCCACGTCGTCATGTCGCATCTGAAAATCCAAATCGTTTTTTGCCTATAGACAAAAAAATATTGCCTAAGTAAAGGGGATCAGAGGATTTAGGTGGCACATGCTAGACGACAACACAATCGAAGTGCCTCGGGACATCGGGCCTGACCTGCGCACAGCAATCGCCGCTGGAGACGCGGAGCGCATCTCGGCGCTTCTTGAACCGCTGCCCTACAGCGAGGCGTTGCGGGAACTGCTGGCCTTGTCTCCGGAAGAGCGGGACGATGTTCTGAAGCTTGTTCCGGCAGAGCTGGCGGCGGACCTGATCGAAGAGGCGCCGGACGAGATGGCGGCCGAGCTTGTCGAGCGTCTGGAACCGGAGCGGGCCGCCGAGATTCTCGAAGAGCTGGATTCGGACGTTCAGGCGGACGTCATCGGCGAAATGGACGCCGCAGACGCCGAAGCGGTCCTGTGCGAGATGGATGCCGAGGACGCGGCAGATGTCCGCCGTCTTGCCGCCTATGAATATGACACCGCCGGCGGCCTGATGATGGCCGAGGTGTTTCAGTTCGCCGACAAGGACACGGTCGGGAAAGTTCTGCGCGCGCTCGCCTCGGACGATGACGACTTTGAGCAGTACCGGGGGCAGCACCCCTATATCGTGAACGAAGCGGGCGAGCCAATCGGCGTGGTCTCGCTGCGCAGCCTGCTGACGGCAAGGCGCAGCGCCCAACTGACCGAGGTCATGGTCGCGCCCATTACCGTTCCGGTGGACATGCCGCTCGCGCAGCTTGAAGACATCTTTGAAAGGCATCCGTTTCTCGGCATTCCGGTTATTGACGCGGCTGGTGTGCTTGTCGGGGTCGTGTCGCGATCGGCTGTCGCAGAGGCCGTGCTTGAACGCAGCGAAAGCGAGAGCCTCAAGCGCCAGGGTGTGGTGGGCGATGAGCTGCGTTCGATGCCGACCTGGCTGCGGTCACGTCGCCGGCTTGCATGGCTGTCTGCCAATATCATTCTCAATATCGTCGCCGCCAGCGTCATCTCGGTCTATGAGGATACGCTGTCTGCGGTCATCGCGCTGGCGGTGTTCCTGCCGATGGTGTCGGACATGTCCGGCTGTTCCGGGAACCAGGCTGTCGGTGTTACGATGCGCGAGCTTAGCCTTGGCCTTGTGCGGCCTGTGGATGCCTTCCCCGTTTGGCTCAAGGAAATCTCGGTCGGGGTCATAAACGGGATCGCGCTGGGGGTTCTGATCGGCGTCGTGGCCTGGGTCTGGAAAGACAACCCGGCTCTGGGTCTTGTCATCGGTGCCGCGCTGGCGCTGAATACATTGCTTGCGGTGTCCATCGGGGGTGTGGTCCCGCTCTTGCTGAAGCGGCTTGGTCAAGACCCGGCCGCGGCGAGCGGGCCGCTTCTTACGACGGTCACCGACATGGCCGGGTTCTTCTTTGTTCTCAGTTTTGCAACTCTCATGATGCCTTGGTTGGTCTGATGTCGAAGATGCCGCAACAAAAAAACCCCAGAGAGCAAGCGGTGGCGCTGTTTGGCTGGATGGAATATGTCGGGCTGCCCGAGCTTGGTCTGGATCAGGTCAAGGCCAAGCTGGACACCGGCGCGCGAACCTCTGCCATCCATGCGGAAAACATCGAGCTCTTTGATCGCGATGGCACCGAATGGGTGCGTTTCCAGACCCTTCCTGACTGGGACAATCCAAATGTCGGCTTTCGCGCGGTCGAAGCCCCGGTTGTCCATGTGCGGGGGATCAAGAACACAAGCGGGATTCCCGAGGAACGTCTGGTCGTGAAGACGAAGGCGCGTTTCGGCAAGCGCATGTGGATGATCGACGTCTCGCTCGCTGACAGAACCAACATGTCCTTCCCGATGATCATTGGGCGCGCGGCACTGAAAAACCACGCCATCGCAGTCCACACGCGGAAGGCATTTCTGGTCTCTGACAGACCTCTCCATTCAAACAGAAAGGAAACCTCATGAAAATTGCGATGCTGGCCCGGAATGCCAAACTCTATTCGCACCAGCGGCTGAAGGAAGCTGCCGAGGAAAGAGGCCACCGACTCGACATCATCGACACGTTGCGCTGCTACATGAACATCGCGTCGCGGCGGCCAGAGGTTTATTACAACGGCGAAAAGCTCAAGGGCTATGACGCGGTGATCCCGCGGATTGGCGCATCGGTCACTTTCTATGGCACCGCGGTGCTGCGTCAGTTCGAAATGATGGGGGTGTACCCGCTGAACGAAAGTGTCGCCATCGGCCGCTCGCGGGACAAGCTGCGCTCGATGCAGCTGATGGCGCGGGACGGCATCGGCTTGCCGGTCACCACCTTTGCCCATGATGCCAAACAGACCGAAGAGGTGCTCAAGCTCGCCGGCGGCGCGCCCCTGGTGATCAAGCTGCTGGAAGGCACGCAAGGCCTGGGGGTCGTTCTGGCCGACACCGACCGTTCGGCGAAATCGGTGTTCGAAGCCTTCCGGGCCACCAATACCAACATCCTGATCCAGGAGTTCATCAAGGAAGCCGGCGGCACGGACATTCGTGCGATCGTGGTCGGCGGCAAGGTCATCGCCGCCATGAAACGCACCGGCGCCGAGGGCGAGTTCCGGTCCAACCTGCACCGTGGCGGCTCGGCGCAGGTCGTGAAGCTGAGCGCGGAAGAACGCGCCACGGCGGTCCGTGCGGCCAAAACCATGGGGCTCAACGCATGTGGTGTCGACATGCTGCGCGCCAACCACGGCCCGGTCATCATGGAGGTGAACTCTTCTCCCGGTCTGGAGGGGGTCGAAAAGGCTACCGGTCTGGATATTGCCGGCAAGATGATCGAGTTCCTTGAAAAGAACCAGGCCAAGGGAAACACCAAGACCAAAGGCCGGGGGTGATGGCCAAGGTCGAGGACTTTCGGATCGCCGACCAGAGCGTTGCACCGGGAAGCCGCAGGACGGTGGATATCCCGGTCAGCGTTCTGTCCGACCACACGCCGATCTCGATGTCGGTGCATGTGGTGCATGGCAAATCGCCCGGCCCGGTGATGTTCGTAAGTGGCGGCATCCACGGCGACGAGGTGATCGGCGTCGAGATCATTCGGCGGGTTCTGGCGTCGAAATCCCTGAAGGGTCTGAAGGGCACGCTGCTCGCGGTCCCCATCGTCAACGCCTATGGCCTGATCAACCATTCGCGGTATCTGCCGGACCGCCGCGATCTGAACCGCTGCTTTCCCGGAGACAAGGCGGGCTCACTGGCGGCGCGATTGGCAAATCGCTTTCTGACCGAAGTGGTGGCCCGCGCCGATCTGGGCATCGATCTGCATTCTGCCGCCATCCACCGGACGAACTACCCCCAGGTGCGTATTTCGCCGGGCGATGATGCCATGCGGGAGCTGGCCGAGGCCTTCGGTGCGCCCGTGGTGATGAAATCCGCGCTGCGCGAGGGCTCTCTCAGACATGCCGGGCAGGTCATCGGCAAGCCGATCCTGCTGTTCGAGGGCGGAGAGGGGCTGCGCTTTGACGAATTCACGATCCGTGCGGGGGTTGCCGGGGTGCTGCGGGTCATGAACCGCAAGGGCATGATCTCGCGCCGGGGTGTCGCCAAGCCGAAGGGCAGCCCCCAGTTCTGCCCGTCAAGCAAATGGGTCCGGGCGCCGATGGGCGGGCTGTTGCGCATCTTCAAGTCCGATGGCACTTTGGTCCGCAAGGGCGAGCTTCTGGCCGCGGTCTCCGATCCGTTCGGCGAAAAGGAGATGGAGATACTGGCCCCCTTCTCGGGGATCATCGTCGGCCGGGCGGTGATGCCGATCGTGAACGAGGGCGATGCGGTGTTTCATATCGGCCGGGTGAAATCGATGACCGAAGCCGAGGGCGCCGTCGAAGACCTTGAAACCCAGCTGGAAGATGATCCGATGTTCGACGAAGACGAAATCATCTGAGGTGACCGCCGCGGCGGGCCGGGGGGGGGCGATGTGCCAATACAATTCATAGTGTGGCGGCATCGAGGTGTCCTACGTGGCGAACCCTGGGCTGTCGCGGCGCCGGATAATCTGCGGCTTCACGTCGAACGTCTGAAAGAAGGCCATGGTATATGCGCCAAGGACGCGGCCGGGGCGCGGGCGCCGCGATACGGGGTGGTTTGCTGGCGAAGAGCGACCGGGAGAAGGCGGCATGGTTCGGATGCACCGACTTCAAGACAGCGCCGGTTGCGTTCTTGCGCACTGTTGGGGCGCATGTGGAAGCTTAAAGGGGCGGACTTAAGACTCAGTAATTATTGGGGAAAATGCCGGGAAAATGGCGGAGGAGGTGGGATTCGAACCCACGGAGGGCGTTAACCCTCGTCGGTTTTCAAGACCGGTGCATTCGACCACTCTGCCACTCCTCCGACCCGATCTGATTACTGACAAGCAATTGATTCTGAAACCCACCGCCCGGGGAATTTTCGCCGATGCCGGAACCCGCGCTTTTCTTGCCGGGGGCTTGCCGCTACACTGCGCCCGAGTGGGGCCGCAGGGGCCCCGGGGCCGCCGGTCAACGGCGGATCGGGTGGCAAAGATCACCGACAGGCAAGGGGCGAAGAATGAACCGAGCATATGGACCGACCCGCAGGTTTCCGCGCCATGCCGCCGCGCTGGCGCTGTCGGCGCTGGTGCTGGCGGGCTGCGAGGAGGGCGGGCAGGGCTTTGCCCTGTTCCAGCCCAAGCCCGAGGCCGGGGCCGAGACCACCGCGACCGCCGGTCAGACCACCAAGCTGGTCGAACGCGATGTCGAGGCGCCCGACGTGTTCTCGGTCAGCGAAGCCGGCCTCTGGGACGGGCGCCCCTCGTTGGGCGGGGTCTGGGCGGCGCATCCCGATGTCTCCGACCCCGAGCGGGTCATCATCCGCAACCTGTCGAATGGCAAGTTCGTCATCGGCGCGCTGTTCCGCCGCGAGCGGGACATGCCGGGGCCACGGGTGCAGATCTCGGCCGATGCCGCGGCCGCGCTGGGCATGCTTGCCGGCCAGCCGGTGGAGCTGAACGTGACCGCGCTGCGCCGCGAGGAAGTGCCGGACGAGACCGCGATGCCCGAGACCGCCGAGGCCGCCGAGACCGGGGAGGCCGCGGAGGTCGCGGAGGAAAGGCTTGATCCGATCGCCGCCGCCGCCGCCGCGGTGACCAGCGCCGAGGCCGCGGCCCAGCCCGTCGGCCAGTCGGTGACATCTGAGACCGCGCCGAAGCCGGCCGCCAGCTCGCTCGACAAACCCTATGTGCAGATCGGCATCTTCTCGGTCCGCGCCAATGCCGAGAATGCCGCCGCGCAGATGCGCGCCAAGGGCATGACGGCGCTGATCAAGAAGATGGAAAGCAAGGGCAAGACCTTCTGGCGGGTGCTGGTCGGCCCGGCCTCGGGCAAGGCCGAGCGCAGCCAGCTGATGAAACAGATCCATGCCACCGGCTTTACCGATGCCTACGCGGTGTCGAACTAGAGCAGAGACCGACCGGAGACCCAGATGACCATGGTTCTGAACCGCCTTTTCGCCGCCCTGATGGTCATGGTGCTGACCGCCGTTCAGGCGCCGGCCTTCGAGACCCGGGCCCGGGCCGCCTTTGTCATGGACCAGGGCACCGGCACGGTGCTTTTGTCGAAGAATGCCGACGCGCCGCTGCCGCCGGCCTCGATGTCCAAGCTGATGACGCTCTACATGGCCTTCGAGGCGGTGCAGAAGGGGCGGCTGGGCATGGAAGAGCGCCTGCCGGTGTCGCAGCATGCGATGAACTATGGCGGCTCGACGATGTTTCTCGACACCACCGACAAGGTCAAGGTGGCGGATCTCTTGCGCGGCATCATCGTCCTGTCGGGCAACGATGCCTGCGCGGTGATCGCCGAGGCGCTGAGCCCGGACGGCACCGAGGCCGGCTTTGCCCGGCTGATGACCCGCCGCGCCCGGCAGATGGGCATGACCAATTCCACCTTTGCCAATTCCAATGGCTGGCCGGCGCCGGGGCACCGCATGTCGATGCGCGATCTGGCGCTGCTGGCCAATGCGCTGATTTCCGATTTCCCCGAGTTCTACCCGATGTTCGCCGAGCGCGAGTTCGCCTTTGACGGCCGGGCGCCGGGCAATACCCGCAACCGCAACCCGCTTTTGGGGCTGGGGATCGGCGCCGACGGGCTGAAGACCGGCCACACATCCGAGGCCGGCTATGGGCTGGTCGGCTCGGCCATGCAGGGCGCACGCCGGGTGATCTTTGTGATCTCGGGCCTCGACAGCGCCCGGGAACGGGCCGAGGTGTCGGAACAGATCGTCAACTGGGCCTTCCGCCAGTTTTCCGAGGCCACGGTGGCGCGCGGCGGAGACCGTCTGGGGGAGGCAGAGATCTGGATGGGAAAGCGGCCAAACGTGCCCCTGGTCCCGGCGAATGACATCAACCTGCTGCTGCCGGTGCTGGCCGGCGATGCGCTGCCTGCCGAAATCGTCTATCGCGGCCCGGTCGAAGCGCCGGTCGCCGAGGGGCAGGAACTGGCCGAACTGGTGATCCGCCCCGAGGGGCTGCCCGAGATCCGGGTGCCGCTGGTCGCCGAAACGGCGGTGCCGGCGGGCGGCTTCGTGGTGCGGCTGAAGACGGCGGCGCTGGTGCTGATGTCGCAGCTGGGCCTGGGTGCGTCCACCTCTGCCGCAGGTGCCTCGTGAGCGGGATCGGGCGGCTCGTCACCTTCGAAGGCATCGACGGGTCGGGCAAATCGACCCAGATCGCGCTCTTGGCCGAGACCCTGCGCGCGCGCGGCCACGCGGTGGTCGTGACCCGCGAGCCGGGCGGCTCGCCCGGGGCCGAGGAGATCCGCAAGCTGGTGCTCGAGGGCGACCCCGACCGCTGGTCGGCCGAAACCGAGATCCTGCTGTTCACCGCGACACGGCGCGACCATCTGGAGCGCACCATCCTGCCGGCGCTGGCAGCGGGCAAGATCGTGCTCAGCGACCGCTTTGCCGATTCCACCCGCATGTATCAGGGGCTGTCGCGGGGCGATCTGCGCGGCCTGGTCGACCGGCTGCACGACTTGATGATCGGCCGCGAGCCGGACCTGACCATCCTGATCGACATGGAGCCGGCCACCGGTCTGGCCCGGGCCAAGGCGCGCCAGACCTCGGAAGAGCGTTTCGAGGATTTCGGCCAGCCGCTGCAAGAGCAGATGCGCAAGGGGTTTCTCGATCTCGCGGCGCAGTTTCCCGACCGCTTCAGGGTCATCGACGGCGACCAGCCGATCGACGAGGTGGCCGAGGACGTCGCCGGCGTGGTGCTGGCCGAGCTGCCATGACCGAGGATGCCCTGCCAGAGGCCGACCGTGTCGCGGGCGCGCCGCACCCGCGCGAGACCCTGCAACTGTTCGGTCAGGAGACGGCCGAGCGGGGCTTTCTCGAGGCCTTCAATTCGGCGCGGCTGCACCATGCCTGGCTGCTGACCGGGCCGCGCGGCGTCGGCAAGGCGACGCTGGCCTGGCGCATCGCGCGTTTCCTGCTGGCGACCCCGACCCAGAGCGGCGGCGGGCTGTTCGGCGACGCGCCCCCGGCCTATGAGAGCCTTGGGGTTTCGCCCGAGCACCCGGTGGCGCGGCGGATCGCGGCGCGTTCCGAGCCGGGGCTTTATGCGATCGCCCGTGGCGTCAATGAAAAGACCGGCAAGCTGCGCGAGATGATCGTGGTCGACGACATTCGCGGGCTGACCCATTTCCTGACCATGTCGGCGGCCGAGGGCGGGCGCCGGGTGGTGATCGTCGATGCCGCCGACGAGATGAACACCAACGCCGCCAACGCGCTGTTGAAAATGCTCGAGGAGCCGCCGGCGCTGACCACCATGCTGCTGGTGTCGCACCAGCCCTCGCGGCTGCTGGCGACGATCCGCTCGCGCTGTCGCGAATTGCGCCTGGCGCCGCTGGAGACCGGGGCCATGGCAGCGGCCCTGCAACAGGCCGGGGCCGAGGGCGAGACCTCGGCGGCGCTGGCGGCGCTGTCCTCGGGTTCGGTCGGCGAGGCGATGCGGCTGACCCGGCTCGGCGGGCTGGCGATGTATCAGGAGATCGTCGGCCTGTTTGCCGGCCTGCCGCGCGTCGACCGGCCACGGGCGCTGAAACTGGGCGAAGCCGCCGCCGCGCGCGGCGCCGAGGCACAGTTCGAGCTGATGCTGACCATGTTCGACACCTTCCTTGCGCGGCTGGCGCGCACCGGGGCCACCGGCGCGGCGCCAGAGCCCGAGGCGGCGCAGGGCGAGGCCGAACTGCTGCTGCGCCTGTCGTCGACGCCGCAGATGGCGCGCCGCTGGGCCGATCTCGCGCAGGAGATTTCCGGGCGCACCCGCCATGGCCGGGCCGTCAACCTTGACCCTGCCGCGCTTGTTCTAGATACGGTTTTCAAGATCACCGAAACCGCATCGCCGAGACAATGACCGACCTGCCACAGATCACCGACAGCCACTGCCACCTCGACTTTCCAGACTTCGACGGCCAGCTTGACGAGATCGTCGCCCGCGCCGCGCGGGCCGGCGTGACGCGCATGGTCACGATCTGCACCCGGCTGCGCAACGAACCGGCGGTGCGCGCCATCGCCGAGGCCCATGCGCCGGTGTTCTACGCCGCCGGCACCCACCCGATGAGCGCCGCCGAGGAACCGCTGGCCACTGTCGAGCAACTGGTGGCGCTGGCCGCGCATCCGAAGTTCGTCGGCATCGGCGAGACCGGGCTCGACTATCACTATACCGCCGAGAGCAAGGCGATCCAGCAGCAGAGCCTGCGCATCCATATCGCGGCGGCGCAGCAAACCGGGCTGCCGCTGATCATCCATTCGCGCGATGCCGACGAGGACATGGCGGCGATTCTCAGCGAGGAACACGCGCGCGGCGCCTTTGGCTGTGTCATGCACTGCTATTCCTCGGGGCCGGAACTGGCGCGGGTGGCGGTGGATCTGGGGTTTTACCTGTCGATGTCGGGCATCGCCGCCTTCCCGCGCAGCCAGGAGGTGCGCGACATCTTTGCCGCCGCCCCGGTCGAGCGTATTCTGGTCGAAACCGACGCCCCCTATCTGGCGCCGCCGCCGCATCGCGGCAAGCGCAACGAACCGGCCTACAGCCTCCATACCGCCAAGGTCGGGGCCGAGCTGTTCGGCATGGATTTCCCCGCGTTCGCGGCGCAGACCGAGGCCAATTTCGAACGGCTGTTTTCCAAGGCCGCGCGTGCAGCGGAGGCCGCATGAGCGCGCGGCTGACCTTTACCATTCTCGGCTGCGGCTCGTCCGGGGGGGTGCCCCGCCTTGGCGGGCAATGGGGCGATTGCGACCCCGAGAACCCCAAGAACCGCCGCCGCCGCTGTTCGCTGCTGATCGAGCGCGAGAGCGCCGAGGGCAAGACCAATGTGCTGATCGACACCTCGCCCGACATGCGCGCCCAACTGCTGGATGCCGGGATCGGGCGGCTGGATGCGGTGGTCTATACCCACAGCCATGCCGATCACGTGCATGGCATCGACGATCTGCGCATGGTGGTGTTCAACATGCGCAAGCGGCTTGACGTCTGGGCCGACGGGCCGACGCAGGACGCGCTTTATTCGCGCTTCGGCTATGCCTTCGTGCAGCCCGAGGGCTCGCCCTATCCGCCGATCCTCGACATGCGCACCATCAAGGGCGACGTCGAGATCAGCGGCGCCGGCGGCACCGTCACGCTGACCCCGATCAGGGTCAATCACGGCAGTATCGATGCGCTGGGCTTTCGCGTCGGCGACCTAGTCTACATGCCGGACGTGGCCGAGATCTACGAGGATGCCTGGCTGCAGCTTCAGGGCATGGACTGCTGGATCGTCGACACGCTGCGGCGCGCCCCGCACCCGACCCATTCGCATCTGGACAACACCCTGAAATGGATCACCCAGGCCGCGCCGCGGCGCGCGGTGCTGACCAACATGCATATCGACCTTGACCATGCGACGCTCGAGGCGGAAACGCCGGACCATGTCAGCGTGGCCTATGACGGCATGCAGATCGCCTACGATCTCTGAGCCATGCAGACGCTGATCACCGTCATCCTTCCGGTGTTCCTGGTAATCGGCTTCGGCTATGCCGCCGCCTGGCGCGGGCTGTTTTCCGAGACCAATATCGACGGGCTGATGCGCTTTGCCTCGAATTTCGCGGTGCCGGTGCTGCTGTTCCGCGCGATCGCCAATCTCGACCTGTCGGCCGAGCTGGACCTTGCGCTGCTGGGCAGTTTCTACGGTGGCGCGATCCTGTGTTTCATTGCCGGGCTGCTGGCGGCGCGCTACCTGTTCGGGCGCGACTGGGAGGACAGCGTGGCGATCGGCTTCGTCTGCCTGTTCTCGAACTCGCTCTTGCTGGGCCTGCCGATCGCCGAGCGTGCCTATGGGCTCGCGGCGCTGGCCGGCAACTACATGATCATCGCGGTGCATTCGCCGTTCTGCTATGGCGTCGGCATCACCGCGATGGAGATCGTGCGGGCGCGCGGGAAATCGCCGCGCCAGATCCTGCCGCAGGTGCTGCGGGCGATGTTCCGCAATGCGCTGATCCTCGGCATCGCGCTTGGTTTCGTGGTCAACCTGTCGGGCGTCGCCATGCCCGAGCCGGTGCGGGTCTCGGTTGACCTGGTGGCCTCGGCGGCCTTGCCGGCGGCACTGTTCGGCATGGGCGGGGTGCTGTTCCGCTATCGCCCCGAGGGCGATTTCAGGGTGATCGCCTTCTGCTGCGTGGTCAGCCTTGTGCTGCATCCGGCGATTGCCTACGGGCTCGCCGGCTGGAGCGGGCTGGCGGTCGATGGCCTGCGCTCGGCGGTGCTGACGGCGGCGATGCCCTCGGGGATCAACGGCTATCTCTTTGCCGCGCTCTACGGGCGCGGCCAGCGCACCGCCGCCTCGACGGTGCTGATCGCCACCACGGCCTCGATCGTCACCGTCTGGCTGTGGCTCGGGGTGCTGCCCTGAGCGCCGCGTCGAGGGCGCCGGCCAGCTTGTCGACAAGTTCCCCGAGCTGGTCATCGGTGAGGATGAAGGGCGGCGCCAGCAGCACGTGGTCGCCGCGCCGGCCGTCGATGGTGCCGCTGTTGGGATAGCAGATCAGCCCCCGTTCCATCGCCGCCTGCTTGACGCGCGCCGCCAGCCCGAGGCCGGGATCAAAGGGCGCCTTGCTGGCGCGGTCGGCGACCAGTTCGAGGGCGCGGAACATGCCGCGGCCGCGGATGTCGCCGACATGGGGGTGGGCGCCGAAACGCGCGCCGAGGGCCGCGTTCAGCCGCTCACCCATCCGTGCCGCGCGCGCCGCCAGCCCGCCGGTCGTCAGCTTGCGCAGCACCACATCCGCCGCCGCGCAGGCAACCGGGTGGCCGACATAGGTGTGACCGTGCTGGAAGAAACCGCTTCCGGCCTCGATCGCGGCATAGATTTCGGCCGAGCACAGCATGGCGCCGATCGGCTGGTATCCGGCCCCCAGCCCCTTGGCGATGCACAGGATGTCGGGGCGCAGGTCTTCCTGTTCGCAGGCAAAGAGCGTGCCGGTGCGTCCCATGCCGCACATCACCTCGTCGAGGATCAGCAGGATGCCGTGGCGGTCGCAGATCTCGCGGATGCGCCGGAAATAGCCGGGCACCGGCGGCACCGCCCCGGCGGTGGCCCCGACCACCGGCTCGGCGATGAAACCGATCACGGTCTCGGGCCCGAGCCGCAGCAGTTCCGCCTCGAGTTCATCGGCGACCCGCAGGCCGTATTCTTCGGCGCTCTCATGCGGCAGGCGGTCGCGGTATTCGTAGCAGGGCGCGATATGGTGCCCGGCGGTCATCACCGGGGCGAAAGGGTCGCGCCGCCACAGGTTGCCGCCGGTCGCCAGCGCCCCCAGCGTGTTGCCGTGATAACTTTGGCGGCGGGCGATGAACCGGCGGCGGCCGGGCTGGCCGATCTCGATCATGTACTGGCGGGCCAGCTTGAGGGCGGATTCGACCGCCTCGGAGCCGCCCGAGACCAGATAGACGCGCTCGAGCCCTACGGGGGCATGGGCGATCAGCCGGTCGGCGAGCGATTCGGCGGCGGCAGAGGTGAAAAATCCGGTGTGGGCAAAGCTGATCTCGGAGCTTTGTCTGCGGATCGCCTCGGCCACGTCGGGGTCGGAATGACCAAGACAGGACACCGCCGCGCCGCCCGAGCCATCCAGATAGCGCCGGCCTTGGGAATCGATGATGTAGGGGCCGTCGCCCCTGACGGCGACCGGCATCCGGGCGCGGGTGTGGCGGGGGAAGACATGGCTCATGGCGTGCTCCGGCGGCTGACCGGCGAAGTGAACCACAGGATTGCGCTTGTGGAAACACCAAGCGGCATCTGCCGGGGGCGCAACCTCATCCAATTCGGAACATATTACTGCCATCAAGAGCGGTGATATACTGACCGCAAAGCACCCTTGCGGTGCCACGACGAGCATGTGAACGATCAGGAGCGGCGACACGACCCCGGCGGGGTGGGGGCCGCCCGAAAGAAGGGGCCACCATGGACGCGATCCGCGGCAAGATCATCGCCTTTCGAAACGACCGGCTCGGGGCGCGGATCAATGCCCTGTTGAACGCGGCGCGGATCGCGCGCGATTACGGGCTGCCCTATGCGATGATCTGGCCCAGCCACGAAAGCGTCAGCAGCGAATTGCAGAACCCCGATCAGCTGTTCTCCGGTGCCTTCCTGGCCGAGCATTTCGTCGAGGATGTCGGGTTTCAGGCCCTGCACCGCAACGCCGTCGACGTGGTCGACCTGCGCCCCGGAGACAGCGCCGAGGATTTCGCCAGGCGGGCCGGGGCGGGCGAGACCTTTCTCTGCCATGACGCGCTGAACCACAGTGTCCTGCCATGGGAAGAGGCGTCAGAGGTGGCAGCGAAACTGCCGGCGATCATACCGCTGATCGGCTGGAGCGAAGTGGTGCGCGACGCGATGGACCATATCGACGCAGAGCTCGGCAAGGTCGAGCTTTGCGCCTATCACCTGCGGCGCGGCGACATCATCGACATGGACAAGCGCGCCTCGAACGTGCTCTGGCCGTCGAAATACGTGCCCCGGGTGTTCTATGAACAGCACATCCACCGCCAGCTCGAGAAGAACCCCGAAAGCCGCATCGTGGTGTTCTCGGACACGCCCGGCGAGGTCGCGGCCTTTACCGAACTGCATGCACAGGTCTGTTCCTTCGACGATCTGATCGGGGAGATGACCCTGAGCGAATTGCAGCGCGATTTTCTCGAGCTTTACGCCATGTCGCGCTGCGAAACCATCTTTGCCCCCTCGGCCAGCGCCTTTTCCGCCGTCGCCGCCACCATGGGCAACCGGGCCATCGTGCCGATCATGCAGGACCTTGACGAGGCCGACCGCACCGAGGCGCTGGAAGAGCTGACCCGGCGCATGGACCGCACCCCCGAGGTGTTTCTCGGCCAGGCCGACCTGGGGCAGAACTTTCCCTTCCTGCTGGACTTTCACAAGGCGCGCGGTTCGCGCGACGAGGCGCGGCGCATCCTGCTGAAGCACCTCGAGGCGGGTTTCGAACGCGCCTATATCTATGACCGCATTGCCGAGGAAATGTTCGAAGCCGGCGATTGGGCCGGGGCGCAGAAGGTGCTGGAGATTCTCGGCCGGCGCCCGGTCTATACCGAAGAGGCCAATGCGCTGTCCTACTGCTATGCCGGGATGACGGCGCTGCTTGAAGGCGAGATCGACGAGGCGGTGCGGCTGGCGCAGATCGCCAACTGGCTGACCCCGATCCACCCCCATTGCCGGGCGCTGACCAACGTGCTGTACGGGCACGGTTTTCTCGATGACCGCAACAGCTTTCCCATCGACCGGCGCATCCTTGGCTATCGCCACCTGATGAAGCCCGAGGACCGCGCCCTGTTCAACCGGCTGAACGCGGCGGCGACGCGGGTCTCGGGCACCGAGATCATCGAGGACGCGACACTGTGGCTGTCCTTCCAGCACGACCTGCGCGACTGGACCAGCCTGCAGGGGGCCAAGCTGCCGCCGAGCTTTCACAACCGCGAGAAGATCGAGAAGGTGCTGGGCTTTTTCGGTTCGATGTACGCCAAGCGGATGGACGAGCCGGCGGTGCGCGCGGCGCGGGCCACGCTGCTGCGCCAGTCGGGCCATTTTGACCAGGCCGGGGCCGAGCTGGAGGCGGCGCTGGCCGATGCGCCGATGGAGCCGCTTTACAACAAGCGGCTTTCGGACCTGCACCATGCGCGGCAGGATATCGGCAAGGCGCTTCAGGCGCTGGGCACCGCGCTGGCGGTGACCGGCGATCAGATCTGTTACCAGGCGCAATACGGGCTGTTGCTGTTCGAGGCCGGAGAGAGCGGCCCGGCGGTGCAGCTGTTCGAGAAACTGGCAATGCGCGATCACCGGATGCCCGAGATCCACCTGGTGACGGCGGATGTGCTGCGCCGCCGCAAGCGCAGCCGCGACCTGGCGCTCGAGGTGGTGCGCCGGGCCTCGTCGCAGATCGCCGGCTCGTCGCGGCTGATGCGGCTCGAGGCGAAGATCCTCGAGCAGATGAAACGCGACGACGAGGCGGCGGCGATCCGCGCCCGTCTGGCCAGCTGGGCGCGCCCCAGCGGCGGGTTTTCCACCCGCGTCAGGCGGCCGCGCGCCGAGGGCTGAGCGCCTTTGGCACAGCCCGCCTTGCCGGTCAAAGCGGCTGCCCCTGCGGTGATTCCCTGTTTCACAGCCGATGGCCGGCTGGCACTGCGGGCAACTCGCCAGCTTCGCGCAAGTGACCTATGGGGCGGCCATTGCTTAAGTTATTGTTTTATAGCAGTGAAATTCGGTCTCTCCCGGCGCTTTGACCGGGGTGCCCTTGGCATTGCCGTAACGTCGCATCATTGGGCATCGTTGACGGCATACCGAGTAGTATGTTTTGGTTGTCAGCATAGGAAACAACCGACGAGCCTGCCGACCCCAATGCCCGCACGTGCCCAGACCTCCAAGCCCGAACGCTATGACGAGCTGCTTTGCGCGGCGGCCGAATGCTTCCAGAAACAGGGATTTGCCGCCACTTCGATCGACACGGTGGCGCGCCATGTCGGGGCGACCAAGGGGCGGGTCTATCATTACTTCCCGTCCAAGATGGATCTGTTCAACGCCGTGCGCGACCGCGCCATGGAGCTGGTGTTCGATGCCATTCGCCCGGCGCTGGAGGCCGATCTGTCGGTGATCGAGAGGCTGACGGCGATGTCGCTGGCACATACCCGGGTCATGATGCGGCACCATTCCTACATGCAGGTGCTTCTGGACGGCCTTCAGATGCAGCGTTTCGGCGCCACGACCGAGTTTCAGCGTCAGGCGATGCAGCGCCACCTGCAAGAGCGGGACGATTACGAGACCTGTTTCCGCGAGGTGCTGCAACAGGGCGTGTGCGAAGGGGTGTTTCAGGTCGATCACCTGTCGATCACCCTGCAGAGCTTTCTGATCGCCCTCAACGGGCCGGTATTCTGGTACCGCCCGCGCCCCGGCGACAATGACGCCACCCACGACGAGATCGCCGGCAAGGTCGTGCGCTATGCCATGGCGGGGCTGGGCGTGGGCGACCTGCCGGTCCCATCAACCACCAGTGAGAGACCCAGTGAGAGACCCAGTGAGAGACACGGACATGAGTGATTTACCCGAGACGATGTTTGCCGTTCTGCAGAAGGGCGAGGGCTATTCCGGTCAGTCCACGGGGCCGGTGATCGAGGATGGTTCGGACTATCTCGAGGCGGCCGAGATCCCGGTGCCGGCGCCGGGGCCGGGGCAGGTGCTGATCCGCCTGCGGGTGGCCTCGGTCAACCCGTCAGACCTGCATTTCATCAAGGGCGAATACGGCCAGCCGCGCATCAAGGGCAACCCGGCGGGTTTCGAGGGCTGCGGCGATGTGGTCGCGGCCGGCGCCGGAGCCGAGGGGCTGATCGGTCAGCGGGTCGCCTTCGTCGTGGCGCTGGGCTGCTCCGGGGCCTGGGCCGAATATGCGATCACCGATGCGACCAGTTGCATTCCGCTGCGCCCGGATGTGTCGGACGACGACGGCGCCGCGCAGATCGTCAACCCGCTGACGGCGATGGCGATGGTCGATATCGCGAGGCAGGACGGCGAGGCCTTCGTGGTTTCCGCCGCCACCAGCCAGCTGGGCAAGCTGATGGTCTCGCTCGGGCGCGACCTGGGGCTGAAGCCGATCGCCATGGTGCGCCGGGCCGAGGCGGTGGCGGCGCTGAAGCAAGCGGGCGCCGCCGAGGTTCTGGTCACCACCGACCCCGAGGTGGTGAAGACATTCGCCGCCATTTCGGCCGAGCTGAAGCCGCGGGTCTTTCTTGATGCGGTCTCGGACCAATTGTCCGAGCAGATCTTTGCCGCGATGCCGAACCGGGCGCGCTGGATCAGCTACGGCAAGCTTTCGGCCGAGCCGCCGAAGCTTACCCAGATGGGGCAGTTCATCTTCATGGACAAGAAGATCGAGGGCTTCTGGCTGACCAACTGGATGCGCAACACGCCGCCCGCGGACCAGATTCGCGTGGTCGGCGAGGTGCAGGCCCGCTTCGCCGACGGGCGCTGGAAAACCGACGTTTCGGTGCATCTGCCGCTGCGTGACGTTGTGTCAGGACTGGCCGCGGCGACGAAAAAGACTGACGGCAAAGTGATGATTACGCCATAGTCGAAGCTGTCGCACCGGGGAAGAGGAGCCCCGGGGCACGCATCAAGACGCCGGCCAACCGGCGCAGGGAGGAAATTTTGGATACTTTACAGCTCTTGATAAGCGGGCTTGCGAACGGCTGTGTCTACGGCCTGATCGCGCTGGGCTTCGTGTTGATCTACAAGGCCACCGAGGCGGTGAATTTCGCCCAGGGCGATTTCATGATGCTCGGGGCCTTTGTCACCATCGGGCTTACCAATGCCGGGTATATGGGGCTGCCCTTCTGGGTGGCGGTGCCGATCTCGATCGTCATCATGGCGGTGCTTGGCTACCTCCTGGACCGTTTCGTGATCCGGCTGATGTTCGGCCAGAGCCAGACAGCGGTGGTCATCCTGACCATCGCGCTGGGCTTCGTGATCCGGTTCTTCGCCGGGCTGATCTGGGGCCACGAGCCGCAGTCGCTGGAAAACCCGCTTGCGGGGCGGGAATTGCACATGGGCGGGCTGGTTCTGGGGCTCGAGGATGTGGCGGTGATCGTGGTCACCATCCTGCTGACCTGGGGCCTTTACGAGTTCTTCAACCGCACCAAACTGGGGCTGGCGATGCAGGGGGCCTCGCAGAACCAGCTGGCCGCCTATTACATGGGGGTGCCGGTGAAACGGGTGCAGGGGTTCATCTGGGCCCTGGCAGGCGCCGTGGCCTGTATCGCGGGCATTCTTTTTGCCGCCAAGGGCGCGGTCGATCCCAGCACCGGGTTGATGGGCATCAAGGCCTTTGCGGCAGCGGTGATCGGCGGGTTCGGAAGTCTTCCCGGAGCGCTGGCAGGCGGGTTGATCGTCGGCATCATCGAACCCTTTGCCAGCCGCTATATCGCGGCCGGCTATTCGCAGATCGCCCCCTATGCACTGTTGCTGGCGGTGCTGATCTTCCGTCCTCACGGCCTGTTCAGCCAGGTCCGCGTGAAGAAGGTCTGAGCCGATGCGGATCGTTTTCAAAACCGACTACATGCAGGATATCCGGCCCTGGAAGGACGGCTATCAGCTGTCGCTCTACCTGATCCTGCTGGCCGTGGTTCTGGCCGCGCCATTCCTGATCGACGCCTTTTATCTGGGAGAATTGACCAATGTGCTGATCTGGGCGCTGGCGGGGATGGGGCTGATGATCCTCACCGGCCATACCGGCCAGGCGAGCCTTGGCCACGCGGCCTTTCTGGCGCTGGGCTGTTACGCCAATATCATCCTCATTGAAGCCGGGCTGCCGTTCATGCTGGCCTTTCCGCTGGCCGGGCTGCTGACCGGGCTGGTCGGGGTCATCATCGCCATTCCGGCGCTGCGCCTGCACGGCATCTATCTGGCCATCGCCACTTTGGCGATGTCGATCCTGGTCGATGACATCATCGTGCTGACCGAACCCTGGACCGGCGGGGTGGGGGGCAAATATGCGCCTTCGGTGAATGTCTTTGGGGTGATGGTCGACCGCTGGGGCACGCCGCGCGAATTCTATTATCTGGTGCTGGCTGTCGTGGTGATCGTGACGCTGGGCTATATCAACCTGTTGCGCGCTCCCCTGGGGCGCAGCTTTATCGCCGTGCGCGACTCGGAGGTTTCGGCGCAGGCCATGGGGGTCGACGTGGCCCGCACCAAGGCCATGTCCTTTGGCCTGTCCTGCGCGGTGACCGGGCTGGCCGGGGCCTTGATGGGGCTCTTTGCCGGGGCGTTCAACAACGAGACCTTCAGCGTCATCATCTCGATCGAACTGCTGATGATGATCGTGATC
>NZ_JBFJVE010000036.1:0-18874 GCF_041624275.1 Shimia sp.
GAAGACCTCGATCACGTTGCTGTCGCGCTCGAAGTCCTGCTCGTAGAGGCTCTCGGTCAGCTCCATTTTGGAGACGACCTTGCCGGCAGCCATCATCAGCTCGACGGTTTCGGTCTGAACCTTTTTCGCGACTTCAGCGAATGCGGCCATGTTCTCGGCGGCAACTTCGGCCTGGGCCGATGCGAAGTCGGTCAGAGCCTTGGCGTAGTCGGCCGGCTCGGCTTTGGCTTTCGACATCTCCGACAGTTTGCTCAGGGTGTCTTTGGTCCATTTCGACGAGATTTCCGAGGATTTCTCGGCCGCGTCGAGGGCCACACCGGCCAGCTTTTCGTTCAGCGAGGCGGTGCTTTTGAAAGCGTCTTCCAGAGCGGCGGTGTCAACCGGGAATGCGCCCATCATGTCTTTCAGAATGGTGTTCAGGTCTTGGGTCTTGGTCATGGGAACTGGTCCTTCAAATGTTTGCGGGTCGCCCCGGCTTTCTGCGTCTGCAAACAATATGCTTTCTGCGATGCAGCATTTCAAGAAAAAAATGCTGCATCGCAGAATAAAATAATGATTTCGTTTAAAATCAACGTGTTGCGATGGTTTTCACATAGGATCCGGGGGCCTCTTCAAGCACGGGATGCTCCGAATCACCCGGTTCGCGGGCCGGAACCTGCTTGCCGGACCGGCTGCTCAGCCATTCGTCCCAGCGCGGCCACCACGATCCCTCGACAAAGGTCGCCCCCTGCATCCAGTCATCAGCGTCAAGCTTGACGTCGGCATTGACGTAATGGCCGTATTTCTTTTTCGACGGCGGGTTGACGATGCCGGCGATATGCCCCGACTCCGAGACGATGAAGGTCTTTGAGCGGCTCTTGGTCTGCTGAAAGCCCCTGTAGCAATCCTTCCAGCGCGCGATGTGGTCGGTTTCGCAGGTGACCGAGCACAAGGGCACGGTGACGTCGGAAATATGCAGCCGCTCGCCGCAGAGTTCGATCCCGTCATTGACGAATTCGTTGCCCTGGCACAGCTGGCGCAGGTACTGATGCGCCATCTTGCCCGGCAGACCCGAGCCGTCGCCGTTCCAGTAGAGCAGGTCAAAGGCCGGCGGGGTCTCGCCCATCATGTAGCTCTTGATCGCCGGGCCATAGACCAGATCGTTCGAGCGCAGGAAGGAAAAGGTGCGCTGCATGATGAACGAGCGCAGCAGCCCCTCGGATTCGACCTCCTTGTCGATGCCGTCGATGAAATCATCCTGAAGGAAGGGGGTGAACTCGCCCTGGTCGCTGAAATCGGTCAGCGCGGTGAAGAAGGTCGCCGATTTCACCGATGTGTCGCCGCGTTTCTTCAGCAGCGCCAGCGTCAGGTGCAGCGTGGTGCCGGCGATGCAATAGCCGACCGCATTGACCTGTTTCTGCTGGGTCAGTTTCTTGACCTCGGAGATCGCGGTCAGGAAGCCGTCCTCGATATAGTCCTCCATGCCGACCTCGGCATAGGACCGGTCGGGGTTGACCCAGCTGACGATGAACACCGTATAGCCCTGGTCGACGGCCCATTTGATCAGGCTGTTCTGCTCCTTGAGATCAAGGATGTAATATTTGTTGATCCAGGGCGGGAAGATGATCAGCGGCGTCTCGTGCACGGTTTCGGTGGTCGGGCTGTATTGCAGCAGCTCGAACATGCGGTTGCGATAAACCACCTTGCCCGGCGTGGTGGCGATGTTGCGGCCGATCTCGAAGGCCTCTTCATCCGACAGCCGCACGATCAGCTCGCCGTTGTTGGCCTCGAGGTCGGCGATCAGGTTCTCCAGCCCCTTGACCAACGAAGCGCCCTCGGTCTCGATCGCCTTCTCCAGCACGTCGGGGTTGGTGCCAAGGAAATTGGTCGGCGCCATCATGTCGATGATCTGCTGCGAGAAATACTCCAGCCGCTGCCGGTCCTTGCTTTCCAGCCCCTCGGCATCCCGCACCGCCTGGCGGATCGCCTCGGCATTGCGCATGTACTGCTGCTTGAGAAAGTTGAAATAGGGGTGCGTCTGCCACAGCGGGTTCGAAAACCGGCGGTCCGAGGGGGTCTGGTCCGGCGCCGCCTCGAGCTTGCCGTGCATCAGCATGTTCTGAGCATCGACGAAATGGGTCACCGATTTGGTCCAGTATTCCAGCTGGTGCTCCAGCACCCGCGCCGGGTTCTGCATCATCGACTGCAAATAGGCATTGGCGGCATTGACAAAGACGTCTTCGTCCGGCGCGTTCAATTCGCGCCGCATCGGCTTGTGGCGTGCCATAACCTCGACAAGGCGCGTCGACAGCTCTTCGACACGCGAAAGATTCTCGTTGAGTTTCTCCAGGTTGGCCCCTGCGGCATTGTCTTCGGTTGTCATATTAAAAATTCGGCCCTATTCTCGCTGCGAAGCAGCATATTGACGCCCATTTAACGGGGCAACTGAAATCGAGGTCCTGCATAGCGGACCAGACTGGAGACGCCAATGCGCTACATGGCCACGTACGACTGGATGGAATCGATCCGCAATACCAATCAGTGGATGGGCGCCTCGGCGCTCGCCATGGCATCCTACCCGGTTTTCGCCTGGATGCCCAACCCGATGCTGCAATGGATGGCCGCCTGGGGCGAAGTGACCGAGCGCACCTTCCAGCGCATGGTGGTCAAGCCGGGCTGGGGCATCCGCACCTTCACCTGCGAAGACGGCAAGGACCATCTGGTCAATATCGAGACCGTGGTCGAACGCCCCTTTGGCGATCTGATCCACTTCAACGTCGCCGGGCGCGAGACCCAGCCGCGCAAGATCCTTCTGGTCGCTCCGATGTCGGGTCACTATGCCACGCTCCTGCGTTCGACGGTAAAGAGCCTGCTGGTCAATTGTGAAGTCTACATCACCGATTGGCACAACGCGCGTGACATTCCGGTGTCCGAGGGCAAGTTCGACATCGAGGATTACACGCTCTATCTGGTCGACTTCCTGAAAGAGCTGGGCCCCGACACCCATGTCATCGCGGTCTGCCAGCCGGCGCCGCTGACCCTGGCGGCCACCGCCTATCTGGCCGAGGAAGACCCCGAGGCGCAGCCGCGCTCGCTGACCCTGATCGGCGGGCCGATTGATCCCAATGCCGCCGCCACCGACGTCACCGATTTCGGCCACCGCGTCACCATGGGCCAGCTCGAAGAGATGATGATCCAGCGCGTCGGCTTCAAATACCCCGGCGTCGGCCGCATGGTCTATCCGGGCCTGTTGCAGCTGGCCTCCTTCATGTCGATGAACGGCGACCGCCACAGCCAGGCCTTCCGCGACCAGATCATGCGGGTGGTGCGCGGCGAGGCCTCGGACCACGACGCCCACAACCGTTTCTACGACGAATACCTCGCGGTGATGGACATGCCGGCCGAGTTCTACCTGTCGACGGTCGAGCGGATCTTCAAGAACGGCGAGATCGCCAACAACGAATTCGTCGTCGCCGGCCGCAAGGTCGACATCGGCAAGATCACCACGGTGGCGGTGAAGACCGTCGAGGGCGGCAAGGACGACATCACCGCGCCGGGCCAATGCGTGGCGGCGCTGGACATGTGCACCGGCCTGCCAGACAGCAAGAAGGCCAGCTATGTCGAGCCCGACGCCGGCCACTACGGCATTTTCGCCGGCAAGAGCTGGCGCAACAACATCCGCCCGCTGGTGCTGGAGTTCATCGACGCCAATGCCGGCCCCGCCAAGAACGCCGAGGAGGCCAAGGTCGAGACCACGAAGGCCAAGGCCGAGACCCCCAAGGTCGAGGTCGAGGCGGCCAAGGCCGAGACCCCCAAGGCCAAGGTCGAGGCGGCCAAGGCCGAAGCCCCCAAGGTCGAGGCGTCCAAGGCCAAACCGGCGGAAAAACCGGCCAACCGCAACAGCGCCGCCTGAGCGTCGCTGCGCCGTCAAAGGCTTCGGGGTCGCGCAATCTGCGCGGCCCCTTTTCTTTGGCCAATCGCCGGGGGTCAGCCGCCGGTCAGCCAGCGCCGCAGCGCGGCCGTGGTCGCGGCGGGGTTTTCCAGCGTCGGCAGATGCCCGGCATCCTCGATGATTTCCAGCCGCGCGTCGGGGATCAGCTCGGCCATGAAACTGTGGCGGCGCACCGGGGTCAGCCCGTCATGGGCGCCGTAGAGAACCAAAGTCGGCACCTTGCAGCGGCGCAGCGTATCCTGCTGGTCGCGTCGGCGTTGCAGCGCCCGCACCTGGCGCACGAAGGTCTCGGCCCCGAGATAGAGCCCCATCTCACGCATCAGCGCCAGCACCTCGCCGCGCTGCGGCCCCGGCGCCAGATATTCCGGGCGCATGAAATCGGCCAGCACGTCGCCAAGCCGCCCGGCGCGGGCGGCGACGATCATCGGCTCGTAGCCGGCGGCGCTTTGCGGGGTCTCGGCCAGCGGGTTGGTGTCCATCAGCGCCAGCCGCGTCACCCGGTCGGGGGCCCGGCGCAGCACCTCCATGGCGACGATCCCGCCCATGCTGAGCCCGGCAAGGGCAAAGCGCGCCGGCAACAGGTCGAGCAGGTCGCAGGCGATGTCGTCGATACGCTCGCCATGGGTGATCGGGGCCACGGTGATCGGCCCCTCGGATGAGAGTTCGGCGATCTGCGGCCCGAACAGGCGCGCATCGCACATCATTCCCGGTAACAGGACCAGCGGTTCCAGCATGCTCGAGCTTCCTTGCCGACGCGGCCTCTGCGCGCCGCTGCCGCAGTTTGGCAAAAAGCCGCGTCAGGTCAAGCCGCGCCAGATCGGGACAGGCACAGACAGGGCCAAGACAGGTCGCGCCGGACGCCGCCTGACTCGGTCGGACTCAGTCGGACTCAGTCGGCGTCAAAGCCATGCCAGCGGAAGGCGCCGCTTTCCGAAAGTGGCGCATGCGGGTTCCAGGCGATCTCCCAGACATGGCCGTCGGGATCGGCAAAATAGCCATTGACGCCGCCCCAGAACACCTCCTGCGCCGGTTTCAGCATCCGCGCCCCGGCCGCCTCGGCGCGCGCCATCAGCGCTGCCACCTCATCCCTTTGGCGCAGGTTGTGGGCCAGGGTGATGCCGGAAAACCCGCCGATGGCCTCGGCCGGAATGCCGAGATCATCGGCCAGCGACTGGCGCGGATACAGGCCGAGGGTCTGGCCGATGAGATCGAAGGCGATGATGCCGTCGGGCCCGTCGCAGCGCGCCCAACCAAGGGCCTCGTAGAACCCTGCCGCGCGCTCGAGATCGGTCACGGCGAGAGTGATGAGGCTGATGCGTTGTTCCATTGTCGGGATCCTCCGTTAACGGGCGGCGAGCGGCGCGGCGTGGCGGGCGGCTGCCATGCCGCTGCGCCGACCCGCCTCGAAAATCGGCCAAATGTCTGCTTTATGAAAGTTTCGCACGCGAAATAACCTTGTTAACACTTCTTTCTATCAGGTTAAGACAATCGTCATCCGAGAACCTGTGATCGGCATCCTTGACCAGCGTCAGGCGGATGTCGGGGCCCTGCGCGGTTTCGAGCAGGCGCAGCGCGGTTTCGGTGCTGACCGCGGTGTCGGCGGTGCCCTGAAGAAAGCGCACCGGGAAATCGAACCGCAGATCGCCGCGCAGCACCAGATTGCGGCGCCCGTCCTCGATCATGCGCCGGGTGATGACATAGGGTTCCATGTAATCCGAGGGCAGCTCGACATGGCCGACGCTCTCGAGCGCCGCCTTCTGCGCCTCGGTGAACGAGGCCCAGTAGCCGTCTTCGGTGAAATCCG
This sequence comes from Shimia sp., assembly GCF_041624275.1. Classification (GTDB taxonomy): domain Bacteria; phylum Pseudomonadota; class Alphaproteobacteria; order Rhodobacterales; family Rhodobacteraceae; genus Shimia. The sequence continues at coordinate 5,736 of NZ_JBFJVE010000036.1, forward strand.
GGGCGGCGGCGATGGTCACCATGCCGGCGACGCGGTCGGGGATGGCGCGGGCCAGCAGCAGCGCCTGCCAGCCGCCCATCGACGAGCCGACCAGAACCAGCGGCCCCTCGGTCAGCGCCGCGACCGCGGCCAGGCTATCCTGGTGCCAATCGCCGATGCAGCCCTCTTCGAAAGTCCCCGAGCTTTCGCCGTGGCCGGAATAGTCAAAGCGCAGAAAGCCCTGCCCGCGCGCCCGTGCCCAGGTCTCGAGATGCAGCGCCTTGGTGCCCTCCATGTCGGATTTCAGCCCGCCCAGAAAAACCACCGTCGGCCCCCGGCCTTGGGTCTTGTGATAGGCGATGCGGCGGCCCTGCGGGCTGTCGAAAAACTGCGTGTCGGCCATGACGTCCTCTTGGTTGTTCGGGCCGAGCTTACCCGCCAATCGGGGGCCGCGAAAGGGCGCTTGACTTGGGCCCATCAAAGGCGCAAAACACGCCCGAACCATATACCCGCAACCGGGCGTTCCGTGGGCGCCAAACTGACGAGGAGCTTGAGGCTGATGGCCGATATTTCCCTTACATTTCCTGATGGTAACGCGCGTTCTTACAGCGTTGGTGTAACTGCCGCCGAGGTCGCATCGTCGATTTCCAACTCGCTGGCCAAGAAGGCCATTTCAGCCACGCTGGACGGCCAGCACTGGGATCTGCAATGGCCGATCCACGGCGATGCCAACATCGCCATCAACACGCTGAAAGACAGCGACGCCGAGGCGCTGGAGCTGATCCGCCACGACTGCGCCCATATCATGGCCCGCGCCGTGCAGGAGATCTGGCCCGACGTGAAAGTCACCATCGGCCCGGTGATCGAGAACGGCTGGTATTACGATTTCGACCGCGCCGAACCCTTCACCCCCGAAGACCTTGGCGCCATCGAAAAGAAGATGAAAGAGATCATCAACCGCCGCGATCCGGTGACCACCGAAGTCTGGGAACGTGAACGGGCAGTGGCCTATTACGAGGCCAACAACGAGCCCTATAAGGTCGAGCTGATCGACGCCATTCCCGGCGACGAGCCCTTGCGCATGTATTGGCACGGCCACTGGCAGGACCTGTGCCGTGGCCCGCATCTGCAACATACCGGACAGGTGCCGGCGGATGCCTTCAAGCTGATGAGCGTGGCCGGCGCCTATTGGCGCGGCGACAGCGACCGCGCCATGCTGCAACGCATCTACGGGGTCGCCTTCAAAAATAAGGAAGATCTTAAGAAACACCTGCATATGCTGGAAGAGGCCGCCAAGCGCGACCACCGCAAACTGGGCAAGGAGATGGACCTGTTCCACATGCAGGAAGAGGCCCCCGGCCAGATCTTCTGGCACCCGAACGGCTGGACCATCTACACCCAGCTGCAGGATTACATGCGCCGCCAGCAGGCCAGGGGCGGCTATGTCGAGGTCAACACGCCTCAGGTGGTCGACCGCCGCCTGTGGGAGGCCTCGGGCCACTGGGACAAGTACCAGGAGAACATGTTCATCGTCGAAGTCGACGAGGAACACGCACGCGAAAAGGCGGTGAACGCGCTGAAGCCGATGAACTGCCCCTGCCACGTGCAGATCTTTAACCGGGGTCTGAAGAGCTATCGCGACCTGCCGCTGCGCATGGCCGAGTTCGGATCGTGCAACCGCTATGAGCCCTCGGGGGCGCTGCACGGCATCATGCGGGTGCGCGGCTTCACCCAGGATGACGCGCATATCTTCTGCACCGAGGCGCAGATCGAGGACGAGACCAAGATCTTCATCGACTTCCTGTCGACGATCTACAAGGATCTCGGTTTCGAGAAGTTCTCGATCAAGTTCTCGGACCGCCCCGAGACCCGCGCCGGCTCGGACGAGGTCTGGGACAAATCCGAGGCGGCGCTGATGGCGGCGACCAAGGCGGCGGGCTGCGAGTTTGAGCTCAACCCCGGTGAGGGGGCGTTCTACGGGCCCAAGCTGGAATTCGTGCTGACCGACGCCATCGGCCGCGACTGGCAATGCGGCACGCTGCAGGTGGATTTCGTGCTGCCCGAACGGCTCGACGCCAATTACATCGGCGAGGACGGCGCCAAGCACCGCCCGGTGATGCTGCACCGCGCGACGCTGGGTTCGTTCGAACGCTTTATCGGCATCCTGATCGAGGAACATGCCGGCAAGCTGCCCTTCTGGCTGGCGCCGCGTCAGGTGGTGGTGGCCTCGATCGTCTCGGACGCCGACGACTTCGTGCATGAGGTGGTGGCGGCGCTGAAGGCGGCGGGCGTGCGCGCCGAGGCCGACATCCGCAACGAGAAGATCAACTACAAGGTCCGCGAACATTCGGTGGGCAAGGTGCCGGTGATCCTGGCCATCGGCAAGAAAGAGGTCGAGGAGCGCACCGTCTCGACCCGGCGTCTGGGCGAGAAGCAGAGCCAAGTCCAGAGCCTGGACGAAATCGTGAGCCAGCTGGCCCGCGAGGCGACCCCGCCCGACCTCGGGTAAAATCGATTGCAACATTCTTGCAGGCGCGTCCGGGAAACCGGGCGCGCCTGTTTCGTTTTCGAAACAATCCCCCCCTTCCAGCGCTGGAATCTTCACGGACCCGTCACCTGCGCTGACGGCCGCGTGATACACGGCGCCGTGATTGGTCCGTGTGGCTTGCGGCGGCCTAGGGTTTGGCCATGCCGCTCAGCGCAGTGGCCGGAACGAAACCCATTCAAGGAAGATCACATCATGTCGAAAGCCGTAAAAACCCTCGCCGTTGCCAGCGCCGTCGCCGCCGCCCTGACCGCGACCACCCACAGCGCCGCCAATGCCGCAGCCAAGGAGAAATGCTATGGCGTCGCGATGGCCGGCAAGAACGATTGCGCCGCCGGCCCCGGCACCACCTGCGCCGGCACCTCGACCGTCGACTACCAGGGCAATGCCTGGACGCTGGTCGATGCCGGCACCTGCTTGGAAATCGACCTGCCGGCGCAGGCCGACGGCTCGATGCGCAAGGGCTCGCTGGAGGCGCTCGAGCGCGACCTGCCGGCCTGATCGGCGCTCTGAAACCGGTATCGGCGCGCCCCGGCGCCGGTACCATGGGGGCGGTCGGCGGCGGGGATGCCCGCCCCGCTCTGCCTCCGCCCCCCAAACCATTCGCAAATGACCTGCCCCCCTCTGCCGCAAAGGACCCCCGGCCATGTATGACGCGCCCACCATCGCACCCCTGCCCGCAGGCAGCGGTGTCGGCTACAAGCCGCAGCATTTCACCGCGCTGATGGACGACGCGGGCGCCGTCGAATGGCTGGAGATCCACGCCGAGAACTACATGGGCGACGGCGGTCGGCCTTTGGCGCAGCTGCGCCTGCTGGCCGAACGGTTCCCGATCTCGGTGCATGGTGTCGGCCTGTCGATCGGCGGCGAAGGCCGGTTGGACCGGGCCCATCTGGCGCGGCTGCGCCACCTGCTCGACTGGCTGCAGCCGGCGGTATTTTCCGAACACCTGGCCTGGTCGAGCCACGACGGCGCCTTTCTCAACGACCTGCTGCCCCTGCCCTATACCGGCGCCACGCTGACCCGGGTGGCCGACCATATCGACGAGCTACAGGAGGCGCTGGGGCGGCGGATGCTGCTGGAGAACCCGTCAAGCTACCTGGCCTTTGCCGAAAGCGACTGGAGCGAGCCCGATTTCCTGCGCGAGGTGGCGCGGCGCACCGGCTGCGACCTGCTGCTGGACGTCAACAACGTCTTTGTCTCGGCGACCAATCTCGGGTTCGACCCGCGTGCCTATGTCGATGCCTACCCGCTGGAACGGGTGCGCGAAATTCATCTTGGTGGCCATGACGAGGACCGCGACGACCATGGCGCGCCGCTGCTGATCGACAGCCATGGCAAGCCGGTGGACGACCCGGTCTGGGCGCTTCTCGATCATGTGCTGGAACGCGGCGGCCCGCGCCCGGTCCTGATCGAATGGGACAATGACGTGCCCGACTGGCCGGTTCTCGAGGCCGAGGCGGCACGCGCCGCCCGAGCCCTGGCCGGGGTGCCGGCATGAGCAGCGCCGAGGCCGGATTCCGCGCCGCGCTGCTGGACGCGGACCAGCCCGCGCCCCAAGCGCTGCGGGACGGCGCGGGCCGCCCGGCCGGGCGCCGCTTTGACGTCTATCGCAACAATGTCGCGGTGTCGCTGACCGAGGCGCTGGCAGAGGGGTTTCCAGTCGTCGCCAAGCTGCTGGGGCCGGAGAACTTCAAGGCCGTCGCCGGCGTCTTCCTGCGCCGCTCACCGCCCGACAGCCCGCTGCTGATGATCTATGGCGCCGCCTTCCCGGCCTTTCTGCGCGGCTTCGAACCGCTGGCGCATCTGGGCTATCTCGGCGATGTCGCGGCGCTCGAGATGGCGCTGCGGCGCGCCTATCACGCCGCCGATCACCAGCCGCTGGCCGCCGATGCCCTCGGCCGCTTCACGCCGCAACAGCTGGAGCGGCTGCGCCTCGGGCTGGCACCCTCGCTGCAGCTCGTGCGCTCGCCCTGGCCGGTGCTGGCGATCTGGATCTACAATAATGAAGGCGGGGCGCCCAAACCCCGGGCCGGGGCGCAGGAGGTGCTGGTGGCACGGGTCGGTTTCGACCCCGCGCCGCATCTGTTGCCGGCCGGCGGCGGCGGCTTCGTCGCCGCGCTGCAAAAGGGCGCGAGACTGGGCGAAGCGGCGGCAGCGACGCTTGAGCATCACCCCGAATTCGACCTTGGCGCGGTCCTGACCCTGTTGCTGGACACCCGGGCCATCACCTCTGCAACCCCCTGAGGAACGACCATGAACCAATTGATACACCTGCATAATTCCCTTTTCTCGAAACTCGAGCGGGCGGATTGGATGCTGCCGACGCTGGCCCGCATCCTGTTTGCCGCCGTGCTGCTGGTCTATTACTGGAATTCCGGCCTGACCAAGCTTGGCGAGGGGCTCACCGGGCTGTTCCAGCCCTCGGCCGGCGCCTATGCGCAGATCCTGCCGCGGATCTTCGAGGCCGCAGGCTACGACACCTCGGCGCTGTCGGTGTTTCACAGGCTGGTGGTGCTGGGCGGCACATGGGCCGAGTTCCTGCTGCCGGCGCTGATCGTTCTGGGGCTGGCCTCGCGCCTCGCCGCGCTTGGCATGATCGGCTTTGTCCTGCTGCAATCGCTGACCGACATCATCGGCCATCATGCCGACGCCGCCACCATCGGCGGCTGGTTCGACCGTTTCGAAGGCAGCGCCATCCTCGATCAGCGCAGCCTCTGGGTCCTGCTGCTGCTGGTCATCGTGGTCAAGGGCGGCGGGCCGTTTTCGGCCGACCGCCTGCTGGCCCGGCGGTTCGGCTCAGAAATGTGACTTTGGCTCGTCCGGCTTGCCGGCAGCCAGCGCCAGCACCCCGCCGAGCCCGGCAAAGCTGATCGGGAACATGGTGAAGACATTGAAACCAAAGGCGAAATACATCCCCAGCGCCGACAGGAGCAAGAGGATGCCGCCCCAGAGCGCCCGCGCCCGCGCCATGGCGCCGCCGGCGATGGCCAGCATCGGCGACAGCAGGCCGCCGGCCTTGACCAGCTGCACGTTCTCGACCACGCCGAAAATCTCGCCCAACTCGTCATAGCGGGCCGAGAGATCGGCATAGCCCCAGCTGAAGAAGCCGATCACCATGCCGGTGATGCCGGCGATGATTCCCAATGTCAGAGCGGCGTTGCGCATGGTGCCTCCTTCGCTTGCCTCACTGGCACTTAAGCCCTGTCGGCGCCGACGCCAAGGGCCGCCTGCACCTCGGGGCCCCATCCCAGATGCAGCCTGCCGCCGGCCTCGATCAGCGGCCGCTTCATCAGCGCCGGGTGGGCGCGCAGCAGTTCCAGCGGTGGCCGTTCGCGCCCGGCGGCGTCCAGCCCCCGCCATGTGGTCGAGCGGCGATTGACCAGCGCGGCGCCGAATTCCGCCAGCGCGCGAGCCAGGACCGCCTCGGGCACCCCCGGGTCGCGGACATCGACCAGAACGGCATTGTCAAGCGCTTTCAGTGCCTTGCGGCATGTATCACAGGTTTTCAGACCATATAGCTGCATCGGTCGCTGCTCCTTCCTGTTCGCTCGCCTCAAGGTTTTCGCCCCGCTGCGGGTTTGTTTTACTTGATTTTTCTCCAAGCCATGCAATCCTTCGCCCAGCATTTGATGTCAACATTCGTTTGAGCGCGGTTTGGGGGATCGGGTGTGGTCGCGGTTCGATTATGGCCGGGGCAAGTCAAGTATTAGAAGGAGACGCGGTATGCCAAGTGGTACCGTCAAATGGTTCAACACGTCGAAAGGGTATGGGTTCATTGCGCCCGACGGTGGCGGCAATGATGTTTTCGTGCATATTTCAGCGGTCGAACGCTCGGGGCTGACCGGGCTGGCCGACAATCAGAAGGTGGAATACGAGCTGTCCGAGGGCCGCGATGGCCGGATGATGGCCACCGATCTCAAGACGGTCTGACGTGGCCCGGGGTGCCCCGCGCCATCGCGGCGGCCCCCCGTTTCGGCCCGCGCCCGCTTCAGCCACAGAAGGTTTCAGCCGCAGCCCGCTCAGCCGCAGCCCTTGGTGCCGGCGGGGCAATAGGCCGGGCGATAGCGGCTGCGCACCGGCGCCGGCGCGCTGTAGGTGGCATTGGGAATGCCGCAGCAGATGACGCCGCCGACCACCACCGGCTGATAGCCGTTCGGGCAGTAGTTGGCGGCCGCCGGATAGGCCTCGATGCGGATGCCCTCGGGTTGGCTGACGGGGCCGATATTGGGCGCGTTGCTGCTCCAGCTCTGCGCCGCCGCCGGCGACGCCAGCCCCGAGGTCAGCCCCGCCCCCAACCCCAGGGCCGCGGCCAGAAGGATAATCGCTTTCGTCATCTCGCCCTACTCTTTCGCTTAATAAACAAATGATTGCCCCCGAAAATAGGGGCCGGTCGGCGGCGCTGTCAATTTCCCTGTTGGAAATGGACTGTTTCAGGCGCCAAAGCGGCACAGGAAAGGACCGCGAAGATGAAAAGCTTCGAACTGACGGTGGCCCCCAACGGCGCCCGCAGGGGCCGCCGCGACCACCCCGCCCTGCCGCTGACCAGCGCCGAGACCGCGGCGACGGCGGCGGCCTGCCAGCGCGCCGGGGCCGATGCGCTGCACCTGCATGTGCGCGACGGCGCCGGGCGCCATTCGCTGGACGCCGGGCGCTATCGCGAGGCCATGGCGGCGGTCGGCGAACTGGCGCCGGGGATGGCGGTGCAGATCACCACCGAGGCCGCCGGGATCTATGATGTCGCGGCGCAGCATGCCTGCCTCGCGGCGCTGCGCCCCGGGGCGGCCAGCATCTCGGTGCGCGAAATGGCCCGCGATGCCGCCCTGGCGGCGCGGGTCTATGCGCTTTGCGACGAGGCCGGCACCCGGGTGCAGCACATTCTCTACGGGCCGGGCTGCATCCGCCAACTGGCGGCCTGGCGCCGGGCCGGCGTGATCCGCCCCGGCCAGAACGAGGTGCTCTGCGTGCTCGGCCAATACGCGCCGGCCATCCCCGGCCGCCCGGACGATCTGGCAGGTTTCCTGTCGCTCTTGCAGGGCCAGTCGCTGCGCTGGGCGGCCTGCGCCTTCGGCGGCGCGGAACAGGCCTGCCTGCTGAAGGCCCTGGCGCTTGGCGGCGATGTCAGGATCGGCTTTGAAAACAACCTCAGGGCGCCGGACGGCACCCTGTTTGCCGACAATGCCGCCAGCGTCGCGGCGTTTCTGGCCGCCGCCGGATACGCCCCAAAAACAAGGGCCTAGGCGGCGGCGCCGCTTTTCTCCTGCTTTTCTCTTGCCGGAAATATCCGCGGGGGTCCAGGGGGCGCGCCCCCCGGAAATCAGATGGGATCAGCCGGGATCGCGGCGCAGGTATTCATGCACCACGCAGGCCGGGGCCGCCGCGCGCAGCGGGGCGCGGCCGATCTGGCGCCATTCATCGGCGCCAAATTCGGGGAAGAAAGTGTCCGCGTCGGGCACCTCGAGGTCGACCTCGGTCACCAGCAGCCGATGCGCCAACGGCAGCAGGTCGCGATAGATGCGATAGCCGCCGATGCCATAGATGCGGCGATGCCCGGCGGCATGGGCGGCGGCGATCGCGGCCTCGAGGCTGTCGCAGACGGTCTCGGCGATGCCGGCGCGCGACGAGACCACAAGGTTGAGCCGCCCTTTCAGGGGCTTGAACGGCAGGCTGTCCCAGGTGTTGCGGCCCATGATGACCGCCGCGCCGCTGGTTTCGCGCTGAAAGAAGCGCAGGTCTTCGGGCGCATGCCAGGGAATGGTGTTGCCGCGGCCGATGGCACCGTTGCGGGCGCGGGCGACGATCAGGGAAATCATCGCTCAGACCGCCACCGGGGCGGCGATCGACGGGTCGGGATCATAGTCCAGCACTTCGAAATCCTCGTATCTGAAATCGAACAAAGAGCCGACCTGCCGCGTGATGCGCAGCCGCGGCAGCGGCTTGGGGCGGCGCGCCAGCTGGGTGCGCACCTGCTCCATGTGGTTGGAATAGATATGGCCATCGCCGATCGTATGCACGAAATCGCCGGCTTCGTAGCCGGTGACATGGGCCAGCATCATCAGCAGCAGCGCGTAGGAGGCGATGTTGAAGGGCACCCCGAGGAACATGTCGGCCGAACGCTGGTAAAGCTGGAGGTGCATCCTGCCGCCGATGATGCGCACCTGCCACAGCGTGTGGCAGGGCGGCAGCGCCATCTCGGGCACGTCGGCCGGGTTCCAGGCCGAGACGATCAGCCGGCGGCTGTCGGGGCTGGTGCGGATCATCTGGACCAGATCGGCGATCTGGTCCACCTCGCCGGCATGGAACAGCGGCTGCCCGGCGCCGTCCTGCCCGGCGGGCACGAGGCGCGGGAAATGCCGCCACTGATGGCCGTAAACCGGCCCCAGATCGCCGTTCTCGTCGGCCCATTCGTCCCAGATCGAGACCCCGTTTTCCTTCAGATAGCCGATATTGGTCTCGCCCGAGAGAAACCACAGCAGCTCGTGGATGATCGAGCGCAGGTGCAGCTTCTTGGTGGTCACCAGCGGGAAGCCCTCGGCCAGGGGATAGCGCGCCTGCAGGCCGAAATGCGACAGCGTGCCGGTGCCGGTGCGATCGCTCGAGGGCTGGCCCTGCTCGAGAATGACCCGCAACTGGTCGTGATATTGCTGCACGTGCCTCTCCTCTCGGGGTGGGATGCTCGCCCCAGTCTTAATCGCTTCGCGGCGTCAGGCCAAGCGCGCTTTGGACTGGAAAGGGCGCGCCGGCAATGATTTGATCGTGGCAGCGAAAACCGGGGAACGACAGCATGCCATTGAAATACCTTCACACCATGGTCCGGGTGGCCGATCTCGAGAAATCCATCGCCTTCTATGCCCTGCTGGGGCTGCGCGAGACCCGGCGGGTGGACAGTGAACAGGGGCGTTTCACCCTGGTGTTCATGGCCCCCGAGGGACAGGAGGACTGCCCGGTCGAGCTGACCTACAACTGGGACGGCGATGCCGGGCTGCCCGGCGACTCGCGCCATTTCGGCCATCTCGCCTATGCCGTCGACGACATCTACGAGACCTGCCGCCACCTGATGGCAAATGGCGTCACCATCAACCGCCCGCCGCGCGACGGGCGCATGGCCTTCGTGCGCTCGCCCGACAATATCTCGATCGAGCTGTTGCAGGCAGGCGCCGCGCTGGCGCCGGCCGAACCCTGGGCGAGCATGGGCAATACCGGCCACTGGTAAGGGCGCGCAAGGGGCACCGGGCGCGCCGCGCGCCGGGAACTCGCCGGGATCTCGATGGCCCAGCGGTGGCGGCGCCCCCGTATCCGGGCGCGGGTCGGGGCCCGGGTCGGGGCGCGGCCGGCCGATGCGGGCTCAGTAGATATAGCGGATCTGGTCGGCCCAGTAGCGTTCCATGCGGCGCAGCGCAAAGGTGATGCCGTCGATACCATCGGCCCCCAGCACCCCGCGCGTCTGCAAGCCCTCGGCGTGGCGGGCAAAGAGCGCCGCCACCACGTCGCGGATCTCGCGCCCCTTGGGGGTCAGGCGCACCCGCACCGAACGGCGGTCGATCTCGCAGCGCTGATGGTGCATATAGCCCATCTCGACCAGTTTCTTGAGGTTGTAGCTGACGTTGCTGCCCTGATAGTAGCCGCGCGTCTTCAATTCGCCCGCCGTCACCTCGTTGTCGCCGATATTGAACAGCAACAGCGCCTGCACGGCATTGATCTCGAGCACGCCGACCCGCTCGAATTCATCCTTGATCACGTCGAGCAGCAGGCGATGCAGCCGTTCGACCAGCGCCAGCGCATCGAGATAGGATGTCATGAAGCCCGCGTCGGCCTTGCCTGCGATGGGTGCGTGAATGCTCATGAATGGTCTCCGACAGTCTATACCCTATCGGAAACTGGGGGTAAAACCCGAACATTCGGTTAAATTGGTTGCGACTGACCGGAATTTCGCCGCTTTTGCGACGCGCCGCAGCGACCGGCACCGGCCCTGTTCTGGCTCTGCTCTGGCCCCGCACCGCCGCCCACACCGCCGCCCCGACACCGACCCGGCCGCCCGAGGGCATCCCGGGGGCGCGGCGCAGGTGCGGCGGGGGATGCGCGCCTCAGTCGGCGCCGCTGATGGCGCGGGAAATATCGCCGATCAGCGCCGCGAAACGCTCGGGCGCGGCGACCTGGCCGGTCACCCACTGATAGAGATCCTGGTCGTTCTCGTGCAACAGCGCGTCATAGAGATCGAGCGTCGGCCCATCCATGGTCGCGAGATTGTCGTCGGCATAGCGTTCGAGGATGATGTCCATCTCCTTGATGCCACGGCGCATCGAGCGCATCTTCATGCGTTTCAGTCGGTCTTCACGGGTTTCGCTCATCATTCGGCACTTTCGTTGACCGCCAGGCGCAGCTTCTTTTCCAGCCGCGCCAGCTGATCGAGGTTGCTTTTCATCTTGCTCTTGATATCGCGGATCTCGACCAGCAGCACCGCGAGATCCGACGCCTGCCCCGGCTCCTCGCCCGGCGCGGCGGTGATGCCTTCTCCCTCGCCGGTCAGCAGCCAGCCGACCGAGACGTTGAGCAGCCCGGCCATCATCTGCAACTTGTTGGCCCGCGGCTCGTTGAGATCGTCTTCCCAGCCGCGCGCGGTGGCATTCTTGACCCCGAGGCGGCGGGCGAATTCCGTCTGTTCCAGCCCGGCGTACTGGCGCGCCGCCGCCAGCCGGTCGCCGAAAGTGGCGACATCTTCGCCGTACCAGTAGTCGTGGTATTCCTGTTCGCTTAATTCTTCGGCCATTTCGCTGCCTCCTTTGCCTTCCCGCTTGATCGGGTGCAGGGCGCACCCTAAGACATGGGCGCATTGAATACAAACGAGGCCTGTCATGTCTTTCCTGTCCGCGACACTTTCCCGCGTCAAACCTTCGCCGACGATCGCGGTCACCGCAAAGGCGGCCGAACTGCGCGCGGCGGGGCGCGACGTGATCGGCCTCGGTGCCGGCGAGCCGGATTTCGACACGCCGCAGAACATCAAGGAGGCGGCGGTGGCGGCGATCGCCGCCGGCAAGACCAAATATACCGCCGTCGACGGCATCCCCGAGCTGAAGGCGGCGATCTGCGCCAAGCTCAGACGCGACAACGGGCTGGATTACACCCCCGCCCAGGTCAGCGTCGGCACCGGCGGCAAACAGATTCTCTACAACGCGCTGATGGCGACGCTGAACCCCGGCGACGAGGTGGTGATTCCGGCGCCCTACTGGGTCTCCTATCCGGATATGGTGCTGCTGGCGGGGGGCACGCCGGTGATTGCCGCCGCCAGCCTGGAAAACGATTTCAAGCTGACCGCCGATCAGCTCGAGGCGGCGATCACCCCGAAGACCAAGTGGCTGATCTTCAACTCGCCCTCGAACCCCACCGGCGCCGGCTATAACCGCGACGAGCTGAAGGCGCTGACCGATGTGCTGCTGCGTCACCCGCATGTCTGGGTGATGACCGACGACATGTACGAGCACCTCGCCTATGGCGATTTCAAGTTCTGCACCCCGGCCGAGGTCGAGCCGGCGCTCTATGCGCGCACGCTGACCTGCAACGGGGTCTCGAAAGCCTATGCCATGACCGGCTGGCGCATCGGTTACGCGGCGGGGCCGGTCGAGCTGATCGCGGCGATGCGCAAGATCCAGTCGCAATCGACCTCGAACCCCTGTTCGGTCAGCCAGTGGGCCGCCGTCGAGGCGCTGAACGGGCCGCAGGATTTCCTGCCCGCCAACAACGAGGTGTTTCGCCGCCGCCGCGACCTTGTGGTGAAGATGCTGTCGCAGATCGAGGGCATCACCTGCCCGGTGCCCGACGGGGCCTTTTATGTCTATCCCTCGATCGCCGGGCTGATCGGCAAGACCAGCCCCGGGGGCAGGCTGATCGACAGCGACGAGGCCTTTGCCACGGCGCTGCTGGAAGAGGCCGATGTGGCGGTGGTCTTCGGCGCCGCCTTTGGGCTTTCGCCGAACTTCCGGGTCAGCTACGCTACGTCGGACGCGGCGCTGGAGACCGCCTGCCGGCGGATCCGGGACTTCTGCGCGTCGCTGAGCTGAGGGGACGTGATGGCGAGCGAACTGCCCGACTATTATTTCCGGGTGCGCGAGAACGGCGCCTTCGTGTTCCGGGTCGATACCGAGAACCGCCAGCGGCGCATCGACATGGACCAGATCGCGGTGGTCAACATCCGCAAGGGCGAGATCAAGCCGCATGGCGACCGGATCCTGTCGCAGGAGGACCTGGCGGCGATCGGCGACTGGATGCGGGCGCGCAGCGAGACCCTGGCGGCGCGCGACATCGACGACATCCACCGGGCGGTGGACTATCTCAACCTGACCACCCACTGGGCCCAGGGCAAGGCCAGCGAGGCGCAGTTGGACGAAGTCACCGACGCGCTGCTGCTGGCGATGCACGACCTGCGCTCGGTGCTGGTGCGCAAGAAGGCCGAGCGGCTGATGCGCGAGCGCGACTGAGCGGCGGTCGGGGGTGGAACCGGGGGCGCGCAACCGGGGGTCTCCCCCGGACCCCCGGGATATTTCCGGCAAGAGAATGAGGCGGGCGCGGGGCGCAGCCGAGGCCGGCGCCTAGGGCGTGGACTCAATTGCGCGTAGCCAGA
>NZ_JBFJVE010000037.1:0-18736 GCF_041624275.1 Shimia sp.
CCGGGATTTTGCCGCCCGAGCGGGCCAGGGTATAAAGGCCACTGGCAACCACCAGCGCGGCCCCGGCCAGGGTGAACCTGTCCGGCAGCTCGCCAAACAGGGCCATGGCAATCGCCAGCGCGAACAACAGCCGCGAATAGCGGAACGGTGTGACCACGGCGATGTCGCCGTTGCGCATGGCCTGCGTCAGCGCATTATAGGCCAGAACCCCCACCAGGCCGGCGGCGAAGAGGGCGGCGAGATGCGGCAGGCGGGGCAGGCGCGTCGGCAGGTCGCCAAAGGGGATCAGCACCGCGCCGGCGAGGCCGAGCACGACAAAGCCCAGCGTGCCCAGCTGGCGCCCGGACATGGACCTGGGGCTGATGCTGGTGGCGAGATCGCGGCCCGCGAAACCCAGCGTCGCCAAGAGCGCAAAGATCGAACTGGCCTCGAAACTGGCCGGCGTGGGTTTCAGGATCAGCAGTACGCCGAGAAAGCCGATACCCATGGCGATCCAGCGCCGCGCGCCGACATGTGCGCCGAGAAACAGCACCGCGCCCAGGGTCACCATCAGGGGCGCAGATTGCAGGATCGCCGAGGTGCTGGACAGCGGCGTGAAGGCCAGCGCCAGGGCAAAGAACAGCCGCCCCGCCAGTTCGAAAGCCGAGCGCAACAGCATCGGGCGCGACAGGATGGCAGGGTGGAAGACCGGCTCTTTGGCCAGGACGGACAGCGCGATGAAGATCGTCAGCCCGGTGAGCGCGAAGACCAGCAGCGCCGGGCCCACCGGGATCGCGGTGGTGGCGTATTTGAACAGGGCGTCTTCGACGGCAAAGGCCGCCATCGACAGCACCATGGCAAGGCTGCCGCGCAGGTTGGGGGACACTAGCCCTTGCCTTCGAGCCGCGCCAGCAGCATGCGCGCAGCGGCCTGCTCGGCCTGGCGTTTGGAGCCGGCGGTGGCCTCTTCGCTCTTGCCGTTCTCCAGCGTGACGGCGACGGTGAAGACCGGGGCGTGGTCGGGGCCCGCGCGCCTGACGATCTCGTAGCTTGGCGGTTTCTGGCGCCGCGCCTGGGCCCATTCCTGCAGGCTGGTCTTGGGGTCGCGGGCGTCGGCCTCGACCTTGTGCACCCGCTCGCCCCAGAGCCGCACCACCAGATCCTTGGCGGTCTCGAAGCCGGCATCGAGATAGACGGCGGCGATCACCGCCTCCATCGCGTCGCCCAGCAGCGCCTGTTTGCGGCGTCCACCCGACAGCATCTCGGAGCGCCCCAGTTTCAGCGCGTCGCCCAGCGCGATCTCGCGGGCGACATCGGCGCAGGCCTCCTTGCGCACCAGGGCGTTGAACCGCGGCGCCAGCTGGCCCTCGCTGGCCGTCTTGTCCTGGGCCAGCAGGGCCTCGGCCATGACCAGACCGAGCACCCGGTCGCCGAGAAACTCGAGCCGCTGGTTGTCGCCGCGGGTCGGGGTCGACATCGAGGAATGGGTGACCGCGCGCACCAAGAGCTCGGGCCGGGAAAACTCGTGGCCAATCCGCGCCTGAAGCGCCTTCAGTTCGGCAGAGAGCTTCACTTCACCGCCTTGAAGAAACGGTCACCGCGCCAGGTCCAGAAGAAGAACATCGAGCGGCCCGCAGACGAGAACATGATGCGGTCGGCGCGGCCGATGAGGTTTTCGAAGGGCACGAAACCGACCCCGCGCGCGATCCGCGGCATCCGGCTGTCGGTGGAATTGTCGCGGTTGTCGCCCATGAAGAAATAATGCCCCGCCGGCACCGTGAAGACGCCGGTATTGTCCGAGGCCTGGCGGCCGATGTTGAGAATGCCATGGCTGACCCCGCCGGGCAGGGTCTCGATCTGGCGCGACTTGATACAGGTGCCGCCATCGCCGACCGGGCCGTTCTCGCAGCGCGGCCGCAGGCCCTGCGGCCCCTGCGGGCCGGCGGTTTCCTCGAAGACGCCGCCATCTTTCAGCGCCACCGGGGCGCCGTTGATATGCAGGACGCCGCTCTTCATCTGCACCGTCTCGCCGGGCAGCGCCACCAGCCGCTTGATATAGTCCAGCCCGGTGGCCGGGTGGCGGAACACCACCACGTCGCCGCGCTCGGGCTCGGAACCGAACAGCCGGGTGTTGTCGCCGTCAAAGACGCCGCAGAGGTCCTTGGCGTCGATGTTGACGCCGAACTGCGGCAGCCGCACCGAGGGGCAGGAGGCATAGGAATAGCCATAGGCCATCTTGTTGACGAACAGGAAATCGCCGATCAGCAGCGTGTCCTTCATCGAGCCCGAGGGAATCCAGAAGGGCTGAAAGAACACCGAGCGGAACACGCCGGCGATCAGCAGCGCCCAGAAGATCGTCTTGATCGTCTCGACGAAGCCGTTTTGTTTCTTGCCGTCTCTTGCCATGGTCATGCCTCGGAGCCTCGTTGTTTGATGCGCTACATGTCCTGCGCGACGGGCGGAGTCAAGCCGCGCCCCCGGTCACCAGCGGGCGCGCCTCGATCACCACGAAGGCCTGCGCCCAGGGGTGATCGTCGGTCAGGGTGACATGGATGATCGCCTCGTGGCCTTCGGGCGTCATCTCTTGCAGCCGCCGCGCCGCCCAGCCCGTCACCTGCATCACCGGCTGGCCGGTCTTCAGGTTCGACACCGACATGTCCTTCCAGCTGATCCCCATGCGCAGGCCGGTGCCCAGCGCCTTCGAACAGGCCTCTTTCGCGGCCCAGCGCTTGGCATAGGTGCCCACCGTGTCGCGGCGGCGCTCGGCCTTGGCCTGTTCGGTCTCGGTGAAGACGCGGTTGCGAAACCGGTCGCCGAACCGCTCGAGGGTGTTTTCGATACGGTCGATATTGGCCAGGTCGGTGCCGATTCCGAGGATCATTGCCTTGCTTTCGATTGTGGCTTTCGATTGTGCCCAGCCTTCTGCGCCGATCTGCGGCGCACCGGCAAGGGGCTTGGCCGCGCTCAGGCGCGGTTGTCGCTGCCGGTGTTGCGCGCCGCGTCCATCAGGCGCCGCATTTCGCCGATTGCCGGTCCGAGCCCGGCAAAGATCGCCTCGCCGATCAGGAAGTGGCCGATATTGAGCTCCATCACCTCGGGGAAGGCGGCGATCGGCTGCACCGTGTCATAGGTCAGCCCGTGCCCGGCATGCACCTCGAGCCCCAGCGAATGGGCAAAGCCGGCCATCTCGCGCAGGCGCGCCAGCTCGGCGTCGCGGTCGTCCAAGCGCCCCTCGGCGTGGAAGTCGCAATAGGCGCCGGTGTGCAGCTCGACCACCTCGGCGCCGATGCGATGCGCCGCCTCGATCTGCTTCCGGTCGGCGGCGATGAAGATCGACACCCGGCAGCCGGCCTCGCGCAGCGGGGCGATGAAATGCGCCAGCCGGTTTTCCTCGCGCGAGACCTCGAGCCCGCCCTCGGTGGTGCGTTCCTCGCGTTTTTCGGGCACGATGCAGACCGCGTGCGGCCGGTGGCGCAGGGCGATTGCCTGCATTTCGGGGGTGGCCGCCATCTCGAAATTCAGCGGCACCCGCAGCGCCGCCATCAGCGCGTCGATATCGGCGTCCATGATGTGGCGCCGGTCTTCGCGCAGATGCGCTGTGATGCCGTCGGCCCCGGCCTCTTCGGCCAGCCGGGCGGCCCGCACCGGGTCGGGATAGGCGCCGCCGCGCGCATTGCGCACCGTCGCCACGTGGTCGATGTTCACCCCAAGACGCAGCATGCTCGTCGTTCTCCTGTCAGTTCCGGGTTGGACCCTAGAGCGCCGGCCGGCGGCTGAAAACCGCTTTTTCGCCGGGCGCCCCCCGATCACCGGGTTTCGCCGTCGCTTCCGGGATCAGAGGCCGCCAGCCGGGCCTTGTCCTTGGCGGCGGTTACCTTCTTGCGGAACCGGGCCGAGCGGCGCTTCTGATAGGCGCGGATCACCGGCACGCTGAGGTAATAGCAGACCGTCGCGGTGATGATCCCCGGCAGGATGCTGCCCACCAGATAGGGAAAGAACACCTCGTCATAGAACACCGCCAGACCGTGCCAGTCCATCTCGCGGCTGTCCGAGAACAGCGCGATCAGGTTGTACCACAGGTCGGTGCCGGCATCGGCGAACTTGCTGGCCAGCGACTGCCTGTCGCCCTCTTCGAACTCGGTGCCAAGAAGGAAATGCCCGGTCTTCAGCGAGGCAACGCCGATCGGGACATAGGTCAGCGGGTTGCCGAAAAAGGTGCTGAGCAGCGCCGCCAGCAGATTGCCGTTGATGATCCGCGAGATCAGCGCCGCAATGACGAAATGCAGCCCGTAGAAGGGCGAGAAACAGGTGAAGACCCCGGCCCAGATGCCGCGGGCGATGAATTCGGGGGTGCCGGGCAGTCGCCGCAGCCGGTGCCGGACATAGTGAAAGGCCCGCCGCCAGCCGCCCTTGGGATAGATTCCGTCGGCGACGATCTGCAAAAGGCTTCTCTTGTCCCGACGTTTGAACACCACTTCAGTGGTTCCTTCACCTAAGCTTTGGCGGACGACCGTGCCCTTGACGGGTCCCGTGACCTTTCTATCTGCGCCACGTCGCTCTCGGCGGCCAGCGCCAGCAACAGCGAATGCAGGTGCTCGGTGTCGCGCAGTTCGACCATGATTTGCAGCCTGTAGTAGTCCGGTTTCCTGTCCACGAATTCAAGGTCAGAAATATTGGCCTTGTGCTCTCCGATCAATGTGCAAATACGTCCCAGCACGCCGGCATCGTTGCCGATGGTCAGATCGAGGGTCACATCGAAGTCGGCCTTGTGCTTGCCGGCCTGCCAATGCAGGTCCAGCCAGCGCCCCGGCTGGTCCTCGTAGTCGGGCAGCACGTCGCAGTCGATGGCGTGCACCACCACGCCCTTGCCGCGATAGGTGATGCCGACGATCCGCTCGCCGGGCAACGGCTGGCAACAGGGCGCGCGGTGAAAGCTCTGACCGGGTTCGAGACCGATCACCGCCCGCTCCGGGCGCACCTCGTCGCTTTCGTCGGGCGCCAGATCGGGGAACACCACCTGCACCACGTCATGGGTGGTGATCTCGGCGCTGCCGAGCCGCGCCAGAAGCTCGGTGGAATCCTTCAGCCGCAACTGCGTGGCGGCGATGTCCAGCACCCGGTCGGTCGATTTCTTGCCGACGTTCTCGAAGGCCACCCGCGCCAGTTCGCGGCCCAGCTTGACAAAGCGTTCGCGGTCCAGCTCGCGCAGGGCGCGGCGGATCGCGGTCTTGGCCTTGCCGGTGGTGGCGATGTCGAGCCATGTCGCCTGCGGCATCTGGCCCTCGGCGGTGATGATCTCGATCGACTGGCCGTTCTTGATCCGGGTCCACAGCGGCACCCGCATGTGGTCGACCTTGGCGCCGACACAGGCATTGCCGATCCGGGTGTGGATGGCATAGGCGAAATCCAGCGGCGTCGCGCCGCGCGGCAGCTTGACCACGTCGCCCTTGGGCGAAAAGCAGAACACCTGATCCGAATACATCTCGAGCTTGACCGCTTCGAGAAACTCGTCGTGATCGTCCTCGGCGTTGAACTGTTCGCTGAGCGAGCTGATCCATTTCACCGGATCGACGGCAAAGGGGTTCTCGCCGCGCACCCCGTCCTTGTAGGACCAATGCGCCGCGACCCCGGTTTCGGCCACATCATGCATCTGCTGGGTGCGGATCTGCACCTCGACCCGCTTGCCGTCGCGCCCCGACACCGTGGTGTGGATCGAACGATAGCCGTTCGACTTGGGCTGGCTGATATAGTCCTTGAACCGTCCCGGCACCGCGCGCCAGCGCTGGTGGATCGCCCCCAGCACCCGGTAGCAGTCGTTCTCGTCGCGGGTGATGATGCGGAACCCGTAGATGTCCGACAGCCGGCTGAACCCCTGTTCCTTCTGCTGCATCTTGCGCCAGATCGAATAGGGTTTCTTGGCGCGGCCCACCACCTTGGCGTCGATGCCGGCCTTTTCCAGCTCGTGGCGCATGTCGTCGGTGATGCGCCCGATGACGTCGCCGGTCTCTTTCTGAAGCGTGATAAAGCGGCGCATGATCGAGGCCCGGCCATCCGGGTTCAGCACCTTGAACGCCAGATCCTCCAGCTCGTCGCGCATCCACTGCATGCCCATGCGCCCGGCCAGCGGCGCATAGATGTCCATGGTCTCGCGCGCCTTGATCTGCTGCTTCTCGGGGCGCATCGCCTTGATGGTGCGCATGTTGTGCAGACGGTCGGCCAGTTTGACCAGAATCACCCGCAGGTCACGCGACATGGCCATGAACAGCTTGCGGAAGTTCTCGGCCTGCTTGGTCTCGGTCGAGCTGAGCTGGAGATTGGTCAGCTTGGTCACGCCGTCGACCAGCATCGCCACCTCGTCGCCGAACCGCCGCGCCACCTCGGAATACGAGGCCTTGGTGTCCTCGATCGTGTCGTGCAAGAGCGCGGTGATGATGGTGGCATCGTCGAGATGCTGCTCGGTCAGAATCCGCGCGACGTCGATCGGATGCGAGAAATAGGGCTCGCCCGAATGGCGGAACTGCCCTTCGTGCATGTCGCGCCCGAAGTCATAGGCGGCGCGGATCAATGCCTCGTTGGTCTTGGGGTTGTAGGCGCGGACAAGGTCCACAAGGTCGTCTGCAGGAAACATCTGCGCCTACTCGCTTTCCCGAGGGGCTCAGCCTTGGCCCTGCGCTTCCATCAGGGCGCGCAGCAGCTTTTCTTCCGACATGTCGTCTTCGACCGGGGCATCCGATTCTGCCCCCATCAGCAGCGCCATGCGGTCTTCTTCGGGCTCGTCGACCTCGATCTGGGTCTGGTTCGACTCGATCAGCCGCTCGCGAAGCGCGTCGGCGGTCTGGGTCTCTTCGGCGATCTCGCGCAGGCTGACGACCGGGTTCTTGTCGTTGTCGCGCTCGACAGTCAGCGGCGCACCGGCCGAGATTTCCCGCGCCCGATGCGAGGCGAGCATCACCAGCTCAAAGCGGTTCGGAACCTTGTCGACGCAATCTTCAACTGTGACGCGGGCCATGGGGCACTCCATTCTGTCAGGATGGGATCGGAAGATGTGTATCTAAAAGGCTTTGCCCCCATTGACAAGCGCTGAATCACAGCGGTTGCACCGCTTTTCGCGCGCTTTCCGGCAAAGCGGCGAGCATTTGGCCGACCGTCGCCCCGCTGACCGGGTGTCGCCAGTCCGGCGCGATCTCGTTCAGCGGCACCAGGACAAAGGCCCGGTCCTGCAAGCGCGGGTGCGGCAGAATCAGCTGTTCGGGGGCTTCCTTGCTCTGCCGCTCGGGCGGCAGGTCGCGCCAATGGGCATAGGTCGCCGCATCCGGCAGCACCAGCCCCGCGCCGTCCCCCGCGCCGCCAATGAGGTCGATGTCCAGCGTCCGCCCGGCCCAGCGGCTCGAACGTGCGCGACCGAAGCCGGCCTCGACCTCGTGCAGGGCCGCAAGCAGGTCTTCGGGGGGCAGCGCGCTTTCCACCATGGCCGCCGCGTTTACATAATCGGGTCCGGCCCCGGCCGGAAAACAGGGGGAATGATAAAGCCGACTCGCCCGCAGAAGCGTCACGCCGACGTCGGTCCGAGTCGCGGATTTGTCATTTTTGACGCCGCTTAGCGTCAAAAAGGCGCGATTCAGCGTCACGTCTGGCGGGCCGACCTCGGAAGGGAGATTTCCGCCCAGCGCTAACATCCAGATTCTAATCATCTTTTCTTATCCTCGCCGCAACTGAAGCGTATTTGATCGCTGTTTCCCTTGAAGGGGGGCTGTTTTTCCTTACCCTAGAGGGTCTGAGCCGCCCAATATTATTACACTCACGGACCATTACCGGGCGGGTCAGAATCAGGAAGGACAATCTATGTTTTACAAAGACGAACGGCTGGCGCTGTTCATCGATGGTTCGAATCTGTACGCGGCTGCCAAGTCGCTGGGGTTTGACATCGACTACAAGCTGCTTCGGCAGGAATTCATGCGGCGTGGGAAGTTGTTGCGTGCATTCTATTATACGGCGCTGTTGGAAAACGACGAATATTCACCGATCCGCCCGCTGGTGGACTGGCTGCATTACAACGGCTTCACCATGGTGACCAAACCGGCCAAGGAGTACATCGACTCCCAGGGCCGTCGCAAGGTCAAGGGCAACATGGACATCGAGCTGGCGGTCAACGCGATGGAGCTGGCACCGCATGTCGATCATATCGTGCTGTTTTCCGGAGATGGGGATTTCCGGCCGCTGGTGGAAAGCCTTCAGCGTCAGGGCGTGCGGGTCTCGGTGGTCTCGACCATCCGCAGCCAGCCGCCGATGATTTCCGATGAGCTGCGCCGCCAGGCCGACAATTTCATCGAACTCGACGGGCTGCGCGACGTGATCGGACGCCCCCCGCGCGAGCCGATGGGCGATCGCGACCGCGAAGCCGAGTATTCGGCCAAGTAACCGGACGCCGGGGTAGGGGGCCCTGGCATCCGAGTCATGAAACGCCGCCGGACGTTGTCCGGGCGGTGTTTTGGCATGTCTTTCCTGGCATGTGATCGGCGCCACCGCCGCCGCCTGCCGGGTTGCCCTGCACCGCGCAAAGCCTTACCTCTGTGCGCAGACCACAGGACGCGTACAGGACCCGCCCATGCCCAAACCTTCGCTGACCATCTACCTCGCGGCCCCGCGCGGCTTCTGCGCCGGCGTCGACCGGGCCATCAAGATCGTCGAGATGGCGCTCGAGAAATGGGGCGCGCCGGTCTATGTCCGCCACGAGATCGTGCACAACAAGTTCGTCGTCGACGGGCTGCGCGCCAAGGGGGCGGTCTTTGTCGAAGAGCTTGGCGACTGCCCCGACGACCGGCCGGTGATCTTCTCGGCCCATGGGGTGGCCAAATCGGTGCCGGCCGAGGCCGAGCGCCGCGAGATGGTCTATGTCGATGCCACCTGCCCGCTGGTCAGCAAGGTCCATATCGAGGCCGAGCGTCATTCCGAGGCGGGTTTGCAGATCATCATGATCGGCCATGCCGGCCACCCCGAAACCATCGGCACCATGGGCCAGCTGCCCGAGGGCGAAGTGCTGCTGGTCGAGACCGAGGCCGATGTCGCCAGCATCGCGGTGCGCGACCCGGAAAAGCTGGCTTTCGTCACCCAGACCACGCTTTCGGTCGATGACACCATCGGCATCGTCGCGGCGCTGCAGGCGCGCTTTCCGGCCATTGTCGGCCCGCACAAGGAAGACATCTGCTATGCCACCACCAACCGCCAGGAAGCGGTCAAGGAAATGGCGCCGCGGGTCGATGCCCTGCTGGTGGTCGGGGCGCCGAACTCGTCGAATTCGCGGCGGCTGGTCGAGGTCGGTGCCAACAACGGCTGCGCCTATTCGCAGCTGGTGCAGCGCGCCGAAGACATCGACTGGCGGGCGCTCGAAGGGGTCAAGGGGCTGGCCATCACCGCCGGCGCCTCGGCGCCCGAAGTGCTGGTTAACGAGGTGATCGATGCCTTCCGCAGCCGCTATGACGTCACCGTCGAAACCGTCGAGACCGCCATCGAGCGGGTCAATTTCAAGGTGCCGCGCATCCTGCGCGAGGCACGCCAAGAGGCCTGACATGCTGTCTGCTCAATTCCTCGTCACCGCGCTGGTGGTGGTGATCGCGCCCGGAACCGGGGTCATCTATACCCTGGCCATGGGGCTCGGGCAGGGGCGGCGCGCGGCGCTCTGGGCGGCGCTGGGCTGCACCTTTGGCATCGTGCCCAGCCTCGCCGCCGCGACCCTCGGGCTGGCGGCGGTGCTGCATACCTCGGCGCTCTTGTTCACCGTGATGAAATTCGCCGGCGTGGCCTATCTGCTCTACCTGGCCTGGCAGGCGCTGCGCTCCGGCGGCACGCTGGCGGTGGCCGCCGACGGGCGCGCCCAGCCGGGGCTTGCCATCGCCCGGCGCGCGGCGCTGATCAACATCCTGAACCCCAAGCTTTCGGTGTTCTTTCTGGCGCTGCTGCCGCCGTTTCTTTCCGGCAACCCGGCCACCGCCACTGTCGAGATGACCCTGCTTGGCGCGGTCTTCATGGCGCTGACCTTCGGCGTCTTCGTGATCTACGGCCTCTTTGCCGCCAGGGCGCGCGACCTGCTGCTGGGCAGCGCCCGTGCCATGCGCTGGCTCAATCGCGGCTTTGCCGCCATCTTCGTCGCCCTGGCCGGCCGCCTGGCCGAAGAGCCCGCATGACCCTGTCCGAAATGCCCACCGCCACCCGACCCGAGAGCGCCGCCATGACCGACCTTTTCGCCTATACCGACGGCGCCTGTTCCGGCAACCCCGGCCCCGGCGGCTGGGGGGTTCTGCTGCGCGCCATGCGGGGGGGCGCCATCGTCAAACAGCGCGAGCTATGCGGCGGCGAGGCACAGACGACCAACAACCAGATGGAGCTGATGGCCGCCATCATGGCCTTGGAAACGCTGGAAAAACCCAGCACCATCACCGTCGTCACCGACAGCGCCTATGTCAAGAACGGGGTCACCGGCTGGATTTTCGGCTGGAAGAAGAACGGCTGGCGGACCTCGAACAAGAAGCCGGTGAAGAACGTCGAACTGTGGCAGCGGCTGGACGCCGCCCAGGCCCGCCACAGGGTGACCTGGCAATGGGTCAAGGGCCATGCCGGCCACCCCGAGAACGAAAAGGCCGACGAGCTGGCGCGCGCCGGCATGGCGCCCTTCAAGCGCTGAGCCCGGCCCCCGTCCGCGTCAGGCCCGCGTCAGGCCCGCGTCAGGCCGGCGGCGTCTCTGCGGCCTCTGCGGACTCTGAGGTCTTGGAGACGGTGGCCAGAAAACTGTCGAACTGCCCGCTGCGCCGCGCCTTGCGCGCCATCTTGCGCGCCCATGCCAGCGCCAGTTCATGGTGTTCGCGCAGTATCTTGTCGCTTGCCAGCAGCCGGTCGCGATAGGCCTGCGCCGCCTCGAAGTTCTCGGCCAGCCTGCGGTCCTCGACGTCGTTCTTGTCGAAGCGGTTCCAATAGGACATTTCGATCTGGTCGAACTGGTGATTGGCCCGGCCGCGCTGTTTCTTGTTGAGAAACCCGTCCAGCGAGCGCAGCGCATAATGGTTGAGCTGCGCCGCCTCGTAACCGTAGGTCTCATAGACGAACAGCGCCTTCTCGACCTCTTCATCGCTAAAGGCCCGCCCGTCGGGCAGCACCCATCTGACCGGTTCGTGGCCTTTGGCCAGGAACGGACGGTGCACCCCCATGCGGGCGAATTTCTCGGGATCGTTGCGGAACAGGGTCTTGAAGAACCGGTTCTCGTCGGGCGCGCCGGCGACCGGCTGGGCGCGGGTGAACTCGACCGGCACCGGGGCGCCGCTGATCGCCTCGACCCCGGCATTGCCAAAGATCCGCCACGGGAACGAGATCGCGTCAGCGCCGGGATGGGCCGCGATCAGCGCCCCGAGGCTGCCGTCGCCCAGCCGGATGTCGAGATATTCGTCGACATCCACCACCAGCAGCCAGTCGGCCTGGCGCACCGCCGGTTCATGCTCGGCCCACATCAGCGCGCTCTTGTGCGGGCCGCGCCGCATGACCCGGCTGAAGCGGTGCTGCACCTCGCCCATGCAGTTGAGACGCCGCAGGATATGGTCGGTGGGGTCCGACACGTCGTTGGTAAAGACCACGATCTCGCTGGCGCCGATGGTCTTGTAGTGGGCCACCCAGTCGAGGATATAGGCGCCTTCGTCCTTCATCGTCGTGACCACGGTGACCCGGGGGGCGCCGGTCGCGCCGACTTGGGTTTCTGATCCGGAATTCGCCACCTGTGCCATGCCTTGTCGCTGCTCGGGCGGGGCGTTTCCCCCGCTTTTTATGGGCCGAGTGTAGCGGCCCCGGCGCAGATCGTAAACGGATTTGGCCCGGCGCGGGCGGGGCGCGGCTAGCGGCGGAAATGGGTCGGCACGATGATCAGCGCGCCGACCGAGGACAGGATGGCGTTCAGACCCGGGCTGCCGAAACCGATGTTGAACATGCGGCTGACCATGAAGAACAGAAAGGCGCCGCCAAGGCAGATGATGATCGACGGCACATAGCCGTTGCGGGTAAAGCCCGAGCGCTCCGAGGCATAGCCGATGATGCCGGCGATGACCATGGTGCCGAAGAAGGTGAAGAACATGGGCGCCCCCTACAAGACCGTGCCCGGCGCCACCGCAAAGCCGCGCTGGAAAGTTCCGGCATCCTGCGCCCCCTTGCCCGCCCTTTGCAAGCGCAACAGCTGCACCGCGCCCGCGCCGCAGGCCACGGTCAGCGCGTCGTCCAGCACCGTGCCCGGCGCGCCCTGCCCATCGACCACCCGCGAGGCCAAGAGCTTGACGCGCTGGCCGCCGATCTCGCACCAGGCGCCGGGAAAGGGCGACAGGCCGCGAATCTTGCGGTCGATCTCGGCGGCGGGCCGGGTCCAGTCGATCCTTGCCTCGCCCTTGTCGATCTTGTGGGCATAGGTGACGCCGGCTTCGGGCTGCGGTTCCGGCGCGAGCCGGTCAAGGTCGCGCAGCGCGGCGACGATGGCCTCGGCGCCGATCCCGCTCAGCCGGTCATGCAGTTCGGCGGTGGTTTCCTGCGCCCCGATCGGGGTCGCGCGGCGCAGCAGCACCGGCCCGGTGTCCAGCCCGGCCTCCATCTGCATGATGCAGACCCCGGTTTCCGCGTCGCCGGCCATGATCGCGCGGTGGATCGGCGCCGCCCCGCGCCAGCGCGGCAGCAGCGAGGCATGGATGTTGAGACAGCCCCGGCGCGGCGCGTCCAGCACCGCCTGCGGCAGGATCAGCCCATAGGCCACCACCACCGCGACATCGGCCCCCAGCGCCGCCAGCGCGGCCTGTTCCTCGGCCCCCTTCAGCGAGATCGGGTGGCGCACCCCGAGCCCCAGCTCCAGCGCCCGCGCATGGACCGGGGTCGGGCGCAGTTTCTTGCCGCGTCCCGCCGGGCGCGGCGGCTGGCAATAGACGGCGGCGATCTCGTGGCCGGCGTCCACCAGCGCGTCCAGCACCGGGACCGAAAACTCGGGCGTTCCCATGAATACGATGCGCATCGCTTCTCCTTTTCCGGTTGCCCCGGCGTGCGGCCAAGCCCCGCCGCCCCTATCCGAGCTTGCGGGCCTTTTTCAGCAGCATCTCGCGCTTGGTGCGGCTCAGGTGGTCGAAATACATCCGGCCATTGATATGGTCGATCTGGTGCTGCACGCTGGTCGCCCAGAGGCCGACGAGATCCTTGCGGGTGATGACCCCGTTTTCATCCATGTAGCGCACCGTCACCGCGCGCGGGCGGCTGATCACCGCCGAGACGCCGGGCAGGTTGGGGCTGGCCTCGTCATGGTCGCGCAGCTGCACGCTGGCATGCAGGATCTCGGGGTTGGCCATGCGCAGCGCCTTGCCGCGCTCGGTGCTGGCATCGACCACCACCAGCCGCTGCATGACCCCGATCTGGTTGGCCCCCATGCCGACCCCCGGCATCGCCTCCATGGTGTCGATGAGATCCGCCCAGACCGCGCGCACCTCGTCGGTGATCTCGGCCACGTCCTCGGCCGGGCTGCGCAGGCGCCGGTCGGGCCATGGAATGCACCGGCGCACGGTCATCGCCGGGCTCCGGCGGGGGCGGTCTTGCGACGGCAGGGCGGGCAGGCGGCCGGGCGCGGCGCGGGCAGGGCGCTCATCCGCGGGCCCGTTCGCGTTTCAGCTTGGCCGACTTGCGGGTGATCATCTGGCGCCGCATCGCCCCCAGATGATCGATGAACAGCTTGCCGTTCAAATGGTCGATCTCGTGCTGCACGCAGGTCGCCCAGAGCCCGTCGAAATCCTTTTCCCGCGGGGTGCCGGTCTCGTCGATCCAGCCGATCCGCACCTCGGCGGGCCGCGTCACCTCGGCGAATTGCTCGGGGATCGACAGGCAGCCCTCTTCATAGGTGTTCAGCGCATCCGAGGCGGCCAGCACCTCGGGGTTGAACATCACCACGGGCTGCGGGTCGTCCTCCTTGGCGCAATCCATCACGATCAGCCGCTCCAGCACCCCCACCTGGGGCGCGGCAAGGCCGATGCCGGGCGCGTCATACATGGTTTCAAGCATGTCCTGCGCCAGATCACGCAGCCGGTCCGACAGGTCGGGCACGGGCGCGCAGAGTTTTTTCAGACGCGGGTCGGGATGGATCAGAATGGTCTTCAGCATGGTCTTCATCTAGGACAAGCCTGCGGCCAGTGCAACGCCCCGCGCGAACAACGCCCCCTTGTGCACGGCGAAAAATGCGCTAGCGTCGGCCGGCATCGCAGCATGGGGCAGAAGACATGAATTTCGACGAGATCATCGACCGGCACGGCACCAAGTCCTCGAAATGGGACCTGATGGAAAAAGCCTTCGGCGTGCCGGCCAAAGACGGTCTGGCGATGTGGGTCGCGGATATGGATTTCCGCGCACCGGAGTTCCTTCAGGAGGCCATGCGGGGCCTGATCGACAAGGCCAACTACGGCTATTTCTGCGGTGTCGAAGACCTTTACCAGGCCGTCGGCTGGTGGATGCAGACCCGCCACGGCTGGGCCATCGACCCCGACTGGATCACCACCACCTACGGGCTTGGCAACGCCATCGCCATGGCGCTTCAGACCTATACCGACCCCGGCGACACCGTGGTCACCTTCACCCCGGTCTACCACGAGTTCGAGGTCAAGATCGCCAAGACCGGTCGCGTCAACCTGCAACTGCCGCTGAGCCGGCAGGACGACGGCACCTATGCGATGGATTTCGACGCCTACGAGGCGCAGATGACCGGGGCCGAGAAGATGCTGATCATCTCGTCGCCGCACAACCCCGCCGGCCGGGTCTGGACCACGGCCGAACTGGGCCAGATCGCCGATTTCTGCATCCGCCACGACCTGCTGCTGATTTCGGACGAGATCCACTGCGATCTGGTGCTGCCCGGCCACCGCCACGTCCCGATGCATGTCGCCGCGCCGCAGATCGAAGACCGGCTGCTGATGATGACCTCGGCCTCCAAGACCTTCAACATCGCCGGGGCGCGGCTGGGCTGCGTCATCATCCCCGATGCCGATCTGCGCAGCCGCTATCAGGCCTTTCACCGCGGGCTGGACATGAACCCCAACCTGCTGGGGGTCGAGCTGACCCGCGCCGCCTATTGCCCGGAGGGCGCCGACTGGGTCGATGCGCTGACCGCCTATCTGGCCGGCAATGCGGCGCTGTTCAACGCGCGGGTTTCAGAGATCCCGGGGGTCAGCGCGATGCCGATGCAGTCGACCTATCTTGCCTGGGTCGATTTCGCCGGCGCCGGCATGGGGCGCGAAGAGCTTCACGACCGGATCTACAAACGGGCCCGTATCGCCGCCACGCCGGGGCATACGCTGGGCAAGGGCGGGGAAAGCTTCATGCGTTTCAACGTGGCGATGCCGCGCGCCAATATCGAACTGGCCTGCGATCGTCTCGCCGAGGCCTTTGCCGACCTGCAATAGGATGATCGGCCGCGGAGGACCGGGGCCGGGCTACCGCACCGGGGCGTCGCCTCAGGTCTGCACCCCGATCAGCGCCACCGGGCGGTTGGCGCCGCGATAGAAATCGGCCGGTGGGGCCTCGGCCGCCGGGGTGGCGCGTTTGAAGTCATAATGCATCAGGTCGCCCTCCTGTTCCGAGGCGACGATCAGACATTGCATCAGGTGACGCCCGCCATCGTAGAGATCGACCAGCCCGCGCAGATGCGCGGCATCGCTGGCGGCCAGCGAAAACCCGGTGTCGAAAAACGCCAGCACCCGGAATGAATGCCCGTCCGCCTCGACCCGCATGCGGCTGCTCTGCCGCAGGCTCCGCCTGCGCGCCGCGTCCAGCCCGTCCTGAATCTCCTTTGGCAAATAAGTCGACATCTTGGGTCACTCCGTTCCTGTGTCCAGCGTTCGCCGCAAGTCTATCCCGGTCAAGCCTCGCTTTTGTGACAGGGCGGGATCTGTGCGAAGATGCGCAACTCCTTTGCGCGGTGTTGCGTTTTCATCGCAGTTCGCCGGGCCTAGCTTGAGCCATGAGACACAGACAGGAGAGCCGACAATGGGTCATATGATCGACGGAAACTGGCGTGACGAACCGCTTGTCGCGGCCTCGAAGGACGGAAAGTTCCGGCGCTCGCAATCGCAGTTCCGCAACTGGATCACCGCCGACGGCAGCCCCGGCCCGACGGGCACGGGCGGCTTTGCCGCCGAAAGCGGACGCTATCATCTCTATGTCTCCCACGCCTGCCCATGGGCCCACCGCACCCTGATCTTCCGCGCTCTCAAGGGGCTGGACGAGCACATCCCGGTCTCGGTCGTGCACCCCGACATGCTGGGTCAGGGCTGGACCTTCGAGACCGACGGGCAGGGCGCCACCGGCGACCGTCTCTACGGGCTCGACTTTGCCCATCAGGTCTATGCCCGCGCCGATCCGGGCTATTCGGGGCGGGTCACGGTGCCGATCCTCTGGGACCGGCAGCACCAGACCATCGTCTCCAACGAAAGTTCAGAGATCATCCGCATGTTCAATTCGGCTTTCGACGGGCTGACCGGCAACCGCGACGATTACTGGCCCGAGGATCTGCGCGCCGCCATCGCGCCGGTCAACGACCGCATCTACGACACCGTCAACAACGGCGTCTACAAGGCCGGTTTCGCCACCACGCAGGCCGCCTATGACGCGGCGGTGCATCCGCTGTTCGACAGCCTCGACTGGCTCGAACGGCGTCTCGGCCAGCAGCGCTACCTGATGGGCGCGCGCCTGACCGAGGCCGACTGGCGCCTGTTCACCACCCTGATCCGCTTCGATCCGGTCTATCACCTGCATTTCAAGTGCAACCGCAGGCGGCTGATCGACCATGCCAACCTCTGGGCCTATACGCGCGAGCTGTATCAGATGCCGGGCATCGCCGAGACCGTGAACATGGCCCATATCGTGCGCCACTATCACTACAGTCACGACAGCATCAATCCGCACCGCATCCTGCCGATCAACCCGGTGCTCGACTACCACGCGCCGCACGGAAGGGGCTGAGGGCGCGCCGGTCGCCGCGCGGGGGCCGCAGGCGCTTGCCATTCAGGGCAAATTCCGTTTCAAGGTTGGCACCCGAAACCGGAGCCCCTGATGCCCTCTACTCCCCGTGACCACGGCGGCGGCCTGGACGCCGCGATGGAGACCTACGGCGGCGACCGCGCCGACTGGCTCGATCTTTCCACCGGCATCAACCCGGTGCCCTATCCGCTGCCCGAGATCCCCGGCCACGCCTGGGAGGCGCTGCCCGACCGCAATGCGCAGCAGGCGCTGCTCGACGCGGCAAGGGCCTTCTGGAAGGTGCCCGAGGGGGCCGCGATCCTCGCCGCCCATGGCGCCTCGGCGGTGATCGCCCGCCTGCCGCTGCTGGCCGCACCCGGCCCGGTCGACATCCCGGCGCCGACCTACAACGAACACGCCGCGGCCTTCGCCGCGCAGGGCTGGACCGAGGCCGCCGCCGGTGCCGCGGCCCGGGTGCTGGTCCATCCCAACAACCCCACCGGCCGGCTGTGGTCGCGCGACGACCTCGACGCGCCGCTGGTGGTGATCGACGAAAGCTTCTGCGACGTCACCCCCGAGGCCAGCCTGGTCGATGCCGCCGCCACCCCCGGCCGGGTGGTGCTGAAAAGCTTCGGCAAGTTCTGGGGCCTGGCCGGGCTGCGGCTCGGCTTTGCCATCGCCGCCCCCGACACCATCGCCCGCCTCGGCGAGCTGACCGGCCCATGGGCGGTCTCCGGCCCGGCGCTCCATGTCGGCACCTGTGCCCTGCGCGACCCGGACTGGGCCGCCGCCACCCGGGCGCGGCTGGCCGGCGACGGCGCCCGGCTCGACGCGCTGGTGACGGGCCGCGGGGCGAAGCTGGCCGGCGGCACCGATCTTTTCCGCCTCTACGAGGTCGATGACGCCGCCGCCTGGCAGGCGCGGCTGGCGCAGCGCCATGTCTGGTCGCGCATCTTCCCCTATTCCCGGCATTACCTGCGGCTCGGCCTGCCGGCCCCCGGCGGCTGGGACCAGCTCGAGGCGGCGCTGTGAGCAGCGCCGCGATCCTGCTGCTGGCGATGCTTCTCGACGCCGCGCTGGGCGAGCCGCGCTGGCTGTGGTCGCGGCTGCCGCATCCGGCGGTGCTGATGGGGCGGCTGATCGGCGCCGCCGACCGGCGCTTCAATGCCGGTGCGGGGCGCAGGGCGCGCGGCATCGCGCTGGTGGTGGTGCTGGTGGTGTCGATGCTGCTGCTCGGCAAGCTGATCGCCGCCTTCGGCTGGCTGCCGCAGGTGCTGATCGGCGCGGTACTGCTGGCCCAGCGTTCGCTGGTCGACCACGTGCAGGCGGTCGGCGATGCCCTGCGCCTGTCGCTTGGCGACGGGCGCCGCGCCGTGGCGCGGATCGTCAGCCGCGACACCGACGGGATGCAAGCCGATGCCGTGGCCCGCTCGGCGATCGAATCGGCGGCCGAGAACCTTTCGGACGGGGTGATCGCGCCCGCCTTCTGGCTGCTGGTCGGCGGGCTGCCGGGGCTGCTGGTCTACAAGATCGTCAACACCGCCGACAGCATGATCGGCTATCGCACGCCGCGCCACGAGGCCTTTGGCTGGGCGGCGGCGCGGCTCGACGATGTGCTGAACTGGGTGCCGGCCCGGCTCACCGCGCTGCTGATCGCGCTCGGCCATTTCGGCCTTGGCCACTGGCCCGAGATCCGCCGCGACGCCGCCCGGCACCGCTCGCCCAACGCCGGCTGGCCCGAGGCCGCCATGGCCCGC
>NZ_JBFJVE010000038.1:0-18671 GCF_041624275.1 Shimia sp.
GCGCGGCTGATGAGCCAGGCGATGCGCAAGCTGACCGGCTCGATCTCGCGCTCGAACTGCATGGTGATCTTCATCAACCAGATCCGCATGAAGATCGGCGTCATGTTCGGCAGCCCCGAAACCACCACCGGCGGCAACGCGCTGAAATTCTATTCCTCGGTGCGGCTCGACATCCGCCGCATCGGCGCGATCAAGGACCGCGACGAGGTGGTCGGCAACGCCACCCGGGTGAAGGTGGTCAAGAACAAGGTGGCGCCGCCCTTCAAGCAGGTGGAGTTCGACATCATGTACGGCGAGGGCATCTCGAAGAACGGCGAGCTGCTCGACCTCGGCGTTGCCGCCGGCGTGGTCAACAAGTCGGGATCTTGGTTCAGCTATGGCGACGAGCGCATCGGGCAGGGGCGCGAGAACGCCAAGACCTTCCTGCGCGAAAACCGCCGCATCGCCTATGAGATCGAGGACAAGATCCGCGCCGCGCATGGGCTCGAGTTCGACATGCCGCCGGGCGAGGACGACAACGACGTGCTGATGGAAGACGATGCATGACGGCCATAGGCCGCGACGAACTGGACCGGGCGCTGCCCGAGATTCTGGCCGCCCCCAAGGACGGGGCGGCCATTTCCATGCTCTGCCTGCGCCCCAAGCGCGGCGCGCGCCGTTTCGTCGACCGGATCACGCTGACCCGGGCGCAGGGCATTCCAGGCGAAAGATGGGCGAACGAGCCATGGCTGCGCGGTGAAGACGGCGCGCCGCACCCCGGCATTCAGGTCAGCATCCTGCCGCAACGGGTGCTGGATCTGCTGTGGCGCGACCGCGACGCCACGGTGCATCCCGGCGACACTTTCATCGCCGATCTCGACATGAGCGAGGCCAATCTTCCCGAGGGCCAGCTGCTGGCGGTGGGCAGCGCGGTGCTGCGCGTCTCCGAGGTCTTCAACGACGGCTGCGTCAAATGGAAGGTGCGTTACGGGCAGGCGGCGCTCGACTGGGTGCGGGCGCCCGAACACCGCCCCCTGCGGCTGCGCGGCATCCTGTGCAGCGTGGTCCGCGACGGTGTCGCGGCCGAGGGCGACCTGCTGCGGAAAATCGCGGCCTGAGGGGCACTTGCCTGCGCCCGGGCGCATTGTCATGTGGACAGGCGCGGATCGGGGTTATAAACCGCCAGCAATTGCCCATTCCCAAGAGCGAGAGAGCCATCTCATGCCCAGCCTCAACGACATCCGGTCGACCTTTCTGAACTATTTCGCCAAACAGGGCCACGAGGTGGTGGCCTCGAGTCCGCTGGTGCCGCGCAACGACCCGACGCTGATGTTCGTGAACTCGGGCATGGTGCAGTTCAAGAACTGTTTCACCGGGGTCGAGAAACGCGACTACGTGCGCGCCACCACGGCGCAGAAATGCGTCCGCGCCGGCGGCAAGCACAATGATCTCGACAATGTCGGCTATACCGCGCGCCACCATACCTTCTTTGAAATGCTGGGGAATTTCTCGTTCGGCGATTATTTCAAGGAAGAGGCGATCCCCTTCGCATGGGAGCTGATCACCCGTGAATTCGGCATCGACAAGAACCGGCTTCTGACCACCGTCTATCACACCGACGACGAGGCCTTCGAGACCTGGAAGAAGCTCGGCGTGCCGGAAGAGCGGATCATCCGCATCGCCACCTCGGACAATTTCTGGCAGATGGGCCCGACGGGCCCCTGCGGCCCCTGTACCGAGATCTTCTATGACCACGGCGACCACATCTGGGGTGGCCCTCCGGGCAGCCCGGAAGAGGACGGCGACCGTTTCATCGAGATCTGGAACATCGTCTTCATGCAGAACGAGCAGTTCGAAGACGGCTCGATGATCGATCTCGACATGCAGTCGATCGACACCGGCATGGGGCTGGAGCGGATCGGCGCCCTGTTGCAGGGCAGCCATGACAACTATGACACCGACCTGTTCAAATCGCTGATCGAGGCTTCGGCCGAGGTTACTTCGGTCGATCCTTACGGCGATCAGAACGTGCACCACCGGGTGATCGCCGACCACCTGCGGTCGACCTCTTTCCTGATCGCCGACGGGGTGATGCCGTCGAACGACGGGCGCGGCTATGTGCTGCGCCGCATCATGCGCCGCGCCATGCGCCACGCCCATCTGCTGGGCGCCAAGGATCCGGTGATGCACCGCCTCGTGCCGGCGCTGGTGCAGAAGATGGGCGCCGCCTATCCCGAACTCGGCCAGGCCCAGGCGTTGATCGAGGAGACCCTGAAACTCGAGGAGACCCGCTTCAAGCAGACCCTCGACCGGGGTCTGAAACTGCTCGATGACGAGCTGTCGGGGCTTGGCGAGGGCGCGGCGCTGCCCGGCGCGGCGGCCTTCAAGCTTTATGACACCTACGGCTTCCCGCTCGACCTTACGCAGGACGCGCTGCGCGAGAAGGGCCGCGAGGTCGATACCGCGGGCTTTGATGCCGCGATGGCCGAACAGAAGGCCAAGGCGCGCGCCGCCTGGGCCGGCTCGGGCGATGCCGCCGACAATGCCATCTGGTTCGATCTGGCCGACACCCATGGTGCGACCGATTTCCTTGGCTATGACAGCGAAAAGGCCGAGGGCCAGGTGCTGGCGCTGATCGTCGACGGCGCCGAGGCCGATCGGATCGAAGAGGGCGGCAGCGGCTGGGTTCTCGTCAACCAGACGCCCTTTTACGGTGAAAGCGGCGGTCAGGTCGGCGACACCGGCGTGGTCCGGCGGCTCGAGAACCGCGACGAGGCGGCGACGGTCACAACCACCCAGAAATTCGCCGACGGCAAGCTTTACGCCCATCAGGTGACCGTGGAACGCGGCACGTTTGCCAAGGGTGACGCGGTCGAGCTCGAGGTCGACCATGCGCGCCGCACCGCGATCCGCGCCAACCACTCGGCCACCCACCTTTTGCACGAGGCCCTGCGCGGCGCGCTCGGCGAGCATGTCGCGCAGCGCGGCTCGCTCAATGCCGAGGACCGTCTGCGCTTTGACTTCAGCCATGGAAAGGCGCTGAGCGCCGGGGAACTGAGCCGGGTCTCGGCCGAGGTCAACGCCTTCATCCGTCAGAACTCGCCGGTGGAAACCCGCATCATGACCCCGGATGACGCCCGCGAGCTGGGCGCGCAGGCGCTGTTCGGCGAGAAATACGGCGACGAGGTGCGGGTGGTCTCGATGGGGCGCGCCGACACCGGCAAGGGGCTGGACGGCAGCACCTATTCGATCGAGCTTTGCGGCGGCACCCATGTGCGCCAGACCGGCGACATCGGCACCTTCGTGATCCTCGGCGACAGCGCCTCTTCGGCCGGCGTGCGCCGCATCGAGGCGCTGACCGGCGCCGAGGCCTTTGCCCATCTGGAACGCGAAGCGGGCCGCATGGGCGCGGTCGCCGGGGCGCTCAAGGCGCAGCCCGCCGACGTGATGGACCGCCTGAAGGCGCTGCTGGACGAACGCAAATCGTTGCAGAACGAGGTGGCGCAGCTGCGCCGCGAGCTGGCCATGGCCGGCGGTGCCGGGCAGGGCGGCGGCGGCGATGACAAGGACATCGGCGGCACCAAGTTCTTTGCCCAGACCCTGTCGGGCGTCTCGGGGCGCGACCTGCCGCCTCTGATCGACGAACACAAGGCCCGGATGGGCAGCGGCGCGGTGCTGCTGATCGCCGATACCGGTGGCAAGGTCGCGGTCGCGGCCGGCGTCACCGAAGATCTCGTCGGTGATGTTTCGGCGGTTGACCTCGTGCGCGCGGCGGTGGAAGCTCTGGGCGGAAAGGGCGGCGGAGGCCGGCCCGACATGGCGCAGGGTGGCGCCAAGGATGCCAAGAATGCCGAGGCCGCCATCGCCGCAGCCGAAGCCGTGATCGGAGGATAGGATATGGGTGCGCTCTGGATTGCCCACGTGACAGTGACCGACAGCGAGGCCTATGGCAAATATGCCGCGCTGGCGGGGCCGGCGATCGCCAAACACGGGGGTGAGTTCATCGCCCGCGGCGGCCGGTTCGTGCAGCTCGAGGGCAAGGAGCGCCCGCGCAACGTGGTGGCGCGTTTCCCCGATGTGGACAGCGCCGTGGCCTGCTATCACAGTCCCGACTACCAGGCGGCGCTGAGCCACGCGCGCGGCGCCTCTGAGCGGGAACTGATGGTCGTCGAGACCAGCGAATAGGCCGGGGGGAGGCGCCGCATGTGCCGCTGGGCCGCCTATATCGGGCACCCCTGTTATCTCGAGGATATCGTTACCCGGCCCGATCATTCGCTGATCCGGCAGAGCATCCATGCCAACGAGGCAAAGACCGCCACCAATGCTGACGGTTTCGGCGTTGCCTGGTATGACAGCCGCCCCGAACCGGGGCTGTTCCGCGACACCTATCCGGCCTGGTCCGATGCCAACCTGCGCTCGATCACCGCGCAGGTGCGTTCGCCGCTGTTCCTGGCCCATGTGCGGGCCTCGACCGGCACCGCCACCAGTCGCAACAACTGTCACCCCTTTGCCGTCGGGCGCTGGTCCTTCATGCACAACGGGCAGATCGGCGGTTTCGAGAATTTCCGCCGCCGCGCCGACATGCTGATCCCGGACGAGCTGTACCACCAGCGCAAGGGGGCCACCGACAGCGAGGTGCTGTTCCTGCTGGGGCTGGTCGAGGGGCTTGACGATGATCCCAAGCTGGCGATGGAGATCGCCGTCGGCATCCTGCAACGCATGAGCCAGGACAAGGGCACGACACCGCATATGCGCATCGCCGCCGCCTTTTCCGACGGCGAGACCCTTTATGCGATCCGCTATGCCTCGGACGATCACGCACCGACGATCTACCACCGCTGGAGCGCCTCGCGCCGGGGCCGGGCGGTGGTCTCTGAGCCGCTGTTCACCGATCAGCCGGGCTGGGAGGCGGTGCCGCCGGGCTCGTTCTGCACCTTCCGCGGCGATCAGGCCTCGATCCGCCCCTTCGAGCCGCCGCTCTGACGCGCGCTAAGGTCGGGGCGACATGCAAAAGGGCGGCCCCAAGGGCCGCCCTTTGATCTTTGAACTGTTCGCCTCAGGCGCTTACTGCGCCGCTTTCGACATCCGCTTGCGCTCGTGCGGGTCGAGATAGCGCTTGCGCAGCCGCACGTTGTTCGGCGTCACCTCGACCAGCTCGTCATCGTTGATATAGGCGATCGCCTCTTCCAGCGAGAGGGTCATCGGCGTGGTCAGGCGCACCGCTTCGTCGGTTCCGCTGGCGCGCACGTTGGTCAGTTTCTTGCCCTTCAGCGGGTTCACCTCGAGATCGTTCTCGCGGCTGTGTTCGCCGATGATCATGCCGGTATAGACGTCGGCCTGGGCGCCGATCATCATCTTGCCGCGCTCTTCGAGGTTCCACAGCGCATAGGCCACCGACTGGCCGTTCTCCATCGAGATCAGCACCCCGGCGCGGCGCCCCGGGATCGGGCCCTTGTAGGGGGCCCAGCCGTGGAACACCCGGTTCAGAACCCCGGTGCCGCGGGTGTCGGTCAGGAACTCGCCGTGATAGCCGATCAGACCGCGCGACGGCACATGGGCGATGATCCGGGTCTTGCCGGCCCCGGCGGGGCGCATCTCGACCAGTTCGCCCTTGCGCGCGCCGGTCAGTTTTTCGATCACGGCGCCCGAGTATTCGTCGTCGACGTCGATGGTGGCCTCTTCGATCGGTTCGATCCTCTGGCCGTCTTCCTCGCGCATGATGACCTGCGGGCGCGAGATCGACAGCTCGAAGCCCTCGCGGCGCATGTTCTCGATCAGCACGCCCATCTGCAATTCGCCGCGACCCGAGACTTCGAAGGCCTCGCCGCCCGGCGTGTCGGCGACCTTGATCGCGACGTTGCTCTCGGCCTCTTTCAGCAGCCGGTCGCGGATCACCCGGCTCTGCACCTTCTTGCCGTCGCGGCCGGCAAGCGGCGAATCGTTGATGCCGAAGGTGACGGTGATGGTCGGCGGGTCGATCGGCTGCGCCTCAAGCGGCTCGTCCACCGCCAGCGCGCAGATGGTGTCGGCCACGGTGGCCTTGGCCATGCCGGCGATCGAGACGATGTCGCCGGCCAGCGCCTCGTCGATGTCCTGCTGCGCCAGACCGCGGAAGGCCTGGATCTTGGTGACGCGGAACTGTTCGATCTTCTGACCGATGCGGCTGATCGCCTGCACTGTCGCCCCGACCTTGAGCCGGCCCGATTCCACCCGGCCGGTCAGGATGCGGCCCACGAAGGGATCGCTGCCCAGCGTCGTGGCGAGCATGCGGAAATCCTCGTTCTGATGGGCAATCTGGCGCGGCGCCGGAACATGGTTGACGATCAGGTTGAACAGCGCGTGCAGGTCCTTGCGCGGCC
Source organism: Shimia sp. (assembly GCF_041624275.1). Taxonomy (GTDB): domain Bacteria; phylum Pseudomonadota; class Alphaproteobacteria; order Rhodobacterales; family Rhodobacteraceae; genus Shimia. The sequence goes on from NZ_JBFJVE010000038.1 coordinate 6,339, forward strand.
CGTCCAGCTCGGCATCGGCCCAGCCGTTGCGCCCCGAGGCATACATATGCGGGAAGTCGAGCTGGTCCTCGTTGGCATCGAGCGAGGCAAAGAGATCGAAACATTCGTCCAGCGCCCGGTCGGGTTCGGCATCGGGCTTGTCGACCTTGTTCAGCACCACGATCGGGCGCAGACCGAGGGCCAGCGCCTTGGAGGTGACGAACTTGGTCTGCGGCATCGGGCCTTCGGCGGCATCGACCAGCAGTACCACACCATCGACCATCGACAGGATACGCTCGACCTCGCCACCGAAATCGGCGTGTCCGGGGGTGTCGACGATGTTGATCCGGGTGCCCTTCCACTCGACGCTGGTCGGCTTGGCGAAGATGGTGATGCCCCGTTCGCGCTCGAGGTCGTTGGAATCCATGGCACGTTCGGCCACGTCCTGGTTTTCGCGGAACGCGCCCGACTGTTTCAGCAGCTCGTCCACCAGCGTTGTCTTGCCGTGGTCGACGTGGGCGATGATCGCAATGTTACGAAGGTCCATGGGTGATGCCTTTCCTGTTCGCGCCCGCCCTATATCGCAGTGGCAGAAAAGGCCAGCCCCTTAATGGGAGGCGGTCTTGGAAAAAAGATGGATCACCAGAATCCCGAGGACGATCAGCGCCATTCCCAGAACCGCCGCCAGGTCGAGCTTCTGGCCGAACACCAAATAGCCGATGATGGCGATGAAGACGATGCCGAAGCCCGACCAGACGGCATAGGTGATTCCGACCGGAAGATACTTCAGCGTCAGCCCCATCAGGTAGAAAGAGATGCCATAGGCGACGACCACGGTCACCGCCGGCCACAGGCGGGTGAACTGCTGGCTGGCCTGAAGGGCCGAGGTGCCGATGGTTTCCATCAGCACGGCGGCGATCAGAAGGGCATAGGCTTTGGGCATCCGGACCTCGCGGAACAGGGCTATCGACTGTTCCGATCTAGCCAACTCCGGGCGCGGGCGCAAACGCCAATGCCGGGCGCAGGGGCAGGGCGGCAAACAGGGGCCGGGGCAGGGCGCTGCCCCGGCGGAACCGCCCGCTGCGCGCCTCGGCTCAGCCGTTCAGCGCCTTGTTGAGGTTCTCGTCGATCTTCTCGAGAAAGCCCATCGTGGTCAGCCAGCCCTGATCGGGGCCGACCAAGAGCGCCAGATCCTTGGTCATGTGGCCGCTTTCGACGGTCTGCACGATCACCCGCTCCAGAGTTTCGGCAAAGGCGCGCAGGGCGATGTTCTCGTCGAGCTTGGCGCGGTGCTTCAGCCCGCCGGTCCAGGCATAGATCGAGGCGATCGAGTTGGTCGAGGTCTGCTCGCCCTTCTGATGCTGGCGATAGTGGCGGGTGACGGTGCCATGGGCGGCTTCGGCCTCGACGATCTTTCCGTCCGGCGTCATCAGCTGCGAGGTCATCAGCCCCAGCGAGCCGAAGCCCTGGGCCACGGTGTCGGACTGCACGTCGCCGTCATAGTTCTTGCAGGCCCAGACGAATTTGCCGTTCCATTTCATCGCACAGGCCACCATGTCGTCGATCAGCCGGTGTTCGTACCAGATGCCCTTTTCCTTGAACTTCTCTTCGAACTCCTCTTCGAAGACCTGCTGGAACAGATCCTTGAAGCGGCCGTCATAGGCCTTGAGAATGGTGTTCTTGGTCGAAAGATAGACCGGCCAGCCGAGGTTGAGACCATAGTTCATCGAGGCGCGGGCAAAGTCAATGATCGAGGAATCCAGATTGTACATCGCCTGATAGACCCCGGCCGAGGGCGCGTCATAGACCTCGCGTTCGATCACCGTGCCGTCTTCGCCCTCGAATTTCATCGTCAGCTTGCCGGGGCCGGGGAAGGTGAAGTCGCTGGCCTTGTACTGGTCGCCGAAGGCATGACGGCCGACCACGATCGGGCTGGTCCAGCCGGGCACGAGGCGGGGCACGTTCTTGCAGATGATCGGCTGGCGGAACACCACGCCGCCGAGGATGTTGCGGATCGTGCCATTGGGCGAACGCCACATCTTCTTCAGGCCAAACTCTTCGACCCGCGCCTCGTCGGGGGTGATGGTGGCGCATTTCACCGCCACGCCGACTTCCTTGGTTTTCTCAGCGGCGGCAATGGTGATCTGGTCGTCGGTGCGGTCGCGCTCTTCGATGCCGAGATCGTAATAGAGCAGGTCGATATCGAGATAGGGCAGGATCAGCTTGTCCTTGATGAACTGCCACATGATGCGGGTCATTTCATCGCCGTCCATTTCGACGATCGGGTTGTCTACCTTGATTCGGCTCATCTGCTTGTCCTCGTGAATTGCGAGTCGGTTTCAGCGGCTGAATAGACCAGATTCACGGCCAAGGAAAGCTTTGTATGCGATTGTATACATGGCAATCGACTTGCCGCGGGCGACCCTGAAATCCGCAGATCACAGCCTTGCCACAGTGCAGGCAGGTCGCCACGACGCGGCGCCCGTTGCCGGTCGGAATGCGGGTCAGCGGTCTGGATGCCGCCAAGTCGTTTTGCGGGTTTCGACTTGATTTCAATTGGATAGCGGTGCGAACTTCCGGTGAAAGATGAAGAAGCTCAGGGTGGGCAAGCCGCCGCAAGAAATGACAAACGGGCCCGAAGGCCCGCGAGTCACTGTTGGGTCACTGTTAAGTCACCGGGCAAATCAACCGGGTATATCACCGGGTATATCACCGGGGCGGCTTCAGCGTGAATCCGCCTGCTTTCAACCTCTGCTCAAGTTGCAGGCGGGCGCGCTCTTCTGCCGCATAGACCCGCACCGCCGTCATGAAGGCTTCGTGCAGGGTCGACGAGGTGGCCTCGATCGTCTCGGCAATGTCCTTGACCAGCTGGTCGTCATTCAGCGCCCTCTGCGCCGCGAGGACGTCCTCGGCCAGTTTCTGTGCCAGAGCGTCGTAATAGGCCATGGCTCAGCGCGTGTTCTCGGTCAGCCGGCGTTTGACATAGTCGGTGACGTTGCCGACCATGGTATTCATGTAGTCTTCGGTCTCGAAGAAATGGCCCGCACCCTCGATTTCCTGATGGGTGATGGTGATGCCCTTCTGCTCGTGCAGCTTGTTGACCAGACCATGGGTGTCTGCCGGCGGCGCCACCCGGTCGGCGGTGCCGTTGATGATCAGACCCGAAGAGGGGCAGGGCGCGAGGAACGAGAAATCATACATGTTCGACGGCGGTGCCACCGAGATAAAGCCGGTGATCTCCGGGCGGCGCATCAGCAATTGCATGCCGATCCATGCACCAAACGAGAAACCGGCGACCCAGCAATGCTTGGAATTGTTGTTCATCGACTGCAGGTAATCCAGCGCCGAGGCCGCGTCGCTCAACTCGCCGACGCCCTGGTCGTATTCGCCCTGGCTGCGGCCGACGCCCCGGAAATTGAAGCGCAGCACGGTAAAGCCCATGTTGAAAAAGGCATAGTGCAGGTTGTAGACGACCTTGTTGTTCATGGTGCCGCCGAACTGCGGATGCGGATGCAGCACGATGGCGATCGGGGCGTCTTTTTCCTTCTGGGGGTGATAGCGGCCTTCGAGGCGGCCTTCGGGTCCGGCGAAAATGACCTCAGGCATGGGGCTCCCTGTCTCTTGCGGGGGTGCCGATGAAATTCTTGACGAATTTACTTGGGCACTCTAGAACGGTTCTAAGATTTCCGGCGGCTGCCGGTAGCGCTGCTAGCGATTTAGGCTTTGTGGCGTGTGACGTCAATCTCTTGCGGGGAGCTTAAGGTGAAACTATCGACCAAAGGTCGCTATGCGGTTGTGGCGCTGGCAGATATCGCGTTGCAGGATCCGGGCGATCTGGTGACCCTGTCCGAGATTTCGGCGCGGCAGGATATTTCGCTGCCCTATCTCGAACAGCTCTTCGTGAAGCTGCGCCGCGCCGAGCTGGTGACCAGCGTGCGCGGGCCGGGGGGCGGCTATCGTCTGGCGCGCCCGGCGTCGGATATCCGCATCGTCGATGTGCTGACGGCGGTCGATGAAACGGTGTCGGCAATGCATACCGGGGCCGGGGCCACCGGAGGGTCTTCGGGGTCGCGGGCGCAGTCGCTGTCGAACCGCCTGTGGGAGGGGCTCTCGGCGCAGGTCTATGTCTTTCTGCACCAGACGCGGCTGTCCGACGTGGTTCAGAACGAACTGGCGCCATGCCCGGCCATTCCCAGCCTCTTTTCGGTGGTGGACGCAGAGTGAACATGGAATTTCACGCAGGCCGCGCCCCCGTGCGGGGCGGCATGGCTTTCGGTCGCGGCTGGCGGCGGCGCGGGTGCCGGCCATGAGCGCGCGCGTCTATCTTGATCACAATGCCTCGATGCCGCTGCGGGCCGAGGCGCGGGCGGCGATGATCGCGGCGATGGACAGTGTTGGCAACCCGTCGAGTGTCCATGCCGAGGGGCGGGCCAGCAAGGGGCTGCTGGAACGGGCGCGGGCCGATCTGGCCACCGCGCTTGGCGCCGATGGCGCCGATATCGTCTTTACCTCTGGTGCCACCGAGGCCGCCGCGCTGGCGCTGGCCGGGCGCGGCCTGCATGCCGGCGATATCGAACATGACGCGGTCAATGCCTGGGTGACGGCGGATCTGCCGCTGGGGCCCGACGGGCAGGTGGTGGCCCGCGACCCGGCGCAAAGCACGTTGCAGATGGCCAATTCGGAAACCGGCATCGTGCAGACCCTGCCCGAGGGGCTGGCGGTCAGTGACATGACCCAGGCCTTCGGCAAGCTGCCGGTGGCCTTCAACTGGAGCGGCGCTGGCATGGCGCTGGCCTCGGCCCACAAGCTGGGCGGCCCCAAGGGCATCGGCGCCCTGATCCTGAAACGCGGCACCGATCTGGCGGCGCAGCTCAGGGGCGGCGGTCAGGAGATGGGCCGCCGCGCCGGCACCGAGAATGTCCTTGGCGCGGTCGGTTTCGCCGCCGCCGCCGCCGCCAGCGCCCGCGATCTGGCCGAGGGCACCTGGGACCGGGTTGCAATTCTGCGCGATTTGCTGGAAGAGACACTTGCATTCGAGGCAAAGGATACCATTTTTGTCGGGAAAACGGCGACGCGCCTTCCCAACACGATCTGCCTGGCGACCCCCGGATGGAAGGGGGAAACCCAGGTGATGCAGATGGATCTGGCCGGATATGCGGTCTCGGCGGGGTCGGCCTGTTCTTCGGGCAAGGTGCGGGCCAGCCGCGTGCTGAAGGCGATGGGCTATCAGGATGAGATCGCCTCGGGGGCGATCCGGGTCTCGCTGGGGCCCGACACGACGAAACAGGACGTACTGGGTTTTGCCAAGGCTTGGCTGGCGCAGTACAGGAAACACCGCGCACGAGCGGCTTGAGCGAACGACAGGAGTAGATCATGGCCATAGTGGACCAGACCGAAGTGAAAGAAGGCGTCGATCAGGAAACTGTTGACGCGGTTCGCGAAGTCGGTGGCGCCTATAAATACGGCTGGGAAACCGAGATCGACATGGAATATGCCCCCAAGGGGCTGACCACGGATATCGTGCGGCTGATTTCCAGCAAGAACGAAGAGCCCGAGTGGATGACCGAATGGCGGCTTCAGGCCTTTGACCGCTGGCTGAAACTGACCGAGCCGGACTGGGCTATGCTGGACTACCCGGAGATCGACTTTCAGGACCAGTATTACTATGCCCGCCCGAAAAGCATGGAAGAAAAGCCGAAAAGCCTGGACGAGGTCGACCCCAAGCTGCTGGCGACCTATGCGAAACTTGGCATCCCATTGAAAGAACAGGCTATTCTGGCTGGTGTCGAAGGCGCTGATGCGCCGCCCGCCGAGGGCCGCAAGGTGGCGGTCGATGCGGTGTTTGACTCGGTATCGGTCGGCACCACGTTCCAGAAAGAGCTGAAAGAGGCCGGGGTGATCTTCTGCTCGATCTCCGAGGCGATCCGCGAACACCCCGAACTGGTGAAGAAATACCTCGGATCGGTGGTGCCGGTTTCGGACAATTTCTATGCCACGCTGAATTCGGCCGTGTTCTCGGACGGCTCTTTCGTCTATGTGCCGCCGGGCGTGCGCTGCCCGATGGAGCTGTCGACCTATTTCCGCATCAATGCCGAAAACACCGGCCAGTTCGAACGCACGCTGATCATCGCCGACAAGGGCTCGTATGTCAGCTATCTCGAAGGCTGCACGGCGCCCCAGCGCGACACTTCGCAGCTGCACGCCGCGGTGGTTGAGATTGTGCTGCTGGAAGACGCCGAGGTGAAATACTCCACGGTGCAGAACTGGTATCCGGGCGACGAGAACGGCAAGGGCGGGATCTACAATTTCGTTACCAAACGCGCCGACTGCCGGGGCGACCGCGCCAAGGTGATGTGGACCCAGGTCGAGACCGGCTCGGCGGTGACCTGGAAATACCCCAGCTGCATCCTGCGCGGCGATGACAGCCAGGGCGAGTTCTATTCGATCGCCATCACCAACAACTATCAGCAGGCCGATACCGGCACCAAGATGATCCACCTCGGCAAGAACACCAAGAGCCGGATCGTCTCCAAGGGCATCTCGGCGGGCTTCTCGCAGAACACCTATCGCGGTCAGGTCTCGATGCACCCCAAGGCGCGCAACGGGCGCAACTATACCCAGTGCGACTCGCTGCTGATCGGCGACAAATGCGGCGCCCATACGGTGCCCTATATCGAGGTGCGCAACAATTCGGCCCGGGTCGAGCACGAGGCCACCACCTCGAAGGTGGATGACGAACAGATGTTCTACTGCCGCCAGCGCGGCATGGACGAGGAAGAGGCGGTGGCGCTGATCGTCAACGGCTTTGCCAAGGAGGTGCTGCAGGCGCTGCCGATGGAGTTTGCCATGGAAGCCCAGCAGCTGGTGGCCATCAGCCTGGAGGGGTCCGTTGGCTAGCACCGGCGCGAAAATCGAAGCGGCCCTGCCTTATGCCCTGCCCGTCTTGGGCGGCACTCTGGGCGTGACCTTTGTGCAGCTGAATTCGTTCAGCTACCTCAATCCGGTGATTGCCATCGCCACGGGGGCCATTCTTGGCCGGGTGGCGGCGGTGTTCATCGTGCGCGCCATGCGCCGGTCGCGGCGGAAGGGGCGCTGAGATGGAAACCATCAACCAGTTGATGCAGCAGTCCGTCGGTGTCGGGGCCGGAATTGCCCTGGGCAGCGCGGTCGGCTTCGCCATTCGCAAGAAACGCACCGGGTCGGGGCAGGGTCTGGTTGCCGGATCGGTCTTTGTGACCTCGGCGATCTGCGGGTTGGTGGCGATGAGCGCGATGATGCTGCTGATCTGGCTAGGAGTGTTCTGATGATCGTCACCACCACACCCTCGATCGAGGGTCGGCCGATCGCCGACTACCGGGGCATCGTCGTCGGCGAAGCGATCATGGGCGCCAATGTGGTGCGCGATGTCTTTGCCTCGATCACCGACATCGTCGGCGGCCGCTCGGGCGCCTATGAAAGCAAGTTGCAGGACGCCCGTGACACGGCGCTGCGCGAACTCGAGGCGCGCGCCGTCGCGCTGGGGGCGGACGCCGTGGTCGGCGTCGATCTGGATTATGAAGTTGTCAATGGCTCGATGCTGATGGTTTCGGCCAGCGGCACGGCCGTAACTCTGAAATAGGGACCCGTGAGACCCCGCCGCGGGTCGGGAAACGCGAAGGAATAAAAGATGCTGGAAATCAAAGGCCTGAAGGTCAAACTTGAAGAAGAGGACAAGCCGATCCTGAAGGGTGTGGACCTGACCGTTGAGGCGGGCAAGGTACATGCCATCATGGGGCCGAACGGCTCGGGCAAATCGACGCTTTCCTATGTTCTGTCGGGGCGTGACGGCTACGAGGTGACCGAAGGGTCGGCGACGCTCGAGGGGCAGGATCTCTTGCAACTCGAGGCCGAGGAACGCGCCGCGGCCGGCCTGTTCCTGGCCTTCCAGTACCCGGTCGAAATCCCCGGTGTCGGCAACATGACCTTCCTGCGCACGGCGGTGAACGCACAGCGCAAGGCGCGCGGCCAGGAAGAGATGAGCGCCGCCGAGTTCCTCAAGGTGGTGCGGGCCAAGGCCAAGACGCTGAAGATCGACGCCGACATGCTGAAACGCCCGGTCAATGTCGGCTTCTCGGGCGGCGAGAAGAAGCGCAACGAGATCCTGCAGATGGCGATGCTCGAACCCAAGATGTGCATTCTCGACGAGACCGACTCGGGGCTTGACGTCGATGCGATGAAACTGGTGTCGCAGGGGGTGAACGCGCTGCGCGACGAGGGCCGCAGCTTCTTGGTGATCACCCATTACCAGCGTCTTCTCGACCATATCCAGCCCGACGTGGTGCACATCATGGCCGATGGCCGCATCGTCAAGACCGGCGGACCGGACCTTGCGCTCGAGGTCGAACACAACGGTTATGCCGACATTCTGGCGGAGTTGACCTGATGGCGCTGGATGATCGCAAGAGAACGGCCACCGAAGAGCGGCTGGCCGCGATGGTCCTGCCCGAGGTCGGCTGCACCAAGGAAGCCCGCGAAAAGGCGCTGGCGCGGTTGCAGGCGATGGGGCTGCCGCAGCGGCGCGACGAATACTGGAAATACACCCGCCCCGACACGCTGACCCAGCCGGCGGCCCCGGCCGCAGCGGTGTTCAAATCCGGCGAGGCCCCGGTCTTCGGCGCCATGGATTGCCTGCGCATCGTCTTCGTCGACGGTCTTTACAGCCCCGAGCTGTCGGATCCGCTGGAGCTGGAAGGGGTAGAGATCGACCGGCTCGAGGACATCTGCTGCACCAAGGAACACTGGGCCGAAGACCTCTATGGTGAGCTGGAAGCCGCCGGCCAGACCCCGGTCGAACGGCCGCTGGCGGCGCTCAATACCGCCTATGCCGGCGATGGCGTTGCGATCCGGGTGACCGGCAAGCCGTCGCGCCCGATCAACCTTGTCTATACCCACGAGGCCGAGGATTCCGACGTCTTCCTGCATCACGTGCTGCGCATCGAGCCCGGCGCCGAGGCGACGATTCTGGAAAACGGCCCCGCTGCCGCACGTTTCAACAAATGCATCGAGATCGACATCGCCGAGGGCGGTACGCTGCATCACGTGCGGGCCCAGGGGCGCGACCACGAGCGGCGCGCGGTGACCCATCTGTTCGCCCGTCTCGGCGCCGACGCGGTGTTCAAGAGCTTCACCCTGACCGTTAACGGCGTGCTGACCCGCAACGAGGCGGTGGTCGAGCTTAACGGTGACAACGGCGTGGTGCATATCGCCGGCGCCTGCGTCGGCAATGGCGATTTCCATCACGACGACACCGTGTTCATCACCCATAACGGTGCCAATTGCGAAAGCCGGCAGGTGTTCAAGAAGGTGCTGTGCAACGGCGCCACCGGCGTCTTTCAGGGCAAGATCCTGGTCAACCAGACGGCGCAGAAGACCGATGGCTACCAGATCAGCCAGTCGCTGCTTCTGGACGAGGACAGCCAGTTCTATGCCAAGCCCGAACTGGAGATCTATGCCGATGACGTGGCCTGTTCGCATGGCTCGACCTCGGGGGCGATCGACGAAGAGGCGCTGTTCTACCTGCGCGCGCGCGGCGTGCCGCAGGGGCCGGCGACCGATCTTCTGACCCTGGCCTTCCTTGCCGAAGCGGTGGAAGAGATCGAGGACGAGACGCTGGCCGAGGAAATCCGCGGCCGGCTCGAGGGGTGGCTGGTCCGCAGGCGCAACGGCTGATGTCGGTGGTTGCCGACATGCTGGCAAGCTATCGCGGCCCCCACAAGGTGGTGGCGCGCCATCTGGCGATGGGGCCGCGCGAGGACCGCGCGCTGGCGATCCTGATGGCGGGCTGCGTCCTGCTGTTCGTCTCCAGCTGGCCCTACAACGCCCGGCTGGCGCATCTCGAGGGGCGGGAGCTCGGGCCGCTGATCGGCGGCGCGCTGTTCGGCCTGTTGTTCATCGCGCCGCTGGCCTTCTATCTGATGGCCAGCGTGATGGCGCTGGTGCTGCGCCTCCTGGGCTGGAAGGGCGGCGCCTACGCGGCGCGGTTCGCGCTGTTCTGGGCGCTGTTCGCCTCGTCGCCGCTGCTGCTGCTGCACGGGGTGACCAAGGGCTATCTCGGGGCCGGGACGGAGGCCCAGATCGTCGGCTTCTTCTGGCTCACGGCCTTTCTGTGGTTCTGGATTTCCGGCCTGTTCCAAGCCGGCAGGGGGGCGCGATGAAGGCGCTGCTGCAACATCTTCTGGTGCAGACCATCTATGCCCCGGCACAGGCCGCGCGGCTGATCGCCGGCCTGAAACTGCCGCCCGAGGCCGGTTGGATGGCGCTGGCGCTGGCGGGGGTCTTCAACACGCTGGTCTATTTCGCCAACATGGCGATGGTCGACCTGCCGGTCGATTTCTGGATTCCGGTGATCCGCTCGCCGCTGGTCTACCTGATCCTGTCGCTGTCCTTCACCACGGTGATGGTGTTCTGTCTCTACTGGGTCGGGCGGGTGCAGGGCGGTCGGGCCGAGCTGTCGCTGCTGGTGACCCTGGTGGCCTGGCTGCTGGCGGTCCAGAGCCTTGCCGACCTGCTGTTCCTGGTCTTGCTGGTCTTCGTGCCGATGCTGGCCAGCCTGTTTTCCATGGCCGCCGGGCTCTACGGGCTGTGGATCTTCCTGAATTTCGTTCAGATCGCCCATGGTTTTCCCGGCAAGGGGCAGGCGGTCGTGACCATCCTTCTGGCGCTGATCGGGCTGATGACGGGGCTGACCCTGTTCATCTCGGCGATCGGCGTGACTTCCATGGGAATTAGCTGATGTATGATGTGGCCAAGGTCCGTTCCGATTTTCCGATCCTGTCGCGCGAGGTCAACGGCAAGCCGCTGGTCTATCTCGACAATGGTGCCTCGGCGCAGAAACCGAAGGCGGTGATCGACGCGGTGACCCAGGCCTATTCCATGGAATATGCCAATGTTCACAGGGGGCTGCATTACCTGTCCAATCTGGCGACCGACAGGTACGAGGCCGTGCGCGGCACCATCGCCCGGTTCCTGAACGCCGCCAGCGAGCGCGAGATCGTGCTCAATTCGGGCACCACCGAGGGCATCAACATGGTGGCCTATGGCTGGGCCATGCCGCGCATGGAGGCCGGCGACGAGATCGTGCTGTCGGTGATGGAGCACCACGCCAATATCGTGCCATGGCATTTCCTGCGTGAACGCAGGGGCGTGGTGCTGAAATGGGTCGATACCGATGTTACCGGGGCGCTGGACCCGCAGGCGGTGATCGACGCCATCGGCCCGCGAACGAAACTGGTGGCGATCACCCAGTGTTCCAACGTGCTGGGCACCATGGTCGATGTGAAGACCATCACCGAGGGCGCCCATGCCAAGGGCGTGCCGGTACTGGTCGACGGCTCGCAGGGCTCGGTGCATGCGCCGGTGGACGTGCAGGACATCGGCTGCGATTTCTATGCCATCACCGGCCACAAGCTCTATGGCCCCTCGGGCTCGGGGGCGATCTACTGCAAGGCCGAGCGCATGGCCGAGATGCGCCCCTTTATCGGCGGCGGCGACATGATCAAGGAAGTGTCGAAAGAGGCGGTGGTCTACAATGATCCGCCGATGAAATTCGAGGCCGGAACGCCGGCAATCGTGCCGATCATCGGCCTCGGGGTGGCGCTGGACTACCTGATGGATCTCGGGATGGAGAACGTGGCGGCGCATGAGGCGGGCTTGCGCGACTACGCGATGCAGCGGTTTCAGGGGCTGAACTGGCTGCACCTGCAGGGCACCACGCCAAACAAGGCGGCGATCTTTTCCTTCACCCTCGACGGGGCCGCGCATGCGCATGACATCTCGACCATCCTCGACAAGAAGGGGGTCGCGGTGCGGGCCGGGCATCACTGTGCCGGGCCGCTGATGGATCATATCGGGCTGACCGCCACCTGCCGCGCCTCCTTCGGGCTCTACAACACCCGCGACGAGGTCGACGCGCTGGTCGAGGCCCTTGAACTGGCGCATGATTTGTTCGCCTGACGTTTTTTTCGCATTGCGGGGGGGCGAGCCTGTGGCTATACCCCCGCTCAGGCACCTGTAGCTCAGCTGGATAGAGCGCTGCCCTCCGAAGGCAGAGGCCAGAGGTTCGAATCCTCTCAGGTGCGCCAAATCTTCCTGTATCCTCGGCCTGCTGTCACCGCCCTTTCGGCCGCGAACCCTGTTCTGTGCGGATGCCCCCATCACGACTTTCCACCCTGTTCCGGCGCCGCCGTCCGGGGGGCGTTCCTGTCGCGCCCAGCCTTGGACCGGAGGTGAAAAATTGGGCACTTGCACCCTGGATTGCCGATCTTGTGGTCACTTGCCGGTGAACTTGCCTTGTTATCCAAACCCTCATTGATGCCC
>NZ_JBFJVE010000039.1:0-18536 GCF_041624275.1 Shimia sp.
CGGCGCTGAGCCCGAACTCCTTGGCGCGGTGCATCAGGTGGAAGACCTCGGAAGAGCGCAGCAGCGCCTTGGTCGGGATGCAGCCCCAGTTGAGGCAGATGCCGCCCAGATGCTCGCGCTCGACGACCGCCACTTTCAGGCCAAGCTGCGCGCCGCGTATCGCCGCCACATAGCCGCCCGGGCCCGCACCAATCACGATAAGATCGAAGTTGCCGGATGCCATTTGCCTCTCCCGATTTGTTGCTTGGGATCAGCCTAGATCAGTTTGAAATCCACTTCAACGCGGCCGCTTGGCCGGGCGGTGAATACGCTCCCGGAGCGGCCTGCACCCCGCCCGCCCCGGCCCGCGCCGGGGATCGAGGCGGTCGCGGTCGCGACCCCGGCGGGGCCGCCGCCGTCAGCTGGCCTTTTGCAGCGTCTCGACCGTGTGGCCATAGCCGCCGCGGTCGATATAGGCCTTTTCGGGGCCGGTATAGCTGCGCGCCAGCGCATCGTTGCGATAGGGGAAGCGGCCGAACAGCCGGATCACCTCGCGATGCGCCTTGGCATGCAGCAGGTTGGCCCTGCCGGATTCCGGCATCCTCTCCAGCATCATGCGCACGCAGCGCTCCTGATCGCAGAGGTTCTCGGAATGCATCAGCGGAAGATAGAAGAACTGCCGCGCCGGCTCGTCGATGCGCAGATCCCACTTGTGATGGATCGCCGCCTTGGCCGCCGCCAGCGCCGCCCTGTCCGAGGCGAAAGCCCGGTGCGTGCCGCGGAACATGTTGCGCGAGAACTGGTCATTGAGGATGATATAGGCCAGCGCTCCGCTGGGATAGGTCAGCCACTGTGCGAAACTGCCTTCCTGGGCGCGTTTCCAGCTGTCCATGAACCTGTCGCGAATCTGCTGATCCAGATCTTCCGATACCGCATACCAACCCTCCGGCCCGACCTCGTCGAGCCAGAACTTCAAGATATCATCGGGCCCTGCCATTGCCCTTTACTCCTTGTAATGATCACCCCACCACGGTGACATGAAAATGTTACACGGGAGAATGGCACTTTATTAAGTAAAAAAATGCGACATTCGCGACATATTATTGTACGAAACCCGGCTCTTCCTCCTCCTGCGCGGCCTCGATGGCGAATTCCTGCGCCGCTTCGACCGCCACCATGGACGATGTCGGCAGCACCGGCGCATAGCTGCCGGTGTCCTCGACGGCGATCGCGGCGCGGGCGGTCATGCGATAGACCGCATAGACCGCAATGGCCAGCATCAGCGCCGCCAGGAACAGGAAATAGCCGGACGGGCCGGTGACCGCCATGATCCAGCCGGTCAGAACCGGACCCGCGATCGCGCCCAGCCCGTTGATGAAGACCAGCCCGCCCGAGGCGGCGGCCATGTCCTTGTGGTCGAGAAAATCGTTGGTATGGGCGATGAGCAGCGAATAAAGCGGGTTCGAGAACCCGCCGATCAGCGTCGCGGCGACCAGCAGCAGGATGAAGTTGTCGCCGAAAACCACGCCGGTGACGGCACCGAGCCCGCCGACGAGCCCGGCCATCGCGACCAGCACCCGGCGATCCATACGGTCCGACAGCCAGCCCAGCGGGTACTGGATCACCGTCGCCCCGACGTAGAACATGGCCACGAACAGCGAGATCTGCTTGACCGACAGCCCGACCTCGGCGCCGAACACCGCCGACATGCCGAACTGGGCCGAGAACACGCCGCCAAGCAGGAACATGCCGACCGCGCCCAGCGGCGAGTTGCGCACCAGATCGCGCAGGCTCATCGGCTGGGTGGCCTCGAAGGCCGGGGTCGGCGAAATGCTGAGCAGGATCGGCGCGAAGGAGATCGACACCAGAACCGAGGGGATCACGAACAGCACATAGCCCGAGGGGTCGGCGGTGAGCAGGATCGCCTGGGCCGCGACCACCCCGATCATCTGCACGATGACATAGAGCGACAGCGCCTGGCCACGGTTCTCGTTGGTCGCGGCATTGTTGAGCCAGCTTTCGGCGGTGACGTAGACGCCCGAGAAACAGAAGCCGATCACCACCCGGCCGACGACCCAGACCCAGGGGTTGGCAAAGGTCGGATACAGGATGATCACCGCCGAGATGAACGAGGCCAGCGCCGCAAAGACCCGCACGTGACCGACCCGGCGGATCATCTCGGGCGCCATTCGCGATCCGCCGAGAAAGCCGATGAAATAGGCCGACATCACCAGCGACATCTCGAAGGTCGAAAACCCCTCGATCTCGCCCCGGATCCCGAGCAGGGTCGACTGGACACCATTGCCCAGCATCAGCAGCATCATGCCGAGCAGCAGCGCCCATGCGCCTGACAGGAACTGAAACATCGCGACCCCCTTCAGATTCGATAAGCGCCCAGATCACATGTAAAAACAAGCTCTGTATGCTCTGTCAGCGACACCCCGGCGACATTAGCGGCATCGCGCCCGCGCCGGGCCGCCCGCCTCGCCCTGCTTCAGGGCAGCAGCAGCGACGCGTCGCCATAGGAAAAGAACCGGTATTCCTCGGCCACCGCATGGTCATAGATCCGCCGCAGCCTGTCCTGTCCCATCAGCGCCGAGACCAGCATCATCAGGGTCGATTTCGGCAGGTGGAAATTGGTCATCAGCGCATCGGTGACGCGGAATTCGAATCCCGGATAGATGAAGATGTCGGTCTCGCCCTCCCAGGGGGCGATCTCGCCGCCCCGCGCGGCGCTTTCGATCAGGCGCAGCGCCGTGGTGCCGACCGGGATCACCCGGCCTCCGGCGGCACGGGTGGCGGCGATCTCGGCCGCCGCGTCGGGGCTGACGCGGCCCCATTCGGCGTGCATCTTGTGGCTGGCGACATCCTCGACCTTGACCGGCAGGAAGGTGCCGGCGCCGACATGCAGGGTGACATAGGTAAAGCTCACCCCCATGTCGTGCAGCCGCTGCAACAGCGGCGCATCGAAATGCAACGAGGCGGTGGGCGCGGCGACGGCCCCGGAATGGCGGGCCCAGACGGTCTGATAATCGGTCTTGTCGCGGGCATCGGCCGCGCGTTTGGCGGCGATATAGGGCGGCAGCGGCATGGCGCCCGCCTCGGCCAGCGCGGCGTCGAAATCGGCGCCGGCGAGATCGAAGCGCAACAGGCCCTGGCCCTCCTCCTTGGCCTCGAGACAGGCCGCCAGCCGGTCCGAGAAGCGCACGGTTTCGCCGATGCGCAGCTTTTTCAGCGGCTTGACCAGCGCGCTCCACAATCCGTCTGCGCGCGGCTCCAGCAGTGTGACCTCGATCTTGGCGCGGGTCTCGCCCGCCGCGCCGCTGCGGCTGCGGAAACCGCTCAGCCGCGCCGGGATCACCTTGGTGTCGTTCAGGACCAGCCGGTCGCCGGGGCGCAGCCAGTCTGTGAGGTCGGTGACACGGGCGTCGCTGATCCGCTCGGGCGTCGCCACCAGCAGCCGCGCCGAGCTGCGCGGGGTCGCAGGGCGGGTCGCGATCAGCCGCTCGGGCAGATCGAAATCGAAATCGGTCAGTTTCATTGTGTCACGGTGCCAGGCAAGGGGTGGGTTGTGCCGGGGGGCTGGCGCGGTGCCCGGTCCCCGGTCGGAGCCCGGAAAATCCCGCGTAGGAAGCCGGGCGTCAAGGCCGATAATGGATTGACGCTGATCTCGAGCGCATCCTTGTGGCCGCGCGCCTGATAGGTAAAGGCCAGCAGCCCCTCGCCCTTCTTGGAAATCACCCGCCCCACGGAATTGAGGAAATAGACCGGCGTCAGCGCCCCCTGAAGGTCGACATGGCCGCTGTCCAGATCCACCACCCCATCCGCCGACAGACCCATGCCGGGCCCGACGGCGCTGGCTTCGGAAATCACCAGCCGGTCCGGTGAAAGGCGGAACTTGGTGGCGATCTCGGTCAGCAGGATGCCCGGCCCCGCCAGCTGGTCCAGAAGCCCGACGACACTGATCGCGTTCAAGAGTTCGGCAAAGGCCGGCGCGTCCAGCAGCTTGACGTTCTGGATCGACATCACCCCGTCATAGCTGTCGTCCTGCGGCCCCGGCGTCAGGTGCAGCAGCAGATCCCCCGGCCCCGAAGTGCGGGCGATCCCCAGCGCGTTGATGACGTCGCCGCCGCGATTGGTGGTGATGCGAAAGGCCTGGCGGTCGCCGCGCGGCACCATTTCTCCGAACACCGGCGCCATGCCGTTGAACGAGCCCGAAAAACTGCCCGTCAGCCCGCCCCGGTCCTCGAACTGGCCGGTGAAATCCTTGAGATAGAAGCTTTCCGAGATCTGCACCCTCTGAAGCCGGGCCCGGATCGGTCCGATGGCGGTGCCGTCGCCGCTGCCCGATGCGCCGCCCTGCCCCTTGGGCAGCCCCCTGAGATCGAAACTGCCCCCCGTGAGCAGGATCTCGGGCGGCGCATCGCCGCCGCGGCCGACGATCTCTCCGGCACCGCTCAGCCAGTTGCCGACCTCGACCTGCCCAAGCGTCACCCGGTCGAGCCCGCCGCCCTCGTGCAGCCGCACCGCGCCCTCGGCGGCCAGCCCCGGCGCCTCAAAGGTGAAACGGTCGACCCGCGCCGGCCGCCCGAGGGTCATCTCGAGCATGAACTCCCCGGTTTCGGCGGCCGGTTTCGACCAGCCCAGCGGCGCCAGCGCCATCGCCAGCCCGCCAAGATCCGATGTCAGCGCAAAGCTCGGGGCCGTGTCGCGGGCGAAATCCATGCGGAAATCGCCCTGCGCCCGGCCACTGAAGCCGGCGACCGGGAAGCCCGGGGCAAAGGCCGCCACCGCCACCGCCCCGAGATCGGCCTGCCCGCTGAGCCGGCTGCGGCCGTCGCGCCCGGGGCCAAGCGGCGATTCCCAGCGCGCCTTCACCGGCACCGGCCCGACATGGCCCTGGCCCTCGATCACGATCCGCTCGTTGGTGACATTGCCCCTGAGGTCGCCGACGATCGGCTTGTCGGCGATGAAATGATCGCTGCGCGCGCCGGGCAGGTCGAAATCGACGTCAAAGGCGACATCGCTGGTCTTGATCTTCTTCTTCAGCGCCAGATCCAGCCGCCCCGAGGCGCGCAGGATGCCTTCGGCCAGATCGACCGGCAGACGCGCCTTTTCCATCACCGACAGGGGCGGCCGGTCCAGCAGCGACAGCGCCGCCGTGACCGGCCCCTCGGCCACCAGCCGCACCCGTGCCGGCGCCTCTTTGACGGTGGTGTCGCGAACCACGAAACGGGTGCCGGCGATGTCCAGCCGGCCGCCCTGTTCGGCAACCACGTGACCGGCCGAAGCCCCGACCGTGAACCGGTTGTCGATCAGCACCGCGCTGCCGCGCCCGCCCTCGAGCGGCGGCATCGACTTCATGAAGCGCATCTTCAGGTCGCTGAACTGGAAATCGGCATAAAGATCGGGCGGCGCCTGGCGACGCGAGCGCAGCGCCAGGGTGATGTCCTCGAGATTGACGGCGTGGATGTTCTGGGCGATCCAGTCGCGCAGCCGTGTCTTGACGCCCTCGGGCCAGACCCCCAGCACCGCCTCCTTTTCCAGCCGCGTCATGGCACCGTCGAGCCGGTAGTCCCAGTCTTCCTGATCCGGCGACATGCGCCCCTTCAGGCTCAGGCGCTGACCCTGCTGCGACAGCACCAGCTGGCCCAGGGTCAGTTCGAAAGGATCCAGTCGCAGGCGGAAATCGGCAAAGGCGCCCTCGAGCGCGATCGGGCTGTCGGCCAGCCGGTTGGGGTTGACCTCGAGCTTGGTGAACTCGAGCTGCACCACCATCTCGTCGGGCACCCCCCGCTCCATGCCGCCCAGCACCGCCTTGCCATGGGCCTGGGCCGAGACCAGGTCGGCCTCGAGCGCGAATTCGTCCAGGGTCAGGGTCTGGCCGGCCGGATCATAGGTCAGATAGGTATGCGCGGCGCGGAACGGCACCGGGCGCACCCGGTCGTCGGGTTGCAGGGCGCCGGCGCCGATCTGCAAGGCGACGGCGGTCGGCCCCAGCACCCCGTCACCCTCGGTCGCCGCCCGCAGCGCGCCCGAGATCGGTGCCTCGAGGATCGCCAGCCAGGCCAGCGCCGGCGACTGCGAGGCGATATCGGCCGCTGGCATGTCCTCGAAGGTGAGGCCGAACTGCGACATGTTGCTGCTGAGCGAGGTTTCCACCGTCATTTCCAGCGAGGAGACATAGGAGCGCGCCCCCAGCGCCACCATATTGGCCGAGATCGACAC
Source organism: Shimia sp. (assembly GCF_041624275.1). Taxonomy (GTDB): domain Bacteria; phylum Pseudomonadota; class Alphaproteobacteria; order Rhodobacterales; family Rhodobacteraceae; genus Shimia. The sequence goes on from NZ_JBFJVE010000039.1 coordinate 6,208, forward strand.
CGCGTCGCCACGCCGGCGCAGCCGCGCCCGGCCGCCATCGATCGACCAGCCGCGCCCGGCGCGCACATCCTCATAGCGCAGATGCAGCGCGTCGACACGCACGTTCTCGAGCGGCGCCAGCAGCGGCAGATCGAGCAGCGCCGCCATCTGGGTGCCGAAATTGGCCAGCGTGGCGCGGGCGTCGATCGGCCCCAGCGGGCCGTCGGCGGGACCGAAGGAGATGTTGAAGGCGCCGTCCGCCAGCCGGTGCAGGCTGACGAAGACCCCGGTCACGCGCACGTCGCGCAGGCCCAGCCGGCGCCGCAGCAGATCGCGCATCGACAGGGTGATGTCGACCTCTTCCAGCGCGATGGCGCTCGAGCTGTCGCGCTCGCGCAGCTGCAGCGCCCGGGCGCGGATGCGCGGCCGCAGCCCGTCCTCGATCACCACCGACATCTCGCCGATATCGAGGTCCATATGCGGCATCTGCCGCGCCAGCAGCATCTCGGCCCGGCTGGCGGCCCAGCCGGGCACGTTCAGCGGCCGGCCGATCAGCGCGAAAAGCACCAGCGCCAGCACCGCCGCCAACCCGCCGAGGCTGAGCAGGAGCCACAGGCCGACCCGCCGCCCGCGGCGCGTCCGGGGGCGGGTATCGGGGGCGGGAATTTCGGGTTCTGACACCGCGATCCTCGTCTGCTGCGAATGGGGCTTGCTCGTCCAAGCCCTCCCTATACGTTATGCCTGTCTAAATCGAGGAATCTCAAGATGCTTGAACAGTCCGATCCAGCCCCCGGTTTTTCGCTGCCGTCCTCGGACGGGACCACCTTTGCGCTGTCGGCCATGCAGGGCCGCAAGCTGGTGCTGTATTTCTACCCGCGCGACAACACGGCGGGCTGTAGCAAACAGGCGATCGGCTTTTCCGAGGCGCGCGCGGCCTTTGCCGACGCCGGCGCCGAGATCTACGGCATCTCCAAGGACGACATGGCCTCGCATGAGCGGTTTATCGCCAAGAAGGACCTCGCGATCCCGCTCTTGTCGGACGCCAACAGCGATGTCTGCGAACGCTATGGCGTGTGGAAAGAGAAAAAGATGTACGGCAAGACCTTCATGGGAATCGAGCGGTCGACCTTCCTGATCGACGAGGCCGGCACGATCGCCCGCATCTGGCGCAGGGTGAAGGTGGCGGGCCATGTCGAAGAGGTGCTCGAGGCGGTGCGGGCGCTGTGAGCGGCAAGACCCTTTCGCAGATGGCGGTCGAGGTGCTGACCACCGCCGACGGCCGCGCCAAGACCGCGCTCAGCCACCAGCATGCCGCGGCCTGGTTTGCCGCGCGCGCCGCCGGGACCGCGCCCGAGATCGGCGCGGCCACGCCCCCCTTGCAGCCGGCGCGCCCCACCAAACCCGAACTGCTGTCGCCGCGCGACGTGCCGCGCCGCCGCCCCGGCAGCCCGCAGGGGCGCATCGCGCTGCTGCATGCGGTGGCCCATATCGAACTGAACGCCGTCGACCTGCACTGGGACATCATCGCCCGTTTTGCCGCCACCCCGATGCCGCCGGGCTTTTATGACGACTGGGTCAAGGCGGCGGACGAGGAGTCCAAGCATTTCAATCTGGTCTGTGACTGCCTCGAGGCGATGGGCAGCCATTACGGCGCCCTGCCCGCCCATGCCGGCATGTGGCGCGCCGCCGAGGACACGGCCGGGGATTTCATGGGCCGGCTGGCGGTGGTGCCGATGGTGCTCGAGGCGCGCGGCCTCGACGTCACCCCGGGCATGATCGAGATTTTCCGCCAGGCCGGCGAAAGCGACACCGTCGCCGCGCTCGAGGTGATCTATGCCGAAGAGGTCGGCCATGTCGCCTATGGCTCGAAATGGTTCCACTTTCTCTGCGGCCGTCATGACCGGGATCCGAAGGAAATTTTCCACGCCCTTGTGCGGCGCTATTTCCACTCGGCGCTGAAACCGCCCTTCAACGAGGAAAAGCGCGCCGAGGCCGGGCTGCCGCCCGATTTCTACTGGCCCCTGGCCGAGGAAACGCCGCGGCGCGAACGCCCCTAGCCCCCGACCCGACCCGCATTTCGCGGTCGCCGGCCCCCGGCACCGCTGCCGGATCGGCAGGTCGCCGCCGATCGCCGCCCGGCGCGGCGCACGGCCCTTGGCCGGGCCGGCGCAAAGACCTTGCCCCAAAGTCGGGCAATCGTTAATAAATCCGGGCCGGGACAGGACAGAAGCCCGGAAAACCGGGATGGGACTGGGGACAAAGACACGTGCGTTCACGTCTGGCGATCAGAATTCACACGCTTCTCGAGCGCTTTTTTCCGGAACGTCGGCTGTTCCTGCGCTCGGAAGAGGACACCCGCTTCATCCGCCTGCGGCCCTCGACGCAGCTTCTGGCCTTCGTCGGCGGCACCTCGATCATCGCCTGGACGATCATCGCCACCGCGATCCTGCTGATGGATTCGATCGGCGCCGGCAATTTCCGCGAACAGGCACGGCGCGACCAGCAGACCTATGAGCTGCGTCTCAATGATCTCTCGCAAGAGCGCGACGCGCGCACCGAAGAGGCGCTGGCGGCACAGCAGCGCTTCAACTCGGCCCTCGACCAGATCTCGGCCATGCAATCCGAGCTTCTGGCCTCGGAATCGCGCCGCCGCGAATTGGAAACCGGCGTCGAGGTCATCCAGTCGACCCTGCGCCGCACCATGAAGGAACGCGAAAGCGCCCTTAGCGAAATCGCGGCGCTGCGCAATGACGCGAGCCGCAAGGATCCGGCCGAGGCCGGAGCCTCGCCGCTGAACGACGACATGGTGGGCACGCTTTCGGCGGTTCTCGCCGACACCGCCGCCGAGCGCGACCAGGTGCTTCAGGACGCGCAGGCAGCGCTTGATGCGGCCCGCGAGATGCAGCTCGAGATGGCGCTGATGGCAGAGAAGAACGACCAGATCTTCCGCCAGCTCGAAGACGCGATGACGATTTCCGTCGAGCCTCTGGAAACCATGTTCAAGGCAGCCGGCATGGACACCGACGCGCTGCTCAAGGAAGTGCGGCGCGGCTATAACGGTCAGGGCGGCCCGCTGATGCCGCTGGCCTTTTCGACCAAGGGCGGCGAGCTGACCGAGGACACCCTGCGCGCCAATTCGCTGCTGGACCAGATGGACCAGCTCAACATGTACCGCATCGCCGCCGAGACCCTCCCCTTTTCGAGCCCGCTGAAAAGCGCCTTCCGCTATACCAGCGGCTATGGCATGCGCTGGGGGCGGATGCACAAGGGCACCGATTTCGCCGCCCGCCACGGCACCCCGATCTATGCCACCGCCGACGGCGTGGTCACCCATGCCGACTGGCTGTCGGGCTATGGTCGCCTGATCAAGATCCAGCACGAGTTCGGCATCGAGACCCGCTATGCCCACTTGGCGAAAATCCGCGTGAAGGTCGGACAAAGGGTCTCGCTTGGCGATCATATTGGTGATATGGGCAATTCCGGACGATCCACCGGCACCCATCTGCACTATGAGGTGCGCAAGAACGGAAGCGCGGTGAACCCGATGAAATTTATCAAGGCTGGACGAAATGTTTTCTAAGAGCAAGATCAACGAACCCAAACCCGCAGAACCGGCCAAGCCCGCCCCGGCGCCCGCCGCCGCCCCGCAGAAACCCGCGAGCGACTTCAAGGCGCCGCCGCCCAAGGCCAAGCCGCCGGCCTCGATCCTGTCCTCGGACCTGCATATCTCGGGCAATCTGAAAACCACCGGCGACATTCAGGTCGAAGGCACCGTCGAGGGCGACATCCGCGCCCATCTTCTGACCGTCGGCGAAAGCGCCACGATCAAGGGCGAGGTGATCGCCGATGACGTGGTCGTCAACGGCCGCATCGTCGGCCGCGTGCGCGGCCTCAAGGTGCGCCTGACCTCGACCGCCCGCGTCGAAGGCGACATCATCCACAAGACCATCGCCATCGAGAGCGGCGCCCATTTCGAAGGCTCGGTGCAGCGTCAGGACGACCCGCTGACCAAAAAGTCCGCCGCCGCGCCGGTGGCCAAGCCCGCCGCCCCCAAGGCCAGCGCCTAAAGCTCTGGACCCGCAGCTGCGGCTGCGCCTGCGACATTCCAACGCCGCCTCGTTACGGGGCGGCGTTTTTCATGGCCTCGTCAGGGTGTCGCCGGGCTGAATTGCCGCCCCGGCGGTCACTCACCCAGCATCCACCGCCCCTCGGGCCAGAAGGCATGAAAGGCAAAGGCGAACATCACGTCATGGGCCAGGTCGCGCCCCTGCGCGTCGCGCACCCGGATCGAGCCGACATCGCGCCCCTTGGCCATGTTGCCACTGTCCAGCGCCGAGGCCTGCCCTGCAACCCAGCTGATCTCGACCCCGGCTTCGCGCAGCACTCCGGTCTCGCGCAGGCGCTGCAACGGCCAGGCCCGGTCCCCGACCCGCACCACGCGCGACAAGGCCGCGATCCCGTGCGGCGGCAGCTCGCCATTATAGAGAAACGGCCGTTTGGAACTGTCATAGCCGGCATAGGGGTTGCGCCCGTAGCGCCGGTTATAGGCCGGCTCGGCCATCACCAGCCCCTCGGGGTTGCGGGCACGGAACTGGTCCCAGCCCTCCATCCAGCTGGGCACCAGCGCCAGTTCGGCGCCGGTCAGCTCGCCCACGATCGCCCGCCCCAGCGCCTGCTGCCACCAGCTCTGGGTCTCGCGGTCATACATCACCATGTCGGAATTGCGCAGCTTGCCCGACACGCCCAGCGTCAGCACCCGCCCTCCAAGACGCCGATCAAAGGTCAGCGCCGAATTGCACAACGGACAGAAGGTCACCGCGATCGGCATGCCGCCCACCGTGTCATTGACGATCTCGTGCCAGGTCAGGTAGCGCAGCGGATAGGCGCGCGGCGCGGCGCCCTCGATCTCGACCGTGATCACCGGCTCGCGATCGCCGATGCGGCTTTCCTCGCCGGCGCGGATGAACTGCGGATCGCTGAGCGCCGGGATGCCGTCCTTGGCCGGCCCGCCCGAAAGGATCTCGGACCATGATGCGACCGAGGTCACCGAGAAATCGGTCTCGGGCCATTCATGTTTCCAGAAATCCGGGTTGGCCCCGGCACCGCCGGCCAGAACCACCATGATCGTTGCTGCCTTGAGCGCCCTGAAAATCATCGCATTCCTCCAATCTCCGCCAAGATGCGGTCAAACCAGAGCAAAAGCTATCCGCAGCACGCAGATGTGAAACTTCGTGCACAATGGCAGGCGCTTTGATCGGGCACGACTTCGTGATACCCTGAACGCATTCAAACAGCAGATTTAGGAGACAAGACATGCGTTTTGCAACGATTTCAATCCTCGCATCGGCGATGGTTCTCGCCAATCCAGCCAACGCACAATCACTGAATAAAATCACCAATGAAGACGACTATCGCGCAATGGTCGTGGGCCACAAGTTCTATGACGAACATGGCAATTGGGTGCGATCCAATGCCGATGGCACCATGGTCGGGCGTTTCAACAAGGAAAAACTGCGCGGTGCCTGGAACTGGCAGGGGCGCTATTTCTGCCGCAACATCATCCTCGGGAAGAACGAGCTCGGAACCGATTGTCAGGTCGTCTACACCAACGGCACGCAGCTGCAGTCCAAACGCAACAAGGGAAAGGGTGAACTCAGCGATGTATTCGTACGGAAGTGACCGCTTTTCGCATCTTTCCGTTGGGTGATTGATCCTTTTCGCGCCCGAACGATCACGGCGGCTACGCTGACGCGACCCGCAAGTCGCGTCAGCGGAATTTCTGGTTGAAACGGCCCAGGACGCACCCAAACGACGTGTTTGAAGCGTCTTTACTCGGTCACCGTGACCGTTTTCATCAGGTCGGGGCGGCCGATCACCGCGCCGTTGCCGCCCTTGCCAAGCTTGATCGCGTCGACCACCTCCATGCCCGCCGTGACCTTGCCGACCACGGTGTACTGGCCATTGAGGAAATGCCCCGGCGCGAACATGATGAAGAACTGCGCATTGGCCGAGTCCGGGTGCTGCGAGCGCGCCATGCCGACGATGCCCCGGTCATAGGGAATGTCCGAGAACTCGGCCGCAAGGTTCGCACGCTCCGACTTGCCCCGTCCGGCATAGCTGAGATCATTGCCCAGCTTGCCGTATTGCACATCACCCGTCTGCGCCATGAAACCCTCGATCACGCGGTGGAAGACCACCCCGTCATAAGCGCCTTCGGCGGCCAGAGCAGTGATCTGCTCAACGTGGTTCGGGGCCACGTCTTCGAACAGATCAATGGTCACGGTGCCATTGGCCTCGCCCTCGATCTCGATCTGGAGGCCGGTGGCCAGCGCAGGGCTGGCCATCAGCGACAGGGCAAAGGCGAGCTTACGCATCGACATCTGCGGCCACTTTCACCGACACCATGCGGTCGGGGCTGGCAGGCGGCTCGCCCCGGGTGATGGCGTCGACATGCTCCATGCCCTCGATGACGCGGCCGTAGACGGTGTATTGGCCATTGAGGAAATGGTTGTCCTTGAAGTTGATGAAGAACTGCGAATTGGCGCTGTCGGGCATCTGGCTGCGGGCGGCGCCCAGGGTGCCGCGATCATGCGGCAGCTTCGAGAACTCGGCCTTGAGGTTGGGCAGGTCCGAGCCGCCGGTGCCGGCCATGCGCAGGTTGAAGTCCTTTTCCATGTTGCCGTTGGCGACGTCGCCGGTCTGCGCCATGAAACCGTCGATCACCCGGTGAAAGGCGACGTTGTCATATTGACCCGAGCGCGCCAGCTCCTTCATCCGCGCGCTGTGGCCGGGGGCCACGTCGGGCAGGAGCTCGATGACGACGGTGCCGTCCTTCAGTTCCATCAGGATGGTGTTTTCGGGGTCTTTGATCTCGGCCATCTGGCTCTCCTGTCTGACTGTTTGCGCGATAGTTAATCACCGCCGCCGCGAATGCCAAGAGAGCGCATTGACCCCCCGCCCGTTTCCTTTAGGAAAGGGCGCAACAATTTTGACCGTCGGAGAGGCATTATGGGCTGGAAAACACTTGATGACATGGAACTGAACGGCAAGCGCGTTCTGGTGCGGGTCGACATCAACGTGCCGATCGTCGAAGGGGTGGTGACCGACAGCACCCGTATCCGCCGCATCTCTCCTACGGTGCGAGACATTCTCGCCGCCGGTGGCCGGCCGATCCTGCTGGCGCATTTCGGCCGCCCCAAGGGCGAGCGCCGCGAGAACCTGTCGCTGCGCCAGCTTGTGCCGACGCTGGAACGCGCCTTCGAGACCCGGGTGCAGTTTGCCGCCGACTGTGTCGGCCCGGCCGCCGAACTGGCCGCCGAAACCCTTCAGGACGGTCAGGTGCTGCTGCTGGAAAACACCCGCTTCCACGCCGCCGAGACCAAGAACGACCCCGAGCTGGCCGCCGGCATGGCGCGGCTTGGCGATGTCTATTGCAACGATGCCTTCTCGGCCGCCCACCGCGCCCATGCCTCGACCGAGGCCCTGGCCCGGCTGCTGCCGGCCTGTGCCGGCCGCCTGATGCAGGCCGAGTTGCAGGCGCTGGAAAGCGCCCTCGGCAAGCCGCGGCGCCCGGTCACCGCGGTGGTCGGCGGGGCCAAGGTCTCGACCAAGCTCGAGCTTTTGTCGAACCTCATCGAAAAGGTCGACACGCTGGTGATCGGCGGCGGCATGGCCAACACCTTTCTGGCCGCGCAGGATGTGCCGATCGGCATTTCCCTGGCCGAGCGGCTGATGACCGGCACCGCCCGCGAGATCATGGAAAAGGCCAAGACCACCGGCTGCACCATCCTGTTGCCGCGCGACGTGGTGGTGGCGCGCAAGTTCGAGGCCAATGCCGATCACGAGATCCTGCCGCTGGGCCAATGCCCCGAGGACGCGATGATCCTTGATGCCGGCCCCGAAAGCGTTGCCGCCATCGCCGCGGTTCTGAAGGCCAGCCAGACGCTGATCTGGAACGGCCCGCTCGGCGCCTTCGAGATCGAGCCCTTCGACACCGCCACCAATGCCGCCGCGCTGCAGGCCGCCGCGCTGACCCGCAGCGGCAAGCTGATCTCGGTCGCCGGCGGCGGTGACACCGTGGCGGCGCTCAACGCTTCGGGCGCGGGCACCGATTTCAGCTATATCTCGACCGCCGGCGGTGCCTTCCTTGAATGGATGGAAGGCAAGACCCTGCCCGGCGTCGCGGCGCTGATCCAGTAGCCCGAGGCCGGCCATCCGGCGGCGCGCATCGCCCAAAGGCCCCTTGCACGCCCCGATTGCGGCCACAGCCAGGCGTTAGCGCCACCACGATTGCAACCCCCGCCCCGCTCGCTTAGAAGCGGGGCGAGCCTTTTTCACCGACCAAACCTGCATATTTCCAAGGGCGGAACCCATGTCCAAACAAGCACAAACCGATCAGATGACCTCCGGCGCCGGCTTCATCGCCGCCCTTGACCAGAGCGGCGGGTCGACCCCCAAGGCGCTGCGCCTCTACGGCATCGAGGAAACCGGCTACGGCTCGGACGCCGAGATGTACGACCTGATCCACGCCATGCGCGCCCGCATCGCCGCCGCCCCGGCCTTTACCGGCAACAAGGTGGTCGGCGCGATCCTGTTCGAAATGACCATGGACCGCGAGATCGACGGCACCCCCACCGCCACCTACCTCTGGGAACAGCGCGGCGTGGTGCCCTTCCTGAAGGTCGACAAGGGTCTTGAGGCCGAGGAAAACGGCGTCCAGATGATGAAGCCGATGCCCGAGCTGGACACGCTCTGCGAGCGCGCCGTCGCCAAGGGCATCTTCGGCACCAAGATGCGCTCGGTGATCTCGGCCGCAAACCCGGCCGGCATCCGCGCCGTGGTGGCCCAGCAGTTCATGATCGGCGAACAGATCCTCGGCCACGGGCTGATGCCGATCATCGAACCCGAGGTGACCATTTCGATCGCCGACAAGGCCGAGGCCGAGGCCATCCTTCTGTCCGAGCTGACCTCGGCGCTGGACGCGCTGCCGGAAAGCCAGCAGGTGATGCTGAAGCTGACCCTGCCCGAGACCGCCAACCACTATAAGCCGCTGGTCGATCACCCGCGCGTGATGCGTGTCGTGGCGCTGTCGGGCGGCTACAGCCGTGACGAGGCCAACCAGCGCCTTTCGACCAACACCGGCATGATCGCCTCTTTCTCGCGCGCCCTGACCGAAGGCCTGTCGGCCCAGCAAAGCGACGATGCGTTCAACGCCATGATCGAAGGCTCGATCGACAGCATCTATGATGCCTCGGTCGCGGGCTAACCACCTGTGAATTAGCGGTTTTTCCGCAGCAACAGCACGTCGCGCAGAATGGATTCACTCATCCTGTGCGCGACGTTTCTTTTCAGAACCTGCAGATCCAGCCCCTCAAAGGCCGCCTCCATCCGGGCGCGCTTGGGAATATAGCTGTTGAAGGCGATCGCCATCACCCCCCCGGGGGCGAGACAGGCCGCCCAACCGGGCGCCGCCGCCTCGATGGTGGCCAGCGGGCTGCGCGCGCCATCGGCCCCGCCCATATGCTGCACCCCATAGGGAATGTCGGTGACCAGCAGGTCAAACGGCCTGCGCCCGACCAGATCGCGGGCATTCACCGTGTCGCCGGTGATGACCCGCGCCACCTGCCCCTCGGCCATGAAGTCGAGGTATTTGCCGACGCCCTTCTTGTTGGATTTCTGCACCCAGCCCTCGACCAATTTATGTTTCTGGCGGTGCAGCTTGGTCCATTTCTTAAGGCCGCGCCGGATCTCGTTCAGCGCAGCGCCGTCTTGCTCGATGCCGGTGGCCGACAGGCCAAACCGCATGGCCCAGAACAAGGAGGTGCCCCGCCCGCACATCGGATCCAAAAGCCGCGGCTTCGCGGCGCCCGTGTCTGCCTCTTGCAGAGCCAGATTTATCAGCATCCGGGTCAGCATTTCATTGGTCTTGCCCCGGTATTTTTCGCCGCTGACGAAATCCTCGTGCAGCAGAAACCCTGCGCCGCCCTCGACCGGGGCCCATTTGCCCTCCTCGATCTGAAACACCCCCTGGGCAAAGGACAGCCGCAACAGGTCGGTGATCCGGGTTTCGGCGCATGTGAGCCGCAGGAACTCCATGCCGCCCCGGGTTTCGATATCGCCGACCTCGACCCCGGCCAGCCCGGCAATCTCGGCCAGCGCCACCTCCCGGACATCGGCGAAATAGGCCGCGCCGGCGGCGGGAGAGATCAACAGGGCAAAATCGGGCATCCGGGGTCTCGTCGGCTTTCGGCAGGGTCGCGGTCGCCGGACCCTATACGAGGCGACGCCGCTTGCAAAGCCTCAGCCGCCGGGGCCCAGCCGCGCAAGGATGGCTTCGGTGTCGAGCCCCGCCACGGTGCCCGCCAATTGCCCGCGATTGCCTTCAAGCCGGCTGGTGACATAGCCCGCGACCACCGCATCGGGCGCCGTGCGCATCAAGGCCGCTGCGGTCAGCAGATTGCCGAGGCTTTCGGCAAACCAGCGCGCCTCTCCCTCGGGCGGGATCGCCTTCCAACGCGACCGATGCTGCTCCAGCGCGGCGTCAAACCGCGCATCCCGCCCCCTGGCGCCATCCAGCACCTCATGCAAGGCCTCAGCCGCCAGCGGCTCGCGCGCCAGGGTGCGCAGGATGTCGAGACAGATCACATTGCCCGAGCCTTCCCAGATCGAGTTCAACGGCGCCTCGCGATAGAGCATCGGCATCGGCGTATCTTCCACATAGCCCATGCCGCCCAAGACCTCCAAAGCCTCGCCGACCACGCTGATACAGCGTTTGTTCGACAGGTATTTGGCCAAAGCCACGCCAATCCGCGCCAGCGCGCGCGACGGGTCATCCTCGCGATCAAAAGCCTCGGCCATGAACATCGCCACCGCCAGCGCGCCTTCCCAGTCCAGCGCCAGATCGGCCAGCACCTGCCGCATCAAGGGCTGGTCGATCAACCGCCGCTGAAAGGCCGAGCGATAGGTCACCCAGTGATGCGCCTCGGCCAGCGCCGCCCGCATCAAGGCCGCCGGGGCAATCGCCGTGTCAAGCCGGGTGTGATGCACCATCTCGATAATGGTGCGCACCCCGTCGCCCTCACCGCCCAGCCGCCAGGCCAGCGCATCGTGATATTCGATCTCGGAACTGGCATTGGCAACATTGCCCAGCTTCGCCTTAAGCCGCTGCAGCCGGATCGCGTTGCGCTCTCCCTCCAGCCAGCGCGGCACCAGGAAACAGGTCAGCCCCTCTTTGGCCTGGGCCAGGGTCAGGAAACCGTCGCTCATCGGCGCCGAACAGAACCACTTGTGGCCGCGCAGCCGGTAATGATTGCCCTCGCGCATCGCTTTGGTGCTGTTGGCGCGCACGTCCGAGCCGCCCTGCTTCTCGGTCATCGCCATGCCCAGCGTCGCCCCCGGCTTGTCGCCAATGGGCCGGGTCGAGGGATCGTAAAGCCCCGAGGTCAGTTTCGGCGCCCAGATGTCATACAGCCCGCGATCATGGCGCAGCGCCGGCACCGCGGCATAGGTCATGGTCATCGGGCAGCCGGCCCCGGGCTCGACCTGCATCTGGTAATAGACCAGCGCCGCATGGGTGGCATGGCCGCCCGCCTGACCGTCCCAGGCCACGGCGGCATAGCCGCTCTCCAGCCCCGCCGCCATCACCTGGTGATAGCCGGGGTGAAAGGCGACCTCGTCCAGCCGCCGCCCGCCGTTGTCGAAAAGCTTCAGCCGCGGCGGATCGCGCCGCGCCTCTTCCCCGGCATGGCGGTTGGCGGCGCTGCCGATGACGCCGCCGGCCCGCTCGAGGTGATCCGCCCGCGCCCCGGAGGCGAGCGCCGCCTCGCGCAGCGGCAGATCCTCGTGCCACAGGTTGCCGGGCTGACGCGCCTCGGGCTGGTTGTGCACCTCGTGGCTTTCCAACTGGCTCGACGCCGCAGATCCGCTCATGTCTCTTCCTCCCTCGACACCCGCCACAGCCTTGCACATCGCCCACCGGCGGCGCCAGAAAACCGTGACGTCACGCCGCCGTCACCCTCGGGTCACAGGGCCGGGCAAAACACCGGCCCGGGGCCAGAAAGCCATTCACAGCGCGAATCGCCTGTGGCACAGTCGCCCCAGACGCCCGCAAAGGGCGCGACCCGAGGCAGAGACAGCGCAGAGCAGACCCCAGACAGATGACCAGCCAGACTTCCCGCCCCGCCCTAGGTGCGCTCCTGTTTTTCGGAGCCTGTTTCGCAATGGCGGTCTATTTCACCTTCGCCGCCGTTCAGGGCGACTACGGCGTCTTCCGCCGGGTCGAGATCACCGCCGACCACGCCGCGCTCAGCGCCGATCTGGCGCGGCTTCAGGCCGAGGTCGCGCGCATGGAG
>NZ_JBFJVE010000040.1:0-17843 GCF_041624275.1 Shimia sp.
GAGATCGTCAGCTTCGACACCGACCTGATCGGCTCCTACGGCATCTGCATCGACATTTCCCGCAGCTGGTGGATCGGCGATGAAAAGCCAAGGGCCGACATGATCTATTCCATGCGCCACGCGCATGAACACATCATGACCAACATGGAGCTGCTGAAGCCCGGCGCCAACATCCAGGACATCTCGCGCAGCTACCACGAGCTTGACGCGCAGTATCAGGCGCAGAAATACGGCTGCATGATGCATGGCGTGGGCCTCTGTGACGAGTGGCCGCTGATCGCCTATCCCGACAAGATGGTCGACGGGGCCTTTGACTACGACTTGCAGCCCGGCATGGTGCTTTGCGTCGAGGCGCTGGTAAGCCCCGAAGGCGGCGATTTCTCGATCAAGCTCGAGGACCAGGTGCTGATCACCGAGGACGGCTTTGAGAACCTCACCACCTACCCGTTCGACCCCCGCCTGATGGGAGAGGACTGAGCGGCGGACTTTCCCCGGCGTCGGCCTCGACGCCACCGGAATCGGCTGATGCACCCCGTTTCCGTCCGTCAGGTTCCGCCTTGCCGACCAGAGCCGGACAATATCTTGGCAAAAAGCGACGCTACGGCAAGTAATGGCGACCAGGGACGATTTGTGGAATGGCAGCCATGCAAAAAACGACTACCATGGTTGTTGTCAACCGGTCAAACTCACCCTAACCGTGCGGCAAGGGAGACATTTTTTAATGGATTGTGAGGAAAGCCATGAAGTGGTCGGAGAAATACGCGACGGGCAATGCGGAAATAGACGCCCAACATAAAACCCTTTTCGAAAGCACCGAGGAGTTCCGCGAAGCCCTAGAGGGAAACTGTTCCTCGGAGACCTTTCGGGGATTCTTGGAGTTCCTGCGGCTTTATACCGAAATCCATTTCTGTTTTGAGGGCGAGTGTATGCTGGCCAGTCACTGTCCGGCCGCGAAACAGAACCAGACAGAGCACGAAGCCTTCACCGAGTTCGTCGAGACCGAGTATGCGGAGTTTCGCAAGAACGGTTTCGACCGCGCAAGGGCGGCCACACTTCTAGACACCATCGATGCATGGCTGGACAGCCATATCCTGCGCATCGACACGCAATTGCGCGAGACCAACGACAACAGCGCCGCCTGAGCCCGGAACCGCCGGGGTGCCGCCCCAGAGCCGGCGCCCCGCGCGATCGCAGGGATGCTGCCGACAGTGCCGGCCCGCACGGCGCAACACTGCCGCGGGGCAAGTAAAATCAGGGCAATCCGTCTCATTCGCGGCCTCGCGGCTTGCCGCCACCCCGGCTTCGGTCTAAACCGCGCCCAGATCCCTCCAAGAGACAAGGCCGTGACATGATCCCTCGCTATGCCCGCCCCGAAATGGTCGCCATCTGGTCGCCCGAAACCAAGTTCCGCATCTGGTACGAGATCGAGGCCCATGCCTGTGACGCCCAGGCCAAGCTGGGGGTGATCCCGCAGGAAAACGCCGACGCGGTCTGGAAGGCCAAGGACGTGGAGTTCGACGTGGCCCGCATCGACGAGATCGAAGCGGTGACCAAACATGACGTGATCGCCTTCCTGACCCACCTGGCCGAGCACGTGGGCAGCGAAGAGGCGCGTTTCGTGCATCAGGGCATGACCTCGTCGGATGTGCTTGATACCTGCCTCAACGTGCAGCTGGTGCGCGCCGCCGACATCCTGCTGACCGGCCTCGACCGGGTGCTTGCAGCGCTGAAGACCCGCGCCATGGAGCACAAGGACACGGTGCGCGTCGGCCGCAGCCACGGCATCCACGCCGAGCCCACCACCATGGGCCTGACCTTTGCCCGTTTCTACGCCGAGATGGACCGCAACAAGGCGCGTCTTCTGGCGGCGCGCGACGAGGTGGCCACCGGCGCGATTTCCGGCGCTGTCGGCACTTTCGCCAATATCGACCCGGCGGTCGAAGAGCATGTCTGTGAAAAACTGGGCCTCAAGCCCGAGCCGATCTCGACCCAGGTGATCCCGCGCGACCGCCACGCGATGTTCTTTGCCGTGCTCGGTGTCATCGCCTCGTCGATCGAGAACATCGCCATCGAGATCCGCCACATGCAGCGCACCGAGGTGCTGGAAGGCGCCGAGTTCTTCTCGATGGGCCAGAAGGGCTCCTCGGCGATGCCGCACAAGAAGAACCCGGTCCTGACCGAGAACCTCACCGGCCTCGCGCGTCTGGTGCGCATGACCGTGATCCCGGCGATGGAGAACGTGGCCCTCTGGCACGAACGCGACATTTCGCATTCCTCGGTCGAGCGTGGCATCGGCCCCGACGCCACCGTGACCCTCGATTTCGCCCTGAACCGTCTGGCCGGGGTGATCGAGAAGATGCTGATCTTCCCCGAGAACATGCTCGACAACATGAACAAGTTCCCCGGCCTCGTCATGTCGCAGCGCGTGCTGCTGGCGCTGACCCAGGCCGGTGTCAGCCGCGAAGGCGCCTATTCCATGGTCCAGCGCAACGCGCTGAAGGTCTGGGAAGAGCGGCTCGACTTCCGCGAGCTGCTGCTGGCGGACGAAGAGGTGGTCGCCGCGCTTGGCGTCGACGGCATCAACGAGAAATTCGACATGGGCTATCACACCAAACATGTCGACACGATCTTCGCCCGCGTCTTTGGCGACTGAAAACGCGCCACCGCGCAGGAATGACCGACGGCCGGCGCAGCGATGCGGCGGCCGCTTTCATGTCTTGCGCTGGCCGGCAGGTCTCGCAGAGCTTGCGCAGGCGCGCGCCGCCACTTATGTCTGGCCGCGCAGCAAGACCACCGAGGCCCCATGAACAAAGCGACCCCGACCCGGGCACAGAACGCCTTGGATTACATGGTGAACCTGGTGCTGAAAGGCGCCATAGGCACCGCGCTGGCGCTGCCCTATGCGACCCGGGTGCGGCTGATGGGCTGGCTCACCGCCGAGGTCCTGGCCCCGATCGGCGGCTTTCGCAAACGGGTGCGCGACAACCTGGCCCATGTGCTGCCGGACCTGCCCGAGGCCGAGATACGCCGCCTGTGCCGGGCGGTGCCCGACAATGCCGGGCGCACCCTGATCGAGATCTATTCCGGGCAGGATTTCGTCGAGCGCGCCATTGCGGCCCCGATCGAAGGGCCGGGTCTGGCCCGTCTCGAGGCGGCGCGCGCCGCCGGCCGCCCGGTGATCCTTGTCACCGGCCACATGGGCAATTACGACGCGGTGCGCGCCAATCTGATCCATCGCGGCTACAACATGGGCGCGCTCTACCGGCGAATGTCGAACCCGTATTTCAACGACCACTACGTGCGCTCGATCTCGAGCATCGGCACCCCGATGTTCGAACAGGGGCGCCGGGGCATGATCGAGATGGTGCGCCACATCAAGGGCGGCGGCATCCTCGGCATCCTCACCGACCTTTACGTGCAGGATGGAGAGGCGCTTGATTTCTTCGGCAAGAAAGCCCGCACCTCGCTGATCACCGCCGAGCTGGCACTGAAATACGACGCGGCGCTGATCCCGGTCTACGGGCTGCGCCGCCCCGACGGGCTGAGCTTTCGCATCGTCGCGCTGGAAGAGATCCCGCATTCCGATGCGCTGACCATGACCCAGGCGGTCAATGACGGGCTCGAGGCGCTGGTGCGCGACAACCTCGACCAGTGGTTCTGGATTCACCGGCGCTGGAAACATGCCGATCTCGACCTGCGCAAGCCCGGTGGCCGCCCCAGAACCTAGCGCAGCTGCGCCGCCGCGAGGATCGGCCCATGGCCGTGCTGCTGCACGATCACCGCGATCGGCTCGTCGCCGGTTACCGGCACCCTCAGCGCGACCGGCTCGGCCATGTCCCACATCAGCAACTGCCGCCAGTCGGTGACGATATTGGCATAGGTCACCTGCCGCCCGGCGTTCTCGCCGCGCGTGATCTCGACCTCCTCCGAGGCCAGGTAGCGCACCATGAACACGTCCACCGGCATGGTCTGCGACGGCATCAGGTTCTCCAGCCTCAGCCGGACCGCATCGCCCTGGCGCGTCAGCCCAAGCCGGACCCGTTGCGGCGCCTCGGACTGGCGCTGGATATGGGCCAGCACCTCCTTGGGGTGGGTGCCGACCACATGCTGCACCCCGCCGATGATCATCTGCGGCGTATAGATGGTGCGCTGCCCCGCCGCATTGGCATAGGCCTTCTGGCGCTTGGTGAACTGCGGGCTGGCGAAATGGTCTTTCCAGCCGAGATAGTCCCAGTAGTCGACATGCAGCGCCAGCGCGATCACGTCGCTGCGCGGGGCCAGCGTCTCGAGCAGGAAGGCATCGGCGGGCGGGCATGAGGAACAGCCCTGCGAGGTGAAGAGCTCGACCACCACGGGCCGGGTCTGCGCCGCAAGCGGTGCCGACACGGCCAGCCAGATCATCATTGCCCAAAGCAGAGCGGCGCGCATGGCAACCTCGTCTCGTTCTTCCCTGCCCCTTGATAGTGAATAGGCCCTGCCCTGGCCAATAAAGGATTCGCGAGCGAAGTGTTACAAATCCGCCCGGCCGCGCCCCGGCAGGCAAAAAGGGGCGCCGCATGACGCGGCGCCCCCTGTTTCTGCGCGCTCCCGCTGCCGGGGGGCTTTAGAAATGCACCGATTTCGCGTCGGCCGGTTTTTCCAGCGGCGGGGCGAATTTGGTCAGGTCGATACCCTCAACGGCGGCCTTGTACTCTTCCAAGGTCGGGGTGCGACCCAGGATGGCGGCCAGCACCACGACCGGGGTCGAGGCCAGCAGCGATTCACCCTTCTTCTCGGGCGTATCGCCAACGACGCGGCCCTGGAACAGGCGGGTCGAGGTGGCCAGAACCGTGTCGCCCTTGGCGGCCTTTTCCTGGTTGCCCATGCAGAGGTTACAGCCCGGGCGCTCGAGATACATGATGTTCTCATACTCGGTGCGGGCCTGGGTTTTCGGGAATAGGTCGTCGAACTCGAAGCCCGAGTATTTCTCGAGGATCTCCCAGTCGCCTTCTTCCTTCAGTTCGTCGATGATGTTGTAGGTCGGCGCGGCCACCACCAGAGGTGCCTTGAACTCGACCTTGCCGTGCAGCTTCTCGAGGTTCTTCAGCATCTGGGCGACGATCTTCATGTCGCCCTTGTGCACCATGCACGAGCCCACAAAGCCAAGATCGACCTTCTTGTCGCCGCCATAGTAAGAGACGCCGCGGATGGTGTCGTGGGTATAGCGCTTGGACACGTCGTCGTTGTTGACGTCGGGGTCGGCGATCATCGGCTCGTCGATGGCGTCGAGATCGACCACGACCTCGGCGAAATACTTGGCGTTGTCGTCCGGGGTCAGCGCCGGGTTCTTGCCCGACTTGATGTCGGCGATCCGCGCGTCGGCCTTGTCGATCAGCCCCTGCAAAAGCTGGGCTTTGTTGTCCATGCCCTTGTCGATCATGATCTGGATGCGCGACTTGGCCAGTTCCAGCGAGCCGATCAGCGTCTCGTCATTCGAGATACAGACCGACGCCTTGGCCTTCATCTCGGCGGTCCAGTCGGTGAAGGTAAAGGCCTGGTCGGCCAAGAGGGTGCCGATGTGCACTTCGATGACGCGGCCCTGGAAGACGTTGTCGCCATGCTGTTTCAGCATCTGCGCCTGCGTGGCGTGCACCACGTCGCGGAAGTCGAGATGGTCGGCCATCTGCCCCTTGAAGGTAACCTTGACCGATTCCGGGATCGGCATCGAGGCTTCACCGGTGGCCAGCGCCAGCGCCACAGTGCCCGAGTCGGCACCAAAGGCGACGCCCTTGGACATCCGGGTGTGGCTGTCGCCGCCAATGATGACGTCCCAGTCGTCCACGGTGATGTCGTTCAGCACCTTGTGGATCACGTCGGTCATCGAATGGTAGACGCCCTTCGGGTCACGCGCGGTGATCAGGCCGAAATCATTCATGAACTTCATCAGCTTGGGGATGTTGGCCTGGGCCTTCTTGTCCCACACCGATGCGGTGTGACAGCCCGACTGATAGCCGACATCGACCGAGGGCGAGATCACGGTCGCCGCCATGGCTTCGAGTTCCTGCGCGGTCATCGGGCCGGTGGTGTCCTGCGAGCCGACGACGTTGACCTTGACCCGCACGTCCGATCCGGCGTGCAGGGTCACGCCCGGCGTGGTGCCAACGGCGTTGCGGTTGAAGATCTTCTCGACCGCGGTCAGGCCCTGACCTTCGATCGACACCTCTTTCGAGGGCGCATAGGCCGACTTCAGCTCTTGGCCAAGGGCGGCGGCAGCAAAGGTCTGCAGCTTCTTGCCGAAGACCACGGCATAGGATCCGCCCGCCTTCATGAATTCCATCTTCTGCGGGGTAAAGGCGGCGGCGACGCTTTTCAGCTCGTTGCCATCCGCGTCATGCAGGGTCTTGGTTTTCGAATTGATGGTCAGCACGGTGCCGGTGGCCACCGAATAGGCCTCTTCCAGCACCGCTTCGCCGTCTTCGTCCACGACGACATTGCCGTCGGCGTCGGTCTTCTTGACCCAGTTGTCAAGGTCGATGCCGATGCCGCCGGTCACGCCCACGGTGGTCAGGAAGATCGGCGAGATGCCGTTGGTGCCGGCCACGACCGGGGCGATGTTGATGAAGGGCACATAGGGGCTGGCCTGTTTGCCGGTCCACAGCGCCACGTTGTTGACGCCCGACATCCGCGACGAGCCCACGCCCATGGTGCCCTTTTCGGCGATCAGCATGACGCGCGCGTCGGGGTGCTGTTTCTGCAGTTCCTGAATTTCGACCTGCGCCTCGGGGGTGATCATGCATTTGCCGTGCAACTCGCGGTCGGCGCGGCTGTGGGCCTCGGCACCGGGCGACAGCAGGTCGGTCGAGATATCACCGATACCGGCGATATAGGTCACGACTTTGATCTCTTCCTCGACCTCGGGCAGCTTGGTGAAGAACTCGGCCTTGGCATAGCTTTCCAGAAGCTCCTTGGCGACGGCGTTGCCGGCCTTGTAGGCGGCGTCCAGACGCTCGGTGTCGGCCTCGTAGAGGAAGACCTGGGTCTTCAGCACCTCGGCCGCCTGCGCGGCGATCGCGGCATCCTCGCCCAGGGCCAGATCCAGCAGAACCTCGACCGAAGGGCCGCCCTTCATGTGCGACAGCAGTTCGAAGGCGAATTCCACGCTGATCTCGGCCACGGTCTCGGCACCAAGGATGATCTCCTTGAGGAAGGCCGCCTTGACGCCCGCCGCGCTGGTGGTGCCCGGCAGCGTGTTGTAGATGAAGAAGTTCAGCGAGGCGTCGCGATGCGCGTTGCCGCTGTCCTTGATCTGGGCGATGATTTCGGCCAGCAGCGCGCCGTCATCAATCGGCTTGGGGTTCAGGCCCTGTTCTTTGCGAGTGTCGATCTCGGTTAGGTAGTCTGTGTACAAGCTCATGACGATCCCTACGCTTTAGTGTCAGAATAGCTTGAAAACCGGGTCGCGCTTTTTCCTGGCGAACCGACTCCCAAACCTGTTGTATGCCGTAGTATACTTTTCGGATTCGAGTTGCAAGATGTTCGGCGTGGACAGGTTGCCCCACCTCTAGCGACTGGGTGCCGCACTTGTCCATCATTACTCGGTCAAATCCGGGCAAAGCGGTGGCTGGGCGCCACCGGCAGGGGCGAGGCCACCGGCCGCGGCAGCATCGATCGGCCCCGAAGCCCGGAAAGGCACCCGGCGCAGAAGGGTGGTTACGAGCCCGGAGCCGCCTCGCGCAGGGCCCGAAGCTTGGGCCGCAACCGCCCCTCGAGCTCGCGCTGGGTCAGCGGGCCGGCGATGCGGGTGATGATCTTGCCGCTGCCGTCCAGAAGATAGGTCTCGGGCACGCCGTAAACGCCCCAGTCGATCCCGACGCGCCCGCTGCTGTCCTGTCCGACGGCGCGGTAGGGGTCGCCGAGTTCGGCCAGAAAGCCGAGCCCGTTGGCGGGCTTGTCCTTGTAGTTCACGCCGTAGATCGCCAGCCCTTCGGCCTTGAGCTGCATCAGCGTCGGATGCTCCACCCGGCAGGGCGCGCACCAGCTGGCCCAGAAGTTCACCAGCTTGATCTCGCCGTCGGTCAGGATCGCCGGGTCGATGCCCGGCAGATCGCCCAGCGGCGCCACCGCCAGCGCCGGTGCCTGCCGCCCGGTCAGCGCCGAGGGCAGCTCGTTGGGGTTGTCGCGTGCCATGCCGAAGAAGAACAGCGCCGCCAGAGCGGCGAACAGCAGCGGCGGCGCGATCATCAGCGGCGACACCCTAGCCATGACGGCGGCCCTCCACCTTCTCCAGTTCGGCGCGGGCCTTGCGCGCGGCGCGCAGGCTCAGGACCACCATGAGCACCAGCAGCAGGATCGAGACCGCGTAAGACGACAGCACAGTGTCGGTGTATTTTCCAAGATCGGGCATCATCCCAGTCTCTCCCTTGCCAGCAGCGCCTTGGTGCGGCGTTTGTAGATTTCCGTGCGGGTGCGCAGGAAGACCAGCGCGATGAACAGGAAGATGAACCCGGCGATACAGACATAGAGCGGGGTCGAGAACACGTCGGCGACATGTTCCTCCTTGTCCAGCGACAGCGAGGCCCCCTGGTGCAGCCCCTGGTTCCAGAAGTTGACCGCATAGCGGCTGAGCACGGCAAAGACCGAGCCGACGATGCACAGGACCGAGGTCAGGTCGGCGGCGGTGTCGGGATTGTCGATCGCCGCCCAGAGCGCGATATAGCCGAGATAGAACAGGAACAGGATCAGGAACGAGGTCAGGCGCGGATCCCAGGCCCACCAGGTGCCCCACATCGGCTGGCCCCAGATCGCCCCGGTCACCAGCGCGATCAGCGTCATCACCACGCCCACCGGGGCCGCGGCCCGCGCCGCCAGCGCCGACACGTGGTGGCGCCGGATCAGCCAGACCAGCGAGGTGACCAGCATCATGAACCAGACGTTGATCGCCATCAGCGCCGAGGGCACATGCAGATAGATGATCTTGACGGTCGACCCCTGGCGGTAGTCGTCAGGGGTGAAGAAAAACCCCCAGACCAGCCCCGCCACCAGCGTCACGATGGCCAGGATCGACACCCAAGGCAGCACCGCCTCCGAGGTGCGGATGAATTTCACCGGATTTGCGTATTCCCAGATAGAACCCATGTCTTTTCCCTACTCGCCTGTTCAGGCAATTGCACCTCACATGCCAGTGAGCGCGGCGCGCTGCCTTGATTTGGGTTAACCCCCTATCACTTTCTCGACGCCTCCTAGCGCAGATTGACCCGCAGCACCAAGGCGCTGGCAAAGGGCAGAAGCGCGATCGTGCCGGCGGTGATCCCGGCCAGCATCAGCAGCGGCGTGGTATTGGCCAGCCCCTCGGCACCGCGCCGCGCCACTTCGGCACCAAAGATCAGCGTCGGCACGTAAAGCGGCAGCACCAGCAGCGACAAGAGCAGACCGCCGCGTTTCAGCCCCACGGTCAGCGCCGCGCCGAAGGTGCCGATCACCGACAGCGCCGGGGTGCCGAGCACCAGCGACACCACCAGCCAGCGATAGCCCTCGCCGGGCAGGCTGAGCAGCAGCCCGAACAGCGGCGAGGCCAGGCACAGCGGCAGCCCGGTGGTCAGCCAGTGGGCCAGCGCCTTCACCGTGACCACGCCCTCCATCGGCAGCGGCGAGGTCGCCAGAAGGTCGAGCGAGCCGTCCTCCCAGTCCAGCGCGAAGATCCGGTCCAGCGACAACAGGCAGGCCAGCAGCGCCCCGAGCCACAGGATGCCCGGCGCGATGCGGGCCAGAAGCCCGCTTTCGGGGCCGACCCCGAAGGGCACCAGCACCGTCACGATCAGGAAGAAGGACAACCCGAGGCCAAAACCGCCCCCGGCGCGCATCGCCAGTTTCAGGTCGCGAAGCAGCAGCGCAATCATAGGAAACTCTCGTCCAAGCCGTCGAAACCGCCGGTGCCCGAGCGCGGCTTGGCGCGAAACGGGCCGACATCCAGCACCTCGGCATCCAGCCCAAGGTCGATATGGGTGGCGATCAGCGCCGCCCCGCCGGTCGACAGATGCGCCCGCACCGCGTCGGCGAACATCGCCACCGAGGCGGTGTCGAGCGACACGGTCGGCTCGTCGAGGATCCACAGCGGCCGCCCGGTCACCAGAAGCCGCGCCAGGCCGAGGCGGCGTTTCTGCCCGGCCGACAGGGCACCGGCGGGCCGGTCCGCGAGGGCATTGAGGTCGAACCCCGCCAGCGCATCGCCGATGCCGCTGGTGCCGAAGACATCGGCCCAGAAGGCAAGGTTCTCGGCAACGCTCAGCGTCGCCTTGAGCCCGTCGCTATGGGCGGCATAGGCAATCGTGTCGGGGGCGCATTCAACGCTGCCCGAGACCGGCGGCTGAAGCCCGGCGACGGTGCGCAGCAGGGTCGTCTTGCCGACCCCGTTCGGCCCCCGCAACACCAGCGCCCGACCCGGTTCGAGGGTGAAATTCAGCCCTTCGAGCACCGGGATGCCGCCGCGCGAAATGGTCAGGTCTTTTACGGTCAGGATCATGGGGCAGCCTTAGCGCATGAACGGGATCGGCAAAAGCATCAATTGCCGTTTGCGGCGGTGTAGACGGCGTCCCCGTGGCGCGCCTTGAGATGTGTCAAGCGGTCCGGGGGTTTGTCGGAGATTTGGTCCCGGATCGTTTGCATGGTGCGCCGGTGCGTGCGAGCACGCACCCTACGGCGGTAGGATGCGTGATCTCACGCATCGTCGGCCGTGGCCTCGAGCGGGATCAGCACCGCGGCGACGCGGCGCCCCTCCGAGACCAGCACATTGTAGGTGCGGCAGGCCGTGGGCGAGGCCATCGGCTCGACGCCGATACCGGCAGCGTCCAGCGCCCGGCGGAAGGCGGCGGGCACCGGGGTCATGACGGCGCCGGTGCCGAGCAGGATGAAATCGACATGCGGCTTCATGTCGAGCACGGTCTGAAGGTCGTCATAGCCGCCCCAGCTGCGCGCCCCCTTGGCATGGATCAGCGCCCCGCCCCGGATCACCTCGCCGTTGATGCGGAAGAAGCCGGGGCCGTAGCTCTCGATCGGCACGGCGTCGGAATAGATCACTTCATGCAGGTCCATGGCTCTCTCCTCGGCCGCAGACGGCCTGGCTCAGGCGTCGATATTGGCGAACTGGTTGCCGGCGGTGCTCGAAGGCTTGGACCAGTCGCGCTTGACCCCCAGTTTCAGCAGCACCGCCGAGGCGATGAAAACCGAGGAATAGGTGCCGACGATGACGCCCCAGATCATCGCGAAGACAAAGCCGCGGATCACGTCTCCGCCCAGCACGAACAGCGAGATCAGCGCCAGGAGCGTGGTCACCGAGGTCATCACCGTGCGGCTCAGGGTCTCGTTGATCGACAGGTTCAGCACCGCCTTGAGGTCGAGTTTCTTGTATTTGCGCAGGTTCTCGCGCACCCGGTCAAAGACCACCACGGTATCGTTCAGCGAATAGCCGACGATGGTCAGCAGGGCGGCGATGATCGCCAGGTCGAAACGGATCTGCAACTCCGAGAACACACCGATGGTCAGCACCACGTCATGCACCAGGGCCGCCACGGCGCCAAGCGCGAACTGCCATTCGAAGCGCAGCCAGATATAGATCAGCACCGCACCGATCGCCAGCAACACCGCGATCACGGCGGTCTGGATCAGCTCGCCCGATACCTTGGGTCCGACGGATTCCACCGAGACAAAGGAAATATCGGGCGCAATGGTCTTCAGCGCCGCCTCGACCTCGCGCACCACGTCCGCGGTCACCGCCTCCTGGCCTTCCTGGGCCTGGATGCGGATCATGGTGACGTTCTGATCCTCTTCGAAATTGGGGTCGAAGACCTCGGTGATCGACACGTCACCCAGCCCCAGGGGCGCGATCGCATTGCGATAGGCGGCGACATCGACGGCGGTGGCGCTTTCGGTACGGATCGTGGTGCCGCCGCGGAAGTCGATGCCATAGTTCAGCCCCTGGATCGAGAAGCTGACCAGCGCCAGCACCATCAGCAGGCCGGAGATGCCCAGCCACAGCACCGGGCGCGAAAAGAAATCCCACTTGGTGTCATTGGGAACCAGTCTCAGGCGCATGGGTCAAACCTCGATTGTCTTGGGACGGCGGCGTTCGAACCAGATCACGATCATCAGCCGCGTCACGAAGATCGCGGTGAAGACCGAGGTCAGAATGCCAAGGCCCAAGGTGATGGCAAAGCCGCGTACCGGGCCGGAGCCGACGGCGAACAGGATCACGGCGGTGATGAAGGTGGTGATATTGGCGTCGAGAATGGCGCTCAGCGCCTTTTCATAGCCAAGGTCGATGGCACGGGCCGGCCCCTTGGCCGATTTCAGCTCTTCGCGGATACGCTCGAAGACCAGCACGTTGGCGTCCACCGCCATGCCGATGGTCAAGACGATGCCGGCAATCCCCGGCAGGGTCAGCGTGGCGCCGATGGTGCTCAGGAGACCGAAGATCAGCCCGACATTGAGGATCAGGGCGATATTGGCGAACAGCCCGAAGGTGCCGTAGCTCAGCACCATGAAGACCAGCACCGCGACGAAGGCCACGACACAGGCGATGCGCCCGGCATCGATGCTGTCCTGCCCCAGTTCCGGGCCGATGGTGCGCTCTTCGAGGAAATCGAGCCCCGCCGGCAGGGCACCGGCGCGCAGGAGCACCGCGAGATTGGTGCTTTCCTCGACCGTGAAGCGGCCGGTGATGATGCCCGATCCGCCGGGGATATGCGACTGGATGACCGGCGCGCTGACCACCTCGCCGTCGAGCACGATGGCAAAGGGCGAGCCGATGTTCTCGGCGGTGTAATTGCCGAACTTGCGGGCGCCGGTGGGGTTGAAGCGGAAGGACACCGCCGGGGTGTTGTTCTGATCGAAAGACGGCTGGGCATCGACCAGGTCCTCGCCGGTGACGACAGGCGCGCTTTCGATGGTGTAAAAGACGTCTTCCTCATCCAGCGAGGGCAGGATTTCATTGCCCGGTCCGGGGTTGGCCCCGGCATTGCTGCCGCGCCCGATCACCGGGTGAAAGGTCAGCTGGGCGGTGGTGCCGATGATCTCTTTCAGCTCGGCCGCCGAGCCGATGCCCGGCACCTGGATCAGGATCCGGTCTGCCCCCTGGCGCTGGATCGTGGGTTCGCGGGTGCCGACCTCGTCGATGCGGCGCCGGATGATCTCCAGCGCCTGCTGCACGGTACGCTCGTCGGTGGCCAGTTTCTCGGCCTCGCTGAGCTCGACCACCACCATGTCGCCTTCGGTCGTGACCACGAGATCGGATTGCCCGGCGCCGGTCAGCGACACCACCGGCCGCGCCAGTCCGCGCACCAGAGTGGCGGCGGCCCCGACCTGCTCGGGCTTGGACACTTTGACCCGCAGCTGATCGCCCTGCGACGGCTGGAGGCGGATGGTGCCGATGGTGGCGCGCTCATCGCGCAGCAAGTTGCGCACCTCGGGCCACAGCGCCTTGACGCGGGCCTCGTAGACATCGCCCACCTGCACCTCGGCCAGAAGATGGGCACCGCCGCGCAGGTCGAGCCCCAGATTGACCAGCCCCGAGGGCAGCCACGCGGGCCACATCCCGGCCTGCGCCTCGAGACCGTTGCCGGCATGGCCCAGCTCGAGCGCCGCAACCGCGTCATTGCGCGCCTCGACCCGCTCGTAAAAGGCGTTCGGCATCGCCATCAGCAGGCCAAAGGCGCAGACGGCCCATATGAGCACCCGTTTCCAGAGGTCGATTTGCAGCATCTTCTAGGCCCTGTCCTGTTGCTGTGGCGCCGCGGGCGGCGGCTTGTCGGTTGCCCCCGGCAGCGAGGGGGACAAACGCATCGGGGTCCGGCCTATCCCGGCCGGACCCCGCCTTGTTCCCGATTACTTGCTGGCGGCGGGCTCGGTCTTGCTCATCACCTGGGCGATGGTCGACTTGACCACCCGCACCTTGACCCCCTCGGCCAGCTCGACCTCGACCTCGTTGTCTTCCTTGACCTTCGAGATCTTGCCGATCAGCCCGCCCTGGGTGACAACCTGGTCGCCGCGGCGCACGTTGTCGACCATGGCCTGATGTTCCTTGGCCTTCTTCTGCTGCGGGCGGATCAGCAGGAAATACATGATCGCGAAGATCAGGATGAGGGGCATAAACTGGCCGATGGCTTCCATGAGGTCTTTCCTTTTCTCGAGGCACGGGGCACCCCCGCGAATTCGGGGCGAACCTAGGGGGCATTGGCATCGGTTGCAAGGCGCGAAAGCGCCATTATCACCGGCGATGAGGCCGCAGGCTCAGATAAACGGATCCCAGGCCCATTGCAGCAGCGCCTGGCGCTGGCGCGGCCGGCAGAACAGGTCGCCCGGGTGGCAATTGGCGCGGATCTGCCCGGCATGTCGGTTGAAGGCCCGCCAGCGCCTGATCTGGAGGGTGTCGATCTCGGGCAGGCGCCGCCCGGAATAATAGCGGCAGTACCACTGGAACCAGCCGCGCGGGTCGGGGCCGTGGATCCAGCCCTTTTCGCGCCACACCGACAGCGGCTGGCGGCTTTTGACGCCGAAATAGTTCACGTCCGGATCGGGCCGCGCCGAGAGCCGCGCGCCGGCGAACCACTCGGCGGGAAACTCGGCCCGGCAATCGTTCATGTAGACCCCTTCGAACACCCCGTATTCCAGCATCTGGCGCGGCGTCAGCGCCGGGGTGAAAGCGGCATCGAACCCCTCGCCCATGGCGCAGACCCTTTGATAGCTGTAGCCCCGTTGCATCCGGTCATCGACCATTACCCAGCTCATCCCGTCTTCCCCGCATCTGCCCGAAGGCCGCCTCGTCACCGCGGCCCGCCCTACATGTAAGGCAATGCTTACGATCCGGCAAAAAATACGCCATAAGCGCGTCAGAAAAGTGAATCACCAGCCAAGGACCAATGACATGCATGACATCCGTGCGATCCGCGACAATCCCGGGGCATTCGATGCCGCCCTTGCCCGCCGCGGTCTCGCGCCCATGTCGCCGTCGATCCTCGAGCTGGACGCGACCCGGCGGGAGCGGATCGCCGCCGCCGAAGCCGCCCAGGCCGAGCAGAAGAAGGCCGCCAAGGAGGTGGGCGCCGCCAAGGCCGGCGGCGACGAGGCCGAGTTCGAGCGTCTGCGCGCCCTGGTCGGCGACAAGAAATCCGAAGTGGCGGCAATGCAGGCCGAGGCCAAGACGCTGGATCAGCAGCTGACCGACCTCTTGATGGGCATCCCCAATCTGCCCTTCGAAGACACCCCCGAGGGCGCCGACGAAGCCGACAACGTCGAGATCCACCGCTGGGGCACGCCCAGGGATCTGGATTTCGCGCCGCTCGAACATTACGAACTGGCCGGGGTCAAGCCGGGCATGGACTTCGAGACCGCCGCCAAGCTCTCGGGCTCGCGTTTCGTGGTGCTGTCGGGCGCCGTGGCGCGCATTCACCGGGCGCTGGCGCAGTTCATGATCAACACCCATGTCGATGAAAACGGGCTCACCGAAGCCTGGACCCCGGTGCTGGTGAAACCCGAGATGATGTATGGCACCGGGCAGCTGCCGAAATTCGGCGAGGATTCCTATGAAACCACCAATGGCTGGTGGCTGGTGCCCACCGCCGAGGTGACGCTGACCAATATCGTCAACGGGCTGACGGTCGAGGAAAGCTATCTGCCGCGCCGTTACGTGGCCCATACCCAGTGTTTCCGCTCGGAAGCCGGCAGCGCCGGGCGCGACACCTCGGGCATGCTGCGCCAGCACCAGTTCGAAAAGGTCGAGATGGTCTCGGTCACCCGGCCCGAGGACAGCCGCGCCGAGCTCGACCGGATGACCGAATGCGCCCAGGGCATTCTGGAACGGCTGAACCTGCCCTACCGCACCGTGGTGCTCTGCACCGGCGACATGGGCTTCGGCGCGCAGCGCACCCATGACATCGAGGTCTGGCTGCCCGGGCAGAACAGCTACCGCGAGATTTCCTCGGTCTCGGTCTGCGGCGATTTCCAGGCCCGGCGCATGAATGCGCGCTTCAAGCCGGCGCAAGGCGGCAAGCCGGAATTCCTGCACACGCTGAACGGATCCGGCCTGGCGGTCGGGCGCTGTCTGATCGCGGTGCTGGAAAACGGCCAGCAGGCGGACGGCTCGGTGGTTCTGCCCGAGGTGCTGCACCCCTATCTTGGCGGCCGCACCACCCTTGGCGCCGACGGCCGGCTGCTCTGAAACCAACTCGCATCTGCGACAAGGCAAAAGCCGCACCTTAGGGCGCGGCTTTGTTTTTGAGTATTTGAAAAGAGATGAAGGGCGGGGGGCCGGTTTTCGCCCCTGTTACCGCCCCTGTTTTCACCTTTTCGGAAAATACTCCGGGGGTGAGGCCGCCAGGCCGAGGGGGCGGCGCCCCCTGCCCCGGCGGGCTGCCCCGGCATCCAATGGCGGATCAGAACTCCTGCCCGCGCCCCTTGATATGCTTGCGCAGACGCGACGGGGTGGATTTCTTGCGCCCCTTATAGGGGTTCTGTTCACTCTGGCCGCGCATGAACAGGCGGATCGGTGTGCCCGGCATGTCGAAATCCTCGCGCAGGCCGTTGACCAGATAGCGCGAATAGCTTTCGGGCATCTTGTCGGGGTGGCTGCACATGACGACGAAGCCCGGCGGGCGGGTCTTGGCCTGGGTCATGTAGCGCAGCTTGATGCGCTTGCCCTGCGGGGCCGGCGGCGGATGCTGCTCGAGCATGCCGGCCAGCCAGCGGTTGAGCTGGGCGGTGGTCACCCGGCGGTTCCACACGTCATAGGCGCGCAGCACCGCATCGTGCAGCCGCTCGAGGCCGCGCCCGGTCTTGGCCGATACCGTGATCAGCGGCGCCCCGCGCAGCTGCGGCAGCAGCCGCTCGAAGGCCTCTTTCAGGTCGCGCAGCTTCTGCTGTTTCTCGTCCTCGATGTCCCATTTGTTGACCGCCACCACCACGGCGCGCCCCTCGCGTTCGGCGAGGTCGGCAATGCGCAGGTCCTGCTGCTCGAAGGGAATCGCCGCATCCAGCAGCACCACCACGATCTCGGCGAATTTCACCGCCCGCAGCCCGTCCGAGACCGAAAGCTTCTCGACCTTGTCCTGCACCTTGGCCTTCTTGCGCATGCCGGCGGTGTCGAAGATCCGCACCGGGGTGCCCGACCAGTCGGTGCGCAGCGAGATCGCGTCGCGGGTGATGCCGGCCTCGGGGCCGGTCAGCAGACGGTCTTCGCCGAGGATCTTGTTGATCAGGGTCGACTTGCCGGCATTGGGGCGCCCGACGACGGCGATCTGCAGCGGTTTGGCGGCGGTCGGCTTCGGCGCCTGGCCGTCAAAACCCTCATCGTCCTCCAGCACGATGTCGGTCTCGGGCGCATGGTCCTCGGCGCGTTCGGCGAAGGCATCGGCCAGCGGCATCAGCTGGGCGTAAAGGTCGTTCATCCCCTCGCCATGTTCCGCCGAAAGCCGGATCGGCTCTCCCAGTCCCAGCGACCACGCCTCGATCACCCCGGCATCGGCAGCGGCACCCTCGCCCTTGTTGGCGGCAAGGATGACATGGGCCGCGCGCTTGCGCAGGATCTCGGCAAAGATCATGTCGGTGGGGGTGATCCCGGTGCGGGCGTCGATCATGAACAGGCAGATGTCGGACATGTCGACCGCGCGTTCGGTCAGCCGCCGCATGCGCCCCTCGAGACTGTCGTCGGTGGCATCCTCGAGCCCGGCGGTGTCGATCACCGTGAAGCGCAGATCGCCAAGCCGCGCCTCGCCCTCGCGCAGGTCACGGGTGACACCGGGCTGGTCGTCGACCAGCGCCAGTTTCTTGCCCACGAGGCGATTGAACAGGGTGGATTTGCCCACATTGGGCCGCCCCAC
>NZ_JBFJVE010000041.1:0-17240 GCF_041624275.1 Shimia sp.
ACGGTCAGCATCGGCAGCCGCGGAACCCCCTTGGCGGCAACGGTCGCGCCGGAAAGCTCCTGTTTCTGGATCTGCCAGTGAAAAAGATCCCGCCCAAGGTGGGCAACATGCAGGGTGAGGCGGCCACCCTGAACGATGCGCTCGGCCCCCGCCGCGCCGCTCTCGCGCGCCTTTTGCAGCAGGCTCTGCATGAGCCTGTCGGCCTCTCCCAGATCGTCGCGGAAAAACACCGTGACGGCGCGGCCCTCGTTCTCCGGGCGCTGGTTGGTGCCAAGGACGCGGCCGCTGCCGTTGCTGAGCGCCTGGCAATAGGGGCCACGCGCGATCATCGCCCCGAGGGCTGTGGATAACCCGGCGGACCGGGCACGGCGGCGGCGCATAACCCACCAGACCGCCCCCCCTGCGGCCAAGAGTGCGGCAGCCCCGATCGCCCCCTGCGACCAGGGGTCGCCAGCGGGCGCCGCGACCAGCAGCCCCCCGGCCAGCAGCAGCATCAGCAGCAGCCCGACCAGCGCCACACGGTCGGCGACCCTGCGCAGGGCCGTTTGCGACCGGGTTGCCGCAAGATCGGTTGCCGTTGTCGCCAATGCCGCCTCCTGAAAATCGATAGGAGAAACATGTGGGAAAAGGCTTAACAGCCGATTAACCACGCAACTCTACCTGAGGTAGACTATCGCCTTTAGGCCTTGCGGGTCAATTGCGCCAGGAAAAAGCCGTCGCAGCCATCGACCGGCGACCATCTGCGGAGCGACAGGCACTGCCAGTCGGGGCGCTCGGACAGAAATCGCGCGACCTGATCCTCGTTCTCCTCTCGCAAGAGCGAGCAGGTGGCATAGGCCAGCACTCCGTCATGCGAGACAAGCCCTTCGGCCTGCTGGACAATCTTCTGCTGCAAGGCAAGAAGACTGTCGAGATCAGGCCGTGAGAACCGCCATTTGGCATCGGGGGTCCGCCGCCAGGTGCCGCTGCCTGAACAGGGCACGTCGCAGAAGACCAGGTCAAAGGGCGACTCGACCTTGAGTTGCAACGCCTCCAGCAGAGACACCCGCAGCCGCGCCCGTTCCGCGCGCACCGGCAGGTCGCGCATCCGCGCCGCGTGGGCGTCATGGGCAAAGAAGTCCGCCCGCACCCGGCCGCCCATCGCCAGGGTCTTGCCGCCGCCGCCGGCGCAGTAATCGAGAATCCGCATGCCCTCGGCCAATGGCAGGCTCTCGACCGCCGCCTGGCTCGAAGCGTCCTGCAATTCGACCAACCCGTCGCGATAGGGGCTGCTTGCGGCGATGCGGCGCGCGCCCGCGACGACCTCGAGGGCACTGTCGGACAATGTGGAAATCCGTGTGGAGATTTCTTCGCGCGCAAGCGCCTCGACGGCGCTGTCACGGGTGATCCGGGCAAGGTTGACCCGCAAGAAAACCGGCGCGCGGTGGCGCATGGCCTCGATCACGGCCGCCATCTCACCGGCCAGCGCCCCCTGCAGCAGCGGCGCGATCCACGCCGGGATGTCCGGCCGCGCGCCGGGGCCTGCGATATCGGCCAGCAGCGCGCCTTCCTGCGGTTCCAGCGCCGGCGGGCCGTAGCCGGCGCCGCCGAACAGGGCGGCGATGTCGGCGCCGTCCTGGGCCAGCAGTCCCAGCATCAGGTTGCGGCCGGTTTCATCCGCCCCCTCGGGCAGCGCCGAGACCCTGCGGCGCAGCGCGTCGAAGACGTGATCGCGCACCGCCGCCCGGTCCTTGGAGCCGGCAAAGCGCGCCCGGCGCGCCCAGCCGGTCAGGGCCTTTTCCGCCGGTGCCCCGGCGAAGATCTCGTCAAGCAGGCCGATCGCGGCCTGCACCCGCGCCGCAGGGGTCATCAGCCGATCCGGTAGTTCGGGCTTTCGCGGGTGATCTGCACGTCATGGACGTGGCTTTCTTTCAGCCCGGCGCCGGTGATCTTCACGAAGGTGCAGTTGCGACGCATCTCTTCGACGGTGGCGCATCCGGTATAGCCCATGGCGGCGCGCAGGCCGCCGACGAGCTGGTGGATCACCGCCCCGGCAGCGCCCTTGTAGGGCACCTGCCCCTCGATACCCTCGGGCACCAGCTTGTCGCTGGCCGCGTCCTTCTGGAAATAGCGGTCGGCCGAGCCCCGCGCCATGGCGCCGAGCGAGCCCATGCCGCGATAGGATTTGAACGAACGGCCCTGATAGAGGATCACCTCGCCCGGGCTTTCGTCGGTGCCGGCGATCATCGAGCCGACCATGGCGCAGGACGCCCCGGCGGCGATGGCCTTGGCGAAATCGCCCGAGAACTTGATGCCGCCATCGGCGATCACCGGGGTGTCGCCGGCGGCGGCGGCGCAGTCGCTGATCGCGGTCAGCTGCGGCACGCCGACCCCGGCGACCATCCGCGTGGTGCAGATCGAGCCCGGCCCGATCCCCACCTTGATGGCGTCCGCTCCGGCGTCGATCAGCGCCCGCGTGGCATCGCCGGTGGCGACGTTGCCGGCGATCACCTGCACCGCGTTCGACTGTGCCTTGATGCGTTTCACCGCTTCGATCACGCCTTCGGAATGGCCATGGGCTGTGTCGACGACGACGATATCCACCCCGGCGTCGATCAGCAGCTCGGAGCGGGCAAAGCCGCTGTCTCCGACCGAGCTGGCGGCGGCGACACGCAGGCGGCCGAGGTCGTCCTTGCAGGCGGTCGGGTTCAGCACCGCCTGCTCGGTGTCCTTCAGCGTCAAGAGCCCGGTCAGCTTGCCGTTGCCGTCGGTGACCAGAAGCTTTTCGATGCGGCGGGCGCGCATCATGCTCTTGGCCTCTTCGAGGTCGGCGGGTTCATGCAGGATGGCGAGATCGTTCGAGGTCATCACCGCGCTGACCGGCATGTCATCCGAGGTCGCGAAACGCATGTCGCGGTTGGTCACGATGCCCTCGATCCGCCCCTTGGCGTCGACCACCGGGAAGCCGGTGAAATTATAGCGTTCCACCAGCGCCCGGGCATCGGCGATGGTCTGGTCGCGGGTCAGCGTCACCGGATTATAGACGATGCCGGATTCAAAACGTTTCACCCGGCGCACTTCGCGGGCCTGGGTCTCGGCATCGAGGTTCTTGTGGATCACCCCCATGCCGCCGGCCTGGGCCATGGCAATCGCCATGCGGGCCTCGGTCACCGTGTCCATGGCGCTGGACAGGAGCGGGATGTTCATGGTGATCGACCGCGTCACGCGGGTCCGGGTGTCCGCCGTCGAGGGCAGCACGGCCGAGGCCGCCGGAACCAGCAATACATCGTCGAAAGTGAGAGCCTCACGAATCTCCATCACACTTCTCCTTGGGATGACCTCGTTTGGCGCTTCCCTATTACATGCCCCGCCCGGTTCTAAAACCCCAAATCGGGTCTCGGGGCGGTCAAATCGCCATTCCGGGCGCCCGCCCGGATCACGGGTGGCCCCGCGCGGCCCCGGAGCAAGGAATCGGCGATCCTGACGCCGCCGGACCCGCATATGCCGCTCCTTGCAATTCACTCCGCCACAAGCGAAGTATTCTGCAACGGCGCGACAACCCGACAGGACAATTCCATGAGCAGCGATCCCCTTGTGATCTTCACCCCTTCCGGCAAACGCGGCCACTTTCCGGCCGGGACCCCGATCCTTACCGCCGCCCGCCAGCTTGGGGTCGATCTCGACTCGGTCTGCGGCGGCCGCGGCATCTGTTCGAAGTGCCAGATCACGCCGTCTTTCGGCGCCTTTCCCAAACATGGGGTGACGGTGGCCGAAGACGCGCTCAGCGCGTGGAACAGCGTCGAACAGCGCTACAAGGACAAGCGCGGGCTGATCGACGGCCGGCGGCTGGGTTGCCAGGCCACGGTGCAGGGCGATGTGGTGATCGACGTGCCGCCCGAAAGCCAGGTTCACCGCCAGGTGGTGCGCAAGGCGGCCTCGGCGCGCCAGATCATCATGGACCCGGCGACGCATCTCTATTTCGTCGAGGTGCAGGAACCCGACATGCACGAGCCCACCGGCGATCTCGAGCGGCTCGAGGCGGCGCTGCGCGCGCAGTGGGGGATTGACGCCATCACCGCCGATCTCGGCATCCTGAAACGGTTGCAGCCGACCCTGCGCAAGGGCAACTGGCAGCTGACGGTGGCGCTGCACCGGTCGCACCGGGGCGGCGCGCACCGGGTGCTCGAAATCTGGCCCGGCCTGACCGAAGACCGGATCTACGGCCTTGCCATCGACCTTGGATCGACCACCATCGCCGCCCATCTGTGCGACCTCAGGAACGGCGAGGTCAAGGCGTCGTCGGGGGTGATGAACCCGCAGATCCGCTTTGGCGAAGACCTGATGAGCCGGGTGTCCTATTCGATGATGAACCCCGGCGGCGATGCCGAGATGACCACCGCCGTGCGCACGGCGATCAACGGGCTGACCGAGGCCATCGCCACCGAAGCCGGGATTCACCCGTTCCAGATTCTCGAGACCGTCTTTGTCTGCAACCCGGTGATGCATCACCTGTTGCTGGGCATCGACCCGGTGGAACTGGGCCAGGCCCCCTTTGCGCTGGCGACCTCGAACGCGCTGGCGCTCAGCGCCCGCGAGCTCGACCTCACCGCGATGAACGAGACCGCGCAGGTCTACGTGCTGCCCTGCATCGCCGGCCACGTCGGGGCCGATGCCGCCGCCGTCGCCCTGTCGGAAGAGCCCGGAAAATCCGAAGACATGGTGCTGGTGGTCGATGTCGGCACCAATGCCGAGATCCTGCTTGGCAACAAGAGCCGGGTGCTGGCCTGTTCCTCGCCCACCGGGCCGGCCTTTGAAGGGGCGCAGATCTCCAGCGGCCAGCGCGCCGCGCCGGGGGCCATCGAACGGATCGAGATCGACCCGGTGAGCAAGGAGCCGCGCTTCCGCATCATCGGCTCGGACCTGTGGTCCGACGAGCCCGGTTTCGATCAGGCAGTGGCCACCACCGGCATCACCGGCATCTGCGGCTCGGGCATCATCGAGGCGGTGGCCGAGATGCGCATGGCCGGGCTGCTGGATGCCAGCGGGTTGATCGGCTCGCCCGACCTTACCGGCACCGCGCGGTCGATCCCCGAGGGGCGCACCTTTGCCTATGTCATCCATGACGCCAGCGCAGAGGGCGGGCCGCGCATCACCGTGACCCAGGGCGACATTCGCGCCATCCAGCTGGCCAAGTCGGCGCTATATGCCGGCGCCCGTCTCTTGATGGACGAAATGGGCGTCGACAAGGTCGATCGGGTGGTTCTGGCCGGTGCCTTCGGTGCCCATATCTCGAGCAAGCACGCGATGGTTCTGGGGATGATCCCCGATGTGCCGCTCGATCGGGTCACCTCGGCCGGCAACGCCGCCGGCACCGGGGCGCGGATCGCGCTGTGCAATTCCGCCGCGCGGGCCGAGATCGAACGCACGGTGCGCGAGATCGTCAAGGTGGAAACCGCCATCGAACCGAAGTTCCAGGAGCATTTCGTCAACGCCAACGCGATCCCCCATGCCACCGAGAGTTTTCCCGAACTGGCGCAGATCGTCACCCTGCCCGCGGTCTCGTTCCACGCCGGTGGCGACAAGGGCGAAAACCGCCGCCGCCGGCGCCGCAGCTGACGGCGGACGGCCACAGCTGACGGCAGAGGGCCGCGTCAGCTGTTGCCGGACCAGGCGCAGCGGTCGAAATCGACGTATCGGAACAGGGTTTCGGTCTCACCCCCCGGCAGCAGCCGTGAACAGCCCTCGAGCTGGCCTTCATCCTCGAAGACCGACACCACGGCACGCTGCCCGGCGGCGCCGCCCCGGGCACACAGGTTTTCACCCGGCGCCAGCGGCCCCGCCCTGCGGGTGCCGTCCGGGGCTTCGGCAACGAAGTAATAGCCGTGCGGCGTGGCGTTCTCGACGCAGGTCTGGGCGCCCGGCGTGACGCCTTGCGTGGCAGCCCCCTGGCGCGCGCCGAACCCGGCCACAAAGGAAATCACGTCGCGCCGGTCCTGCGCATCGCGCAGCCGAAAGCCCATCCGTGCCTTGGCACCGTCATCACCAAGATAGTCTCGCAGAAACCCCGAGGGATCGGCGAGATAGTCCATCAACAGCGCTTCGCTCCAGACCAGCCCGGCCGCACCGGCCGCCCGCATCGAGGCGCCGTACCGGTAGCCCGGATAACTGCCGGCCTGCCGCCCGACCACCCCGGTCAGCACCGGGCCGGTGCGGTTCCTGGCCCCGGCGCCGATCTGGTGGCAACTCTTGCACTTGCGGAAAACCTGCTCGCCGCGCGCCGCGTCCTGTGCCGCGGCACCCGCGGCCATCCCCCCGGCGATCACGGCGGCAGCAAGAATGACAGGACCCTTGGCCATGGCGCACTCCTTTCCTGTCCAGACTCGGCGCAGCGCGGCTCTTGGTCCAGTCACGAATATGCACGAGGGCGCAATTCATCGTGAGCCGAAGTGAAACCGATACCCGCGCCGAAGGTCTAGGATCCGGTCAAGGACCAGCAAAGGAGGAAAGACCATGAAAAGGACGATGAAGAAACATTGGATCGCCGGCGCCTTCCTGACCGGTATCGCCGGATTGGCATGGGCGCAGGACGCCCCTTTCGGAACCGAGGACGACGCGGCCTATGCCGCCCGCCTCTGGGCCGTGATGGATGAGATGAACCTGGTCGGCGAAGGCATGATCCGCGCCTTTCCCTACGACGGTGTCGCGCCTCACGGCATGATGCTCGAGACCTTCTATACCAGCGCCACCGTCGACGGTCATTCCGGCGACCTGCTGGTCAAGCGCAACTATGGCCCCGAGGGCGTCACCAGCGACGCGGTGCTTCAGGACCCGGACAAGCACCTTGGCGCGGTTACGGTGATGTTCCGGCGCGAAAGCGGCTATGATGCCGACAATCAGGACTGGTTCTGGGTCAAATACCTGCCCGACGGCTCTCTCGACAAGAATCCCAAGGGGATGCGGCTGGCCGGTCGCGTCGCCAAGGGCGCCGATGCGGGCTGCATTGCCTGCCATTCCGGAGAAGCGGATTATGTCTTCACCAGCGACCACATCGGCATGATGAAGTGATGGCGGCGGGGCAGCCGAACGGCGCCCCGCCTGTTTGCTATTGCGCCGTGGCGTTGAACACGAACAGCGTTTCGCCGTTGATCCGATAGCCATTGATCAGAGCTTCGGCCCGGTCCGAGGTCAGCCAGGCTTCGAGGTCCAGAACCCTTGCATGTTTGACATGCGGGTGCTTGGCGGGGCTGACCGGCAGAAAGGCATATTGGTTGAACAGCATCGGATCGCCCGCATAAAGCAGCGCCAGGGTGCCCTTGTTGCCGAAATTCAGCCAGCTGGCCCGATCCGACATGATATAGGCCTCCATGCCGGCGGCGGTGTTGAGCGCCGCCCCCATGCCCGCCCCGACGGCGCGGTACCAGTCGGCGAACCCCTCGCTGTCGAGACCGGCGGCGGCCCAGAGGCCCATTTCCTTCTTGTGGGTGCCGCTGTCGTCACCACGGCTGACAAAGAGCTGCTGCGACGCCGCGATCCTTTGCAGCGCATCGCGCGCATCCCGGGCCGAGGCGATGTCGGCGGCGTCGGCGGTGGGGCCGACAAAGACGAAATCATTATACATGATCTCGCGGCGATGGGTGCCGTTGCCGGCAGCCAGAAGGGCCTCTTCGGCCTTGCGTGAATGCACCAGGATGGCGTCGACATCACCGGCCGCCCCCAGCTTCAGCGCCTGCCCGGTGCCGACCACCAGAAGCTGCACCTCGAGCCCCAGATCCTCCTTGATGGCCGGCAACAGGACTTCGGACAGTCCGGAATTGTGGAACGAGGTGGTCACCGCCA
Organism: Shimia sp.; assembly: GCF_041624275.1. Classification (GTDB taxonomy): domain Bacteria; phylum Pseudomonadota; class Alphaproteobacteria; order Rhodobacterales; family Rhodobacteraceae; genus Shimia. The sequence goes on from NZ_JBFJVE010000041.1 coordinate 7,816, forward strand.
TCTTCAGATCGTCGGCCCACGCCGTTCCGGCGCAGACCAGGGCCATGGCCAGCCCGGTCAGAATTCGTTTCATTCGACGATGTCTCCGTTGAGAAATGCTTGTGCCTGCCGGGTCGCGGGGGCATCGAAAAACCCGGCCGCCGCCCCGTGTTCGGGAATTTTCGAGTTGAGGACAAAGATCACCTCGTCGGCCAGGCGCCTTGCCTGGCCCATGTCGTGGGTCGACATGACGATGCGGGTGCCCAGTTTCGACACGCCGCCCAGAATCTCTTCGATCTCGCGGGTGGCGCGCCCGTCGAGCGACGAACAGGGCTCGTCCAGAAACAGCACGTCCGGGTCGCGCACCATCGCCCGCGCCAGCGCCAGTTTCTGGCGCTCGCCCCCCGACAGCACCATCGCCGGGCGCCCCAGCGCATCGCCCAGGCCGACCCGCCCGGCCCAGGTCTCGACAATGGCCTCTGCCTCGCGGCGCGGGGTCGAGATCAGTTTCAGCGGGTACAGCAGGTTGTCGCGGACACTGCGCCGCAGCACCACCGGCGTCTGGAAGACAAAGGCCTGCTTGCGGCGGGCGCGGTCGCGGGAACAGGCCCAGCGGATCTCGCCCCCCGACAGGCGCGCGATACCGTGCATCATCTTCAACAGGGTGGTCTTGCCGGCACCGTTGGGGCCGATGACGATGGTGGTGCCCACCCCGTCAAGCACCAGGTCGACCGGACCCAGCAGCAGCTTGCCCCGGCGCCGCACCATCGCCTGCGTCATCGTCAGCGGCAGCAGATCGGACATCACCAAAGCCCCTCGCGTTCGGTCTGGCCCAGCCAGTGGATGGCGACATTGACCAGAATTGCCATGGCGATCAGCACGAAGCCCAGCCCCAGCGCCAGCGCGAAATCGCCCTTGCCGGTCTCGAGCGCGATCGCCGTGGTCAAGACCCGCGTCGCGTGATCGATATTGCCGCCGACGATCATGATCGCGCCGACCTCGCCGATGGCGCGCCCGAAGCCGGCCAGCGCCGCGGTCAGCAGCGCACGGCGCCCATCCCACAACAGCGTGCCCATGCGCTGGACCTTGCTGGTGTTGAGGGAAATCAGCAGGTCGTGATACTCGGCCCATAACTCGCGCAGCGCCTGATGCGAGATCGAGGCGATCAGCGGCACGATGATGATGACCTGCGCGATGATCATCGCCGTCGGCGTGAACAAAAGCCCCAAGACCCCGAACGGCCCCGAGCGGCTGAGCAGCACATAGACCACCAGCCCGACCACCACCGGCGGCAGCCCCATCAGCGCGTTGAGCACCGCGATGACGAAACGGCGATAGCGGAACCGGCGCACCGCCAGCACCGCGCCGACCGGCAGCGCGATGGCGCTGGCAACGGCCAGCGCGCTGAGCGTGACATGAAGCGATCGCAGGGTGATCTCCACCAGATCGGAATCCAGTTGCACCACCAGCACAAACGCCTGTCGCAATCCCTCCCAGATCTCCGACATGTCCCGGTTACTGCCCCTTGCTGTCGCCCCCGTCGCCGGCACCGAACCACAGATGCCGGGGCAAGAAAAGACGAATCTCGCCGTGCCTGTTCCGAAAACGACCCCGAAATGCCTTTGGCTTTCGATATTTTCTCACGCTTTGTCAGAGTGATACGCGAAAATGTAAAAAACATTCACATAGCCTCTTGCAAAACCGCCGGGGGGCGCCGATCTTGGTGATGTGAAGACGATTTACATTGCAACTTACGGAGATAAAAATGACCGCCTATGCCACCGCCCCTGCCGTGTCCGGCCCCGCCGGTTGGTTTTCGCGCACAACCGCCTGGCTGGACAGCAAGGGCAAGGGTGCCTGGATCGCCGCCATGGTCCTTGGGTTCATCCTGTTCTGGCCCGTCGGCCTGGCCCTCGTTTTCTACATCACCTACACCAACCGCTGGAGCAAAACCATGTTCAACAAGTCCTGCTGCCAAGGTATCAAGCGCAACATCTCGGTCATGACCCCGACCGGCAACAGCGCCTTTGACGCCTATCGAGAAGACACCATGCGGCGCCTTGAAAGCGAACAGCGCAATTTCGAAAGCTTCCTCGAACGTCTGCGCGACGCCAAGGACAAGGCCGAGTTCGACCAGTTCATGGAAGAACGCGCCGCCGCCGCAGCCGCCGCCGAAGGTGATGCACCGGGCAAGGACGCCTGAGCCACGCATTCGAAATGGCCCCGCCACGGGGCCATTTCCGTTCCGCCCACCGCAAGTCTTGGACAGCCGCCGCAAAATGCCCCATACAGCCGCCATGGACCTTCTTCTGCCCGACCCCGACAGCCAGCCCGAATTCTATGCCGACGTGCCGCTGAAACGGCTGATCGCCTGGGGGGTCGACACCGTGATCACGGCGCTCATCAGCGCCCTTATCCTGCCCTTTACCGCCTTTACCGGCCTGTTCTTCTTCCCGCTGCTGATGCTTGTCACCGGCTTTGTCTACCGCACGGCCACCCTTGCCAGCGGCTCGGCGACCTGGGGCATGCGCTTGGCGGCGGTGGAATTCCGCGACCGCCACGGACACCGCTTTGACCTCACCACCGCCTTTCTCCACACGGCCGGCTATCATATCTCGATTTCGGCCTTTCCGCTGCAAATCCTGTCGATCGCGCTGATGCTCGGCAGCCGGCGCGCCCAGGGCCTGACCGACCACCTGATGGGCACCGTCGCACTGAACCGCGCCGCGCGCTTCTGACCGGGGCGTCCGCGCCACGGTCCGGCGCGCCGCTCCTGCGGCGGCGACCCGCCCCGGCCGTTTACGCCGGGGATATTCGCCCTTGGCCTGTCGCGCTTGCGTTGTTATCGTTTCAGACGAGCTTCGGATGAGACCCCATGCGCCACACGCTTCCTCTCGCCCCGCAATTCTACGTGACGGCCCCCCAGCCCTGCCCCTATCTCGACGGGCGGATGGAGCGGAAACTGTTCACGGCCTTGCAGGGCGAACACGCGGCGGCGCTGAACAACAGCCTGTCGCACCAGGGGTTTCGGCGCTCGCAGAACGTGCTCTACCGGCCCTCCTGCACCGAATGCGCCGCCTGTCTCTCGGCACGGATCAACGTCGCCGAATTCGACCTCTCGAAAAGCCAGAAACGCATCCTGCGGCGCAACCGGCACCTGCACCGGCGCATCACCTCGCCCTGGGCCACCGAAGAGCAGTTCGACCTCTTCCGCATCTATCTCGACAGTCGCCATGCCGACGGCGGCATGGCCGATATGGACGTGTTCGAATTCGCCGCGATGATCGAGGAAACCCCGATCCGCAGCCGGGTGGTGGAATATCTCGACGGCGAGGGCGGCAGGCTTTGCGGCGTCTCGCTCACCGACCTGCTCGAGGACGGGGTCAGCATGGTCTATTCCTTCTATGACCCGGCGCTGCTGCGCCAAAGCCTCGGCACCTATCTGATCCTCGACCATATCAACATCGCCCGCGAGGCCGGGCTGGACTATGTCTACCTCGGCTACTGGGTGCCCGGCAGCCCGAAAATGGGCTACAAGGCGCGGTTCTCGGGGCTCGAGGTCTATCTCGGCAAGGCCTGGCAGCCGATCGGCGACCCCGAGCGTTTCGCCACCACCCACCACCCGTTGTCGACCGACCCGATCGCCGAACAGGTGGCCAATCTGACCCTGCCCGACCTGCGCGCCGGCAAGCTCTGACGACGCCTCCTCCGGCCGCCTCAGCCCGGCGGTTCAGCGCTTGCGCCTTCGTCATCTCTTTACAAATACTCGCGCCGCAGGCACGGGCCCCGCGGGCCCGTTCCGCCATCGCCGCCCCGCAGGGGTCTGCCGCCGCTGATCCGCTCTACCGGGCAAGAGAAAGGTCAGATGTCCTCGGGCTGGCTGTCGATCTTGCCGGCCTCGATCCGGGCGGCATGGGCTTCGACCTGCTCCACGATGTGATCGACCATCCGGTCGTTGGACATCTTGTGGCTTTGCTTGCCGGCAAGATAGACCATGCCCGACCCGGCGCCGCCGCCGGTGAAACCGACATCGGTCATCAGCGCCTCGCCGGGGCCGTTGACGACGCAGCCGATGATCGACAGCGACATCGGCGTGTGGATATGGGCCAGACGGGTCTCGAGCGCTTCCACGGTCCTGATCACGTCGAACCCCTGACGGGCACAGGAGGGGCAGGAGATGATGTTGACGCCGCGATGGCGCAGGCCCAGCGATTTCAGGATCTCGAAGCCGACCTTGACCTCTTCGACCGGATCGGCGCTGAGGCTGACGCGCAGCGTGTCGCCGATGCCCATCCACAACAGCTGGCCGAGCCCGATGGCGGATTTGATGGTGCCGCTGACGAAGCCGCCGGCCTCGGTGACGCCGAGGTGGATCGGCGCGTCGGTGACCTCGGAAAGCTGCTGGTAGGCGGCGGCGGTCATGAAGACGTCGGAGGCCTTGACGCTGATCTTGTAGTCGCGGAAGTCATTGTCCTCGAGGATGCGGATATGCTCGAGACCGCTTTCGACCATCGCGTCGGGACAGGGTTCGCCGTATTTCTCCAGCAGGTGTTTTTCAAGCGAGCCGGCATTGACCCCGATGCGGATCGAACAGCCGTGGTCCTTGGCCGCCCGGATCACCTCTTTGACCCGCTTTTCGTCACCGATGTTGCCGGGGTTGATGCGCAGGCAGGCGGCGCCGGCCTCGGCGGCCTCGATGGCGCGTTTGTAGTGGAAATGAATGTCGGCGACGATCGGCACCGGGCTTTCGGCCACGATCTCGCGCAGCGCGGTGGTGGCGGCGGCATCCGGGGTCGAGACCCGGACGATGTCGGCCCCGGCCTCGGCGGCGGCCAGAACCTGCGCCAGCGTCGCCGCGACGTCGGAACTGTCAGTATTGGTCATGGTCTGCACCGCGATCGGCGCATCGCCCCCCACCGGCACCTTGCCGACCATGATCTGGCGCGACTTGCGGCGCGCGATGCTGCGCCACGGGCGGATGTGGTTCATCGACATGAAAAAGCCCCTCACCGGTCTGGTTTCGGGGCTTTATGTAGGCCGGTTCCCCCGAGGGGGCAATGGCGATTAATTGGCCGGTCAGTTGCCGCCGAGCGCCGCCGCGTCGGCCTCGGCCACGATCCGGGCCAGTTCCGGGTCGCCGCCGAGATCGGCCAGGTCATAGGCCTTTTCCAGGGTGCCGAGGTCCAGCGCCAGGTCGCCGATCCGGTCGGCGCCCTTGCCGGCCGGGCCATAGAGCGCGCCGTTGAGCTTGAAATAGACCGAGCCGCTCATGCCGGCGGTCAGCACCGGGGGCTCTTCGGTCGGCGGCAGGGTGAATTCCTCGCCGGCGCCGAGGATCTTCTCGAGCAGGATCGAGCCATCCGCCGCCCGCACCCGCACCCAGGCCGGGCGCACCGCCATCAGCACCACCTCGTGGCTGTTCTGGTCCACCACCTGCGGCATCTGCGAACGCGCCGCCGGATCGGACTGGACCTCGGCGGTGACAAAGGGGCGGTCGGGGGTGAACAGACCCAGCGAGGACGGGTCCAGCGTCGCGATCGGCGCGTCGCGCGACTGCATGACCGGCACGTCCAGCGCCTGCGGCCGGTAGAGACGGTCGAGCGTCTCGGCCGGCGCATAGGCAGCCGCGAGCCGTTCGCCCGACAGCGCGCCGGCGTCTTTCAGCGGGTCGAGATCCGAGGCCACGACCGGGGTCTGATCCACCGGCGCCAGCTGCACGCGCTGGATCTCGTTGAGCACCGACCAGCCGCCATAGCCGATGGCGGCGATCAGCGCCACCAGCACCAGCGATGAGCCGATGGCCTGCGGTTCGATCCGGGTCAGGATGCTTTCACGCTCGGGCGCGAAGGCCATCACCTTTTTCTCGAAAGGATCGGCATCGGCCGGGGCCGCCTTGCGGGCATCGGCCTTGCGGATGGTCGAGGCTTCGGCCGACATGCCATGCGCCGTGGCAAAGCCGCTTTCGCGGCAGAAATGCGCAAAGGCGGTCTCGGGGTCCATGCCGAGGTAGCGCGCATAAGAGCGCACATATCCGGCGATGAAGCCCGGGGTCTCGAAGGCCGAGGGGTCGCAGTTCTCGATGGCCGAGATGTAGGAGGCCTTGATCCGCAGCTCGCGCTGTACGTCCAGAAGCGATTTTCCCAGCGTGGCCCGCTCGCCGCGCATCATGTCGCCAAGGCGCAGGTCGTAGTCGTCGAACCCCTTAGGGCCCGCCTCGGTCTCCTCAGGTATGCGCTGCCGCTTGCGCCCGATCATGCCATTCGCCCCACTAAAATGCCGATCCGTTACCGTCCCCGATTCGGATCGGGCCCTTTGTTGGTGCTAATGTAACACAGCGCAAGAATTATTGCACTTGCAGAGGGGCTTACCCGGCGAGTTCGGCACGATTCAGCGCACATTGCGACCACAACTCATCCAGAGCGCGAACCAGCCTGTCCATCTCGTCCGGGCCGTGCACCGGCGACGGGGTGAAGCGCAGCCGTTCGGTGCCGCGCGGCACGGTGGGGAAGTTGATCGGCTGCACGTAGATGCCGAACTGGTTGAGCAGCATGTCAGAAAGCGCCTTGGTGTGCACCGGATCGCCCACCATCACCGGCACGATATGGCTGCCGTGGTCGATGATCGGCAGGCCCAGCCCCTTGAGCCGCAGCTTGAGGATCTTGGCCTGGGTCTGATGTTGATCGCGGCGGTCCTGATCGGTTTTCAGATGGCGCACCGAGGCGGCGGCACCGGCAGCGACGGCCGGCGGCAGCGAGGTGGTGAAGATGAAGCCCGGCGCATAGGAGCGGATCGCGTCGCACATCTTGTGGCTGGCGGCGATATAGCCACCCATGACGCCATAGGCCTTGGCCAGGGTGCCATTGATGATGTCGATGCGATGCGCCAGCCGGTCGCGTTCGGTGACGCCGCCGCCGCGCGGGCCGTACATGCCGACCGCGTGCACCTCGTCGATATAGGTCAGGGCGCCGAATTCGTCGGCCAGATCGCAGATCGCTTCGATGGGGCCGAAATCGCCGTCCATCGAATAGACCGATTCAAAGGCGATCAGCTTGGGCGTCGCCGGATCGTCGGCCTCGAGCAGCTCGCGCAGGTGGGCCACGTCGTTATGACGGAAGACGCGCTTGGCACCGCCGTTGCGGCGCACACCCTCGATCATCGAGGCGTGGTTCAGCTCATCCGAATAGATGATCAGCCCCGGGAAAAGCTTCGGCAGGGTCGAAAGCGTGGCGTCATTGGCGATATAGGCCGAGGTGAAGAGCAGCGCGCTTTCCTTGCCGTGCAGGTCGGCCAGTTCGGCCTCGAGCCGCTTGTGATAGGCGGTGGTGCCCGAGATGTTGCGGGTGCCGCCCGAGCCGGCGCCGGTGGCCTCGATGGCTTCGTGCATGGCGCTCATCACCACCGGATGCTGGCCCATGCCGAGATAGTCGTTGCCGCACCAGACGGTGACCGGCTGTTTGGTGCCGTCGGGCTTGTTCCAGACGGCATGCGGGAAATTGCCCTGCTCGCGTTCGATGTCGATGAAGGTCCGGTACCGGCCCTCGTCGTGCAATCGCTGGATGGCTGCATCTAGCTGAGCATTGTAGTCCACTGGAATTCCTCCGCAGTCCAATCACGAGCCGAGAGGATGCGCGTTTCCGGCTCGTAATCCTTCAAAACATGAATGGATATAAAACGCGCACCTTTGGCACACAAGTTACATATTGCCGCCCGCCACTCCTTGACCGAGGTCAAGCGTCTGGACAGCATATCACGGGCTGCTAGGCTTGGCCCGACAAATTCACAACCCTCTTGAATCAACGGAAGAGTACCGCATGTCTCTCGACAACGTATTGGCGCGCATCGACGCCGACCTTGATGCCGCCACCGAGCGGCTGATCGCGCTATTGAGAATCCCCTCGATTTCGACCGATCCGGCCTACAAGGCCGACTGCGAGCGGGCCGCCGACTGGCTGGTCGATGATCTGCAAAGCCTTGGCGTCAAAGCGCAAAAACGCCCCACCCCCGGCCATCCGATGGTCGTCGGCCATGTCGAGGGCGACGGGCCGCATCTGCTGTTCTATGGCCATTACGACGTGCAGCCCGTCGATCCCGTCGAGCTGTGGGATCGCGATCCCTTCGATGCGGCCCTCGAGGACACGGGGGCCGGCCGGGTGATCCGGGCGCGCGGCGCCTCGGACGACAAGGGCCAGCTGATGACCTTTGTCGAGGCCTGCCGCGCCTGGAAAGCGGAACATGGCGCCCTGCCCTGCCGGATCACCTTCTTTTTCGAAGGCGAAGAGGAATCGGGCTCGCCCTCGCTGGTGCCCTTCATGCGCGACAATGCCGACGAACTCAGAAGCGACATCGCCCTGATCTGCGATACCGGCCTGTTCGAAAGCCGGGTGCCGGCGATCATCACCCAGCTGCGCGGCCTGCTGGGCGAGGATTTCACCATCACCGGCCCCGACCGCGATCTGCATTCGGGCATGTACGGCGGCATCGCCATGAACCCGATCCGGGTGCTGACGCGAATTCTGGCCGGGCTGCATGACGACAACGGCGCCGTCACCCTGCCCGGCTTCTATGACGATGTGCCAGAACTGCCCGACGAGATCCGCGACCAGTGGCAGGGGCTGAATTTCGACCATGCGCGCTTTCTCGGCGATGTCGGCCTGAAGGCGGCGGCCGGCGAACAGGACCGCAGCCCGCTGGAACAGATCTGGTCGCGCCCGACCTGCGACGTGAATGGCATCTGGGGCGGCTATACCGGCGACGGGTTCAAGACCGTCCTGCCCAGCCAGGCCTCGGCCAAACTGTCGTTCCGGCTGGTCGGCCAGCAGGATCCGGACCGGATCCGCAAAGCCTTCCGCAGCTATCTCGAAAGCAATCTGCCCGAGGGGTTCAGCGTGACCTACCGCAGCGAAAAGGGCTCTCCCGCCTCGCAGATGTCGACCGGGAACCCGGCGTTCGAAAAGGCGCGCAAGGCGCTTTCCGATGAATGGCCACAGCCCGCGGCCTATGCCGGCTGCGGCGGCTCGATCCCGATCGCCGGCTATTTCAAGGATATTCTCGGCGTCGACGCGATGCTGATCGGCTTTGCCAAGGATGACGACCAGATCCATTCGCCGAACGAGAAATACGACCTTGAAAGCTTTCACAAGGGCATTCGTTCCTGGGCCCGTATCCTCGATGCGCTGACCGGGTAAGCCCCACAGAAAACGGCTCTGGCGGCGCAGCAAGACAGGCCGCCAAAGCCCGAAAACGCCCGCGCGAAAGCCGCCCGGGACGGGGCGCTGCCAGCTATCGTCTTGTCGATCTTCTTGTCGATGAAAAGAAAGTGGCGCGGTTGACGGGGCTCGAACCCGCGACCCCCGGCGTGACAGGCCGGTACTCTAACCAACTGAGCTACAACCGCGCTTTTGCCTTTCGGCGTGATCCCTTGGCCCGGATCCAGGCTGGCAGCGATG
>NZ_JBFJVE010000042.1:0-16887 GCF_041624275.1 Shimia sp.
CGTGGCCCACGAAGGCGGCTATGTGAACGACCCGGACGATCCCGGGGGGGCAACCAAATACGGGGTCACCGTTCATACCATGCGGCGATTGGGCATGGATCTGGATGGCAACGGAACGGTCGATGCGCGTGACGTCAAGCAGCTCAGCCGGGCTCAGGCCGAGCGCATCTTCATCACCCATTACTTCGAACGGCCGGGAATCGCGAAATTGCCCAAGTCGGTGCAGGCCTCGGTTTTCGACATGTATGTGAACTCGGGCAGCAATGCGGTGCGCATTTTGCAGCGGCTGCTGACCGCCATGGGATTTCCGCTAACGGACGACGGGGTGATTGGCCCCAAGACCATTGCAGCCTGTGAACAAGCGGCCAGGGCAGCACCCGATCATCTGGCCGACGCCTATGGCATTGCCCGGCGCAACTATTACTTCTGGCTCGCCGATCGCCGCCCGGCCTCGCGCAAATACGCCCGCACGCGGGCCGGGGGCAAGGGGGGCTGGATCAAGCGCGCCGAAGAGTTCCTGTCGCCGCAGTATCACCTGAGCGAACAGGCGTTTCGTGAAAGGGTCGCGGCATGGGACTGATCGGCAAGCTGTTTTCGCTGGTGTTCGGCGACGGGCGCAACCTGGTCGCCGAGACCGTCGGGGTGTTTCGTGAAAACGCCGAGGCCGGCGCCGAACGCAGCAGCAACATCCAGATGGCGGCGATGGCGGCCCATGGCGCCGAGTTCTATCCCGCGGGCCGGGGGCTGTTTGACCGGCTGATGGATGCCGTGAACCGCCTGCCGCGCCCGATGATGGCGCTGGCATGCCTGGGGCTGATGGGGTCGGCCATGGTCGACCCGGTCTGGTTTGCCGCCCGCATGGCCGGTATCGCGCTGGTGCCGGAACCGCTGTGGTGGCTTCTCGGGATCGTGGTGAGCTTTTATTTCGGCGCCCGCCATCAGGCCAAGGGGCAAGAGTTTCAACAGTCCATCGCGGCCAGTATTGCGCGGGTGCCGCAGGTGGTCGAAACGATCCGCAGCCTCGAGCAACTGCCGCCGCGCGCCGAAGGCCACGCTGTCAATGCCGCGCTGGAGGATTGGCGCCGGCAGGACGCGCGTCAGGAAGAAAGGCAGGGGGGGCGGCCGGGGGCTGGGCCGGGGCAATGAGCCCGCCCCGGGGGCAGGATTGCGGACGCAGACCGGAAAAACGCGATATTGTGATCGACCGGACCTGACAAAAGTCATTGGCCCCGGCGCGTCTGCGCAATATATGTCGGGCCATGATTACAGAACTTGGCCACTTTGCCCTGATCCTTGCCGCCTGTACCGCCGTGGTGCAGGCCATCGTTCCTCTTGTCGGCGCCCACAAGCGCTGGCCCGGCTGGATGGCCGTGGCCGAGCCCGCCGCCAATATCCAGTTCCTGCTGACCGCCTTTTCCTTCGTCGCCCTGACCTATGCCTTCGTGGTCTCGGATTTCTCGCTGAAGCTGGTGGTGCTGAACTCGCATTCGCTGAAGCCGATGCTCTACAAGGTCAGCGGCGTCTGGGGCAACCACGAGGGCTCGATGCTGCTCTGGGTGCTGATCCTGACCCTGTTCGGGGCCTGCGCGGCATGGTTTGGCGGCAACCTGCCGCCGACGCTGCGGGCCCGGGTGCTGGCGGTGCAATCGGCGGTGGCGGTGGCCTTTTTCGGCTTTATCCTCTTCACCTCGAACCCCTTCCTGCGCCTCGGCACGCCGCCGTTTGACGGCGAGGGGCTGAACCCGATGCTTCAGGATCCGGGGCTGGCTTTCCACCCGCCGTTTCTCTACCTCGGCTATGTCGGGCTTTCGATGGCCTTTTCCTTTGCTGTCGCGGCGCTGATCGAGGGGCGGGTCGATGCCGCATGGGGGCGCTGGGTGCGGCCCTGGACGCTGGCCGCCTGGATCTTCCTGACCCTCGGCATCGCGCTGGGGTCGTGGTGGGCCTATTACGAGCTTGGCTGGGGCGGTTTCTGGTTCTGGGATCCGGTCGAGAACGCCTCGTTCATGCCCTGGCTGCTGGCGGCGGCGCTGCTGCATTCCTCGATCGTGGTCGAAAAGCGCGAAGTGCTGAAAAGCTGGACCATCCTGCTGGCGATCCTGGCCTTCGGCTTCTCGCTGATCGGCACCTTCATCGTGCGCTCGGGCGTCATCACCTCGGTGCATGCCTTCGCCAATGATCCCGAGCGCGGTGTCTTCATCCTGGCGATCCTGGCGATTTTCGTCGGCGGCGCGCTGATTCTCTTCGCCGCCCGTGCCCGCGTCATGGAGGCCAAGGGTCTGTTCGGCATGGTCAGCCGCGAAAGCGTTCTGGTGCTCAACAACATCCTGCTGGCGGTGGCCTGTTTCGTGGTCTTCATCGGCACCATCTGGCCGCTGGTCTCCGAGATGTTCTTCACCCGCAAGCTCAGCGTCGGGGCGCCCTTCTTCAACATGGCCTTCACCCCCTTCATGGTGCTGCTGGGCCTTGTGCTGCCGGTGGGGGCGATGCTGCCCTGGAAACGCGCCAAGCTGGGCCGCGTCCTGCGGTCGCTGGTGCCGGCCCTGGTGCTGGCGCTGGCGCTGGCCGGTCTGGCCTGGTCGATGCAGAGCCAGCGCAGCCTTCTGGGCCCGGTCGGCCTGTTCCTCGGCGCCTGGCTGGTCTTCGGTTCGATCACCGACCTTCTGGGGCGCAGCGGGCGCGGCGGCGCGGCGCAGCGTCTGGCGCGTCTCGCCCGGCTGCCGCGCGCCGATTGGGGCAAGGCGGTGGCCCACGGCGGACTTGGCGTGACGATGTTCGGCATCGCCGGGCTGATGGCCTGGGAACTCGAGGACATCCGCGTCGCCTACAAGGGCGAGCCCTTCATGGTCGGTGCCTACGAGCTGACCCTCGAAGAGGTGAACGAGGTGCAGGGGCCCAACTACCTGTCGACCATGGCCGATGTGACCCTGCGCAAGTCGGGCCGTTTCGTGGCCAGCCTGCACCCCGAGAAACGCGTCTACCCGGTGCGCGCCATGCCGACCACCGAGGCGGCGATCGACTACCGCTTCCTGCGTGATGTCTATGTGGTGATCGGCGATCCGCAGGCCGACGGCGGCTTTACCATGCGCACCTATGTCAAACCCTTCACCAACTGGATCTGGATGGGCACCTTGCTGATGTCGCTCGGCGGGCTCTTCAGCCTGTCCGACCGGCGCTATCGGGTGGCGGCTGGGGCCCGAAAGGCGCCCGCAACAGGAGTACCGGCGGAATGAGCGGCAGAGAACGTGCAACGGGCAGAGGCATCGGGGCAAGGGTCCGCGCCGTCTTCTCGGCAGGAAATGCCTTGGCACTGGTGCTGATGGCGCTGCTGCTGGCGCCGCCGGTGCTGGCGGTGCAGCCCGACGAGATTCTTGCCGACCCGGTGCTGGAACAGCGGGCGCGCGAGTTGTCCAAGGACCTGCGCTGCCTGGTCTGCCGCAACGAGAACATCGACGATTCCAACGCCGACCTGGCGCGCGAGCTGCGGCTTCTGGTGCGCGAAAGGCTGGTTGCGGGCGACAGCGATGACGAAACCCGCGATTACATCGTGGCCCGTTACGGCGAATACGTGCTGCTGACGCCGCGCACCTCGGGCTCCAACATCCTGTTGTGGGCCGCCGGGCCGGCGATGCTGCTCTTGGCGCTGGTGCTGGCCATGGCCTATCTGCGCGGCCGTGCCGCGGCCTCGCAGCCCGGCGACGCAAGGCTGAGCGCGCAAGAGCAGGCGCGGCTCGACGAAATCCTCGAGGAATGACGCGCCGTCCCCCTTTTGCGGGGCCGGTGCAGCGCTTAGGTTGAGCCGCGACACACCCGCAGGAGAGGCGCATGGACTATCAGACAATCCGCTATCAGCTCGACGATGGCGTGGCCATTATCACGCTTGACCGCCCCGAGGTCATGAATGCGCTGACGGTGCAGATGCGCGCCGAGATCACCCATGCGGTGCGCGAGGCGGGCTCTGTGGCGCGGGTGGTGGTGCTGACCGGAGCCGGGCGGGCCTTTTGTTCGGGGCAGGACCTTGGCGACAGCCGCAATGCCGCCCAGACGGATTTCGAACGCACGCTGCGCGACGAATACGCGCCGATGATCCGCGCCATCACCGACTGCAAGGTGCCTGTGATCGCCGCCGTCAATGGCGCGGCGGCCGGGGCCGGCGCCAATCTTGTGCTGGCGGCAGACGTGGTGATCGCCGCCGAAAGCGCCTTTTTCATGCAGGCCTTTGCGCGCATCGGCCTGCTGCCCGACGCCGGCGGCACCTATATGCTGCCGCGCCTTGTGGGGCGGGCACGGGCGATGGGGACGGCGCTTTTCGCCGACAGGATCGACGCCCGCACCGCCGAGAGCTGGGGCATGATCTGGGAAGCGGTCGCCGACGATGACTTCGAGGCCCATTGGCGGGATCGGGCGCGCCACCTGGCGAACGGGCCGACGCTGGCCTATGGCTATATCAAGGCGGCGCTTCAGGCCTCGCCCGGGAACGACCTTGAACAGCAGCTGACCCTCGAGGCCCGCTTGCAGGGCAAATGCGGCAAGTCGCGCGATCTTCAGGAAGGCGTGGTGGCCTTTCTGGAAAAGCGCCCCGCGGCTTTCGAGGGGCGCTGATCCGCGGTCTCCGGCTCAGGCGTATTGCAACAAGAGGATGTCGTTCTCGTCAAAGGCGGCACCGGCCCCGAGAACGACGATCACCTCCTGGCCGTCGGCAAAGACCGTGACATCGCCGGTCGCGCCGTCGAGGCTGGTGGTCAGGGTCGGCGGGGTCGCGCCCTCGAAAGTATAGGTGATGATGTCGTCGCCGGCGGTGTAATCCTCGACGATGGCCGGCTCTCCGGGGCGGATCCACTGGCCGGCGGCAAATTCGTCCAGCCCGTCGCCGCCCGAAACCGAATCCGCGCTGCCCATGATCAGCGCGTCGTTTCCACCGCGCCCTTCGATGACGTCGCCGTCATCGGTATCCAGAGAGCTGACGTCGAAAACGAAATCCAGATCGGCCGAAGTCTGCGCCGTGGCAAGCGAGGCCACCAGCGCATCGACATCCATGGTCGACGAACCGTCGATATAGTCGTTGCCGCTGTTGCCGATCAGCGTGTCCACGCCGTCGCCGCCGACCAGCACGTCGTCGCCCTGGGCGCCCTGTAGAAGGTCGTCGTCCGAGCCACCAAGCAGCAGATCGCCCTCGGTGCCGCCATAGATCGTGTCGTTGCCCTCGTCGCCGAAGACCACGTCTTCGCCGGCGCCGGTGTCGACCGCGTCGTCGCCTTCGGTGCCCATCACCAGATCGTTGTCGCCCTGGTCGATCTCGATGGTGTCGGCCTCTGCGCCGGCCTCATCGCCGTCGGTGTAAATTGCGTCAAAGGCCCAGGCCATGACCCCGATCGACAGCAGACTTGCTAGAATCAGCATTGAAAAACCCTCAATTCCCGAAATGTGTTAACAAGATGTTAATATTCAGGAAAAATGTCAATTAAATCAACTGATTGTTCATTTCTCTGCAACAGTGCCACGCCCCGGGCGGAACTGCTGCGGGACGGGCAACAAAAAGACGCGCCCGTTTCCGGGCGCGTCCAAATCGACATGCGGGGCCGCGAAATCGCGGATCAGCGGTCCTCGATATTGACGTAGTTGCGCTCGGTCTCGCCCTGGTACAGCTGACGCGGGCGGCCGATCTTGTGGGCCGGATCCGAGAACTGCTCTTTCCACTGCGAGATCCAGCCGACGGTGCGCGACAGCGCGAAGATCGGGGTGAACATCGAGGTCGGGAAGCCCATCGCCTCGAGGATGATGCCCGAATAGAAGTCGACGTTCGGGAACAGTTTCTTCTCGGCGAAATAGGGATCGGCCAGCGCCGCCGCTTCCAGCGCCTTGGCGGTGGCCAGGATCGGGTTGTCTTCGACGCCCAAGAGGTCCAGCACCTCGTCGGCCGACTGTTTCATCACCGTGGCGCGCGGGTCGTGGTTCTTGTAGACCCGGTGGCCAAAGCCCATCAGGCGGAACGGGTCGTCCTTGTCCTTGGCGCGGGCGATATACTCGGGGATGTTTTCCGGCGAGCCGATTTCCTTCAGCATCTCCAGGCAGGCCTGGTTGGCGCCGCCGTGGGCCGGGCCCCAGAGACAGGCGACACCGGCGGCGATGCAGGCAAAGGGGTTGGCGCCCGAGGACGAGGCCAGACGCACGGTCGAGGTCGAGGCGTTCTGCTCGTGGTCGGCGTGCAGGGTGAAGATCCGGTCCATGGCGCGGCTCAGGATCGGGTTCACCTCGTAGTCTTCGGCCGGCACCGCAAAGCACATGCGCAGGAAGTTCGACGCATAGTCGAGATCGTTGCGCGGATAGATAAAGGGCTGACCGATGGTGTATTTATAGGCCATCGCGGCGATGGTCGGCACCTTGGCGATCAGGCGGTGCGAGGCCACTTCGCGCTGGCGCGGATCGTTGATGTCGGTGGAATCATGGTAGAAGGCCGACATGGCACCGATGACGCCGACGATGATCGCCATCGGGTGGGCGTCGCGGCGGAAACCACGGAAAAAGTTGATCATCTGCTCGTGCACCATGGTGTGGCGCGTGATCGTGGTTTCGAACTCATCCAGCTCGGCCGCCGAGGGCAGATAGCCGTAGAGCAAGAGGTAGCAGACCTCGAGGTAATGCGATTTGCCGGCCAGCTGGTCGATCGGATAGCCGCGATGCAGCAGGACACCCTTTTCGCCGTCGATGAAGGTGATGGTCGAATCGCAGGACGCGGTCGAGGTGAAACCCGGGTCGTAGGTGAAGACTCCGGCCTGGCCGTAAAGCTTGCGGATGTCCAGCACGTCTGGTCCGGCGGTCGGCGAATAGATCGGCAGTTCGTAGGACTTGTCGTCAATCGTCAAGGTTGCGGTTTTTTGTGAGTCAGACATACATCTTCCCTTCATCTCATGCCCCATCATGCCCCAGTGCGCGGACCTCGGTTCGCGGACCGGAGGGGCGGTTTCTCGGCCGGTGGCGCAGCGGTTACCCCTCTGCGCCGCCGGCGTTTTCAGCTGATGCCTCCTGCAGCCGGGCGAGGGTCTCATCGCGCCCGAGAACCAGCATCATATCGAACACGCTGGGTGTCACAGCCTGTCCGGCCAGGGCCGCCCGCAGGGGGCCGGCCATCTTGCCGAACTTGATTTCCCGTGCCTCGGCAAACCGGCCTGCAACAGCCTCCAATTCGTCTCGCGTCCAGCTAGCATCTTGCAGGTGCGGCGTCAATTCCTTCAGTATACAACGGGATACCGTATCGAGGTTCCTGGCCGATTTCTCATCCGGAACTATGGGGCGATCTGCCAGGGCAAACCCAGCTTTTTCAATCAGTTGCGGAAATGTCTTGGCGCGATCCTTGAGGCAGTACATCGCCGATGACACCAGGGATGACTTTTCGTCGCTGAGGGCCGGGGCGCCGGTTGCCGCCAGGTAATTCTGCAATTCTTGCAGCAGTGCAGCATCGTCGGCCACCGCGAAGTGCTGACCGCAGAGGTTTTCCAGCTTCTTGGTGTCGAAACGCGCCGGGCTTTTTCCGATGCCGCCAAGGTCGAACCACTCCCGCGCCTGGGCGTCGGTAAAGAACTCGTCGTCGCCGTGGCTCCAGCCCAGCCGGGCCAGGTAATTGCGCATCCCGGCGGCCGGATAGCCCATTTTCTGGTATTCCTCGGCCCCCAGCGCGCCGTGGCGTTTGGACAGTTTCTTGCCGTCGGCCCCGTGGATCAGCGGAATATGGGCCCAGACCGGCACCGGCCAGCCCATGGCCTCGTAGATCATCATCTGGCGGGCGGCGTTGTTGAGGTGGTCGTCGCCGCGAATGACATGGGTGACGCCCATGTCGTGATCGTCGACCACCACCGCCAGCATGTAGACCGGTGTCCCGTCCGAGCGCAGCAGGATCATGTCGTCGAGCTGGTCGTTCCTGATGGTCACGTCGCCCTGCACCCGGTCGCGGATCACGGTGCTGCCCTCCTGCGGCGCCTTGATGCGGATCACGAAGGGGGCGTCGGGGTGGGTCGCGGCCTCGGCGTCGCGCCAGGGCGAGCGGTAAAGCGTCGAACGGCCCTCGGCGCGGGCGGCTTCGCGAAAGGCGGCGATCTCGTCCTGGGTGGCGAAACATTTATAGGCCTTGCCCTCGGCCAGCAGCTGATGCGCCACCTCGGCGTGGCGCGCCGCGCCCGCGAACTGGCTCACCACCTCGCCGTCGTGATCGAGCCCCAGCCAGGCCAGCCCCTTGAGGATGGCCTCGGTGGCCTCGGGGGTCGAGCGTTCGCGGTCGGTGTCCTCGATGCGCAGCAGGAACTTGCCGCCGCGGCCCCGGGCATAAAGCCAGTTGAACAGCGCCGTGCGGGCGCCGCCGATGTGGAGAAAGCCGGTGGGCGAGGGTGCAAAACGGGTGACGACCTGATCTGTCATGACGGTCTTAACCTTTCGGTAACCATGGGAGGACTAGCGTTGGCGTCTGTCTAACGACCTGCCTGAACGAGGACAAGGCTTGCGCGGTATCGGCCGGATCTCCGGGGCCCTCGAGGGCCAGAGGGGGCATTTGCTGCCATGGGTGCCGGTCTGTCTCGGGGTCGGGGTCGGGGGCTATTTCCTGCTGCCGATCGAGCCCGCAACCGGCCATCTGGCGGCGCTGGTGCTGGCCGGGGCGGGGCTGTTCCTGCTGGCGCGCCGGCTTGGCGAGGGCACGGCGCCGATGGCGGTGATGCTGGGGCTGGTGCTGCTCGGGGTGGCGCTGGCCGGTTGGCGGGCGCGCTCGGTGGCGGCGCCGGTGCTGGGGTTCCGCTTTTACGGCGCTGTCGAGGGCACCATTGTCGCCATCGACCGCTCGGCCTCGGACCGGCTGCGGCTGACCCTGGCCGATGTGGTGTTGCAGGACGTGGCGCCCGAACGCACCCCGCGCCGGGTGCGTATCGCGCTGCACGCCAAGACGCCGGTGCTGGTGCCGCGCCCCGGTCAGCGGGTGATCGCCACCGCCCATCTGTCGCCGCCGGCGGGGCCGGCCGAACCGGGCGGTTTCGACTTTCGCCGCCACGCCTGGTTTTCCGGCATCGGCGCCATCGGCTACAGCCGGGTGCCGGTGCTGGCGCTGGCCCCGCCCGAGGGCCGGCCCGGGCTGTTTGCCCTGCGCATGGCGCTGTCGCGGCACATCCGCAGCACCCTTGGCGGCGCCGTCGGCGGGGTCGCGGCGGCGGTCTCGACAGGGGATCGCAGCGGCATTCGCGCCGAGACGGTGGCGGCGCTGCGGGCCTCGAACCTGGCCCATCTGCTGGCGATCAGCGGGCTGCATCTGGGGCTTCTGGCGGGCTTCGTCTTTGCCGCCGCCCGTCTCGGGATGGCGCTTTGTCCGCCGCTGGCGCTGCGGGTCCAGAGCAAGAAACCGGCGGCGCTGCTGGCGCTGGCCGCCGCCGCCGCCTATCTGGTGCTGTCGGGGGGCAACGTCGCCACCCAGCGCGCCTTCGTGATGGCGGCGGTGGCGCTGGTCGCGGTGCTGCTGGACCGCCGGGCCTTCAGCCTGCGCTCGGTGGCGCTGGCGGCGCTGATCGTGCTGCTGCTGGCGCCCGAATCCCTGCTCGGACCGGGGTTCCAGATGTCCTTTGCCGCCACCACGGCGCTGGTGGCGGTGTTCAACGGCCTGCGCGACGGCGCCTGGTGGCGGCTGCCGCGATGGGCGGCGCCGGTGCTGGCGGTGGTGGTGTCATCGCTGGTGGCCGGGCTGGCGACGGCGCCCTTCGGGGCGGCGCATTTCAACGTGATCGCCCATTACGGCCTGCCGGCCAACCTGCTGGCGGTGCCGGTGATGGGGCTGGTGGTGGTGCCCTCGGCGGTGCTGGCGCTGTGTCTGGCGCCGCTGGGGCTGGACTGGATCGGGCTGTGGCTGATGGGGGCGGGGCTGGAGTGGATACTTGGCGTGGCGCATTTCTTTGCCGCGCGTCCCGGCGCGCGCGGATTCGTCCCGGCGCCGCCGCTGGCGGTGCTGCCGCTGCTGTCGCTGGGGATGCTCTGGCTGATCCTGTGGCAGGGGCGGCTGCGGCGGATCGGCATGGTGCCGGTGCTCTGTGCCCTGCTGCTGTGGAGCACGGCGCGGCGGCCCGAGGTGCTGATCGCCGACAGCGGCGGGCTGGTCGGGGTGATGACCGCCGAGGGCCGGGCGCTGAGCAAGGCGCGCGGGCAGGGTTTCGTGGCGCGGATCTGGCTCGAGAATGACGGCGACGCCGCCGGGCAGGAACAGGCGGCGGCGCGGCTGTCGATGCCGGGAAAGATCTTTGTCGCCGAGATCGCCGGGCAGCGGCTGTTTCATGTTCAGGGCAAGGCGGCGGCGCAAAGCTTTGCCGCCTGCGATGCCGGCGACATCGCGGTCTTCACCCATGCGGTGGCGGCCGCGCTGCGCTGCCGCGTGCTGACACCGGATGCGCTGCGCGCCACCGGGGCCATCGCCGTCACCGGAACAGGCAGCGGGCCTCGGATACGGACCGCCCGCCAGGTCACCGGGCAGCGGCTGTGGAACCGCGGCGGCGCGGATCGCTAGACGCGGGCCGGCAGATGCGGATCAGTAGGTGCGGATCAGGCCGACAAGACAGCCCTGCACCTTGACCTTGTCCTCGGGGTAGACGCGGGTTTCATAGGCCGGGTTGGCGGCCTCGAGCGCGATCGAGCTGCCGTTGTGGTGAAAGCGTTTCAGCGTCGCCTCCTGATCCTCGACCAGCGCCACCACGATATCGCCGTTGTCGGCGGTCGTGGTCTCGCGGATGATGACCACGTCGCCGTCGTTGATGCCGGCGTCGATCATCGAATCGCCCTTGACCTCGAGCGCATAGTGGCTGCCCGAGTTGCGCAGCATGGCGCCGGGCACCGCGACATGGTGGTCGACATGGCTGATCGCCTCGATCGGCACCCCGGCGGCGATCTTGCCCATCACCGGCAGTTCGCGGGCATGCAGGATCACCTCGTCGCGGGTGATATTGGCCGGCTGGGTCGGCGACGGATGCGGCCCGGCGATCACCCGGGGTTCAAAGCCGCCGGTTGGCGCGCTGGGGGTTCCGCCAAGCGATTCGGGCAGTTTGACGATCTCGATCGCGCGGGCGCGATGTGCCAGCCGGCGGATGAATCCGCGCTCTTCCAAAGCGGTGATCAGCCGGTGGATCCCGGACTTGGAGCGCAGCTCCAGCGCATCCTTCATCTCGTCGAAACTGGGCGGCACGCCGTCGCGCTGCAACCGCTTGTGGATGAACTCGAGCAGGTCCAGTTGTTTCTTGGTCAGCATCTGCGGGCCTCCGACGACTGTTTTCTTTTGTTCTAGGCCTGTTCCCGTTTTGTGTCAAGAAAAACGGGAACAGGCCGGGAACAAACCCGCGAGGCGCGGCTCAGATCGGCAGGTAGGACAGAGTCTCGCCGGCGCTGCGTGCAGCATCGTTCGGCGGGCGGATGGCCAGCGCATTGGCATTCGAAAGCACGGTCAGAAGCGAGCTGTCCTGATTGTCATAGATGGTGATCCGGCCGTTGGCGACATGGGCGCGCATGAAATGCAGGCGCGGACCGTTGGCCCCGACCGGGGCGGCCAATGTGGCGCTGCTTTCGGGGGCCGGGGCGACGCCGAGGCCCAGCATGGCGCGGATCACCGGGGTGACGAAGACATGGCCGCAGACCATCGCGGAAACCGGGTTGCCGGGCAGGCCCATCATCATCGCGCCGCTGGCCAGCCGTCCGGCCATCAGCGGTTTTCCGGGGCGCATCAGGATCTTGTAGAAGCTGCGCTCCATGCCCAGATCGGCGGCGACCTCGCCGACCAGATCGTGATCGCCCACCGAGGCGCCGCCGATGGTCAGCACCAGATCGGCGTCTTCGGTCAGCGAAAAGGCGGTCTCCAGCGATTGCCGGGTGTCACGGGCGATCGGCAACAGCCGCGCCTCGGCGCCAAGGTCGCGCAGCATGGCCTGCAGGCCAAAACTGTTCGAGGCGATGATCTGATCCGGGCCCGGCGTCTCGCCCGGCATCACCAGCTCGTCGCCGGTGGACATGATGGCGACACGGGGGCGGCGGGTGACCGGCACCTCGGCGATGTTCATCGCCGCCAACAGGGCAATGTCCGAAGGGCGCAGCAGGCGCGGGGCGGTGAAATCCTGCCCCTCGGTGAAATCGGCGCCGGCGGGGCGGATATGGAAGCCCCTGTCGATGGTGTCACCAAGGGTGATCCGGTCGCCGTCACGGCTCACGTCCTCCTGGATGACGACGCGGGTTGCGCCCTCGGGCACCGGCGCGCCGGTGAAGATGCGCACCGCCTTGCCGGGGCTCAGGGCGCCGTCAAAGCCATGGCCGGCGGCAGCCTCGCCGATGACCTCGAAGGTCGCGCCCGGTGTCACCTCGTCGGCGATCACCGCATAGCCATCCATGGCCGAGCCGTCAAAGGGCGGCTGGTTGCGGTTGGCCTTGACGCTGCGCGCCAGCACCCGGCCATTGGCCTGCGACAGGGGCACGGTTTCGGTCTCGAGCGGGGCGGCCAGCGCAAACAGATGCCCGAGCGCTTCGGAAACGGTGATCATTTCGCCTCGTATCTCCCTGATTTTCCACCATCTTTCAGGATCACGCGGATGCCGCCGATCTCCATCGCCTTATCCACCGCCTTGGACATGTCATAGACCGTCAGCGCCGCCACATTGACCGCCGTCAGCGCCTCCATCTCGACGCCGGTCTGGCCGGTGGTCTTGACCGTGGCCTCGATCCGCACACCGGGCAGGGTGGCGTCGGTGGTCAGTTCCACCGCCACCTTGGTGATCGGCAGCGGGTGGCAGAGCGGGATCAGGCTGGCGCATTGCTTGGCGCCCATGATCCCGGCCAGACGCGCCACGCCCAGCACGTCGCCCTTCTTGGCGCGGCCCTCGGCGATGATGTCATGGGTCGCCTGTGCCATGCGCACCCAGCCTTCGGCGACGGCCACGCGCGAGGTGAATTCCTTGTCCGAGACATCGACCATATGGGCATCGCCCTTGCCGTCGAAATGGGTCAGGCCCGAGGCATGATCGGCCATCAGAACCCTCCTGCCGTCAAGGGGTTGGCCAGCAGCGCGCGGGTGGCGGCCTCGACGTCCTCCTGACGCATCAGGCTTTCGCCGATGAGGAAGCAGCGGGCGCCATAGCGGGCCATGTCGGCCAGATCCTGCGGCGTATTGAGGCCGCTTTCCGAGACCAGCATGCGGTCGGCGGGCACAAGTTTGGACAGGGTGCGGGTGGTGTCGAGCGTGGTCTCGAAGGTCTTGAGGTTGCGGTTGTTGATGCCCATCAGCGGCGATTTCAGCAGCGTGGCGCGCTCCAGTTCCTCGGCGTCATGCACTTCGATCAGCACGTCCATGCCCCAGCCGAAGGCGGCGTCTTCCAGCTCCTGCGCCTGCGCATCGCTGACCGAGGCCATGATGATCAGGATGCAGTCGGCGCCCAGCGCCCGCGCCTCGGCCACCTGATAGGTGTCATACATGAAATCCTTGCGCAGGGCGGGCAGCGAGGTGGCGCCGCGTGCTGCGACCAGAAATTCCTTGGCGCCCTGAAAGCTGGGGGTGTCGGTCAGCACCGACAGGCAGGCCGCACCGCCGGCCTCGTAGGCCCGGGCGAGCGCCGGCGGGTCGAAATCGGCGCGGATCAGCCCCTTGGAGGGCGAGGCCTTCTTGACCTCGGCGATCAGCCCGTAGCCCTGCCGTGATTTTGCCCGCAGCGCCTTGGCAAAGCCGCGCACCGGGTCGGCGTCGCGGGCGCGGGCCTCGATCTCGGACAGCGGCACGGCCTGCTTGTCGGCGGCCACCTCTTCGAGCTTATAGGCCTTGATCTTGTCGAGAACGGTCGTGGTCATGGGTCTAGGTCCAATCGATGGGATCGTGTTGATTGTGAATAAGCCACTCGTTGACGGAAGAAAACGGTTTCGATCCGAAAAAGCCGCGATAGGCCGAAAGAGGCGAGGGGTGGGCGCTTTCGATCACGTGATGGCCGGCGGCGCGCAGGCCGGGGGCGCGGTCGCGGGCATCCTTGCCCCACAGCACGAAGGCGCGCGGCCGGTCCGACAGATGCGCGAGTATATCACGCACCAGGGGCTCCCAGCCGATCCCGGCGTGGCCCTTGGCCTTGCCTTCGGGCACGGTCAGCACGGTGTTCAGCAGCAAGACGCCCTGCGCCGCCCAGTCCGACAGGTCGGTGCGCCGGCGCGCGATGCCGAGGTCGTCATGCAGTTCCTTGAGGATGTTTCCCAGCGAATCCAGCCGCCCGCCAAAGCCCTGGGGGATCGAAAAGGCCAGCCCGTCGGCCTTGCCCGGCGTGTGATAAGGATCCTGTCCGAGGATCACCACCCTGACCGCCTCGGGCGGGCAGGCGCGCAGGGCTGCAAAGGTCAGTTCCGGCGGTGGAAAGACCGGTCGCGTCTCTTCTGCCAGCCGCGCCAGCACCGATGCATAGCTCTGGTTGAAAAAGGGCAGGCCGGCCCAGTCCTTGAGCGCGGCAAGATCGGGCGCGTAGACCACGGCTCAGGCCGCCGAGGTGATCCGGGCCAGCGCCTGCACCTTGTCGCGCGCGGCGCCGCTGTCGATGCTCTCGCGCGCCATCTCGACGCCCTGGCGCAGGTCGGCGGCGGCCTCGGCCACCACCAGCGCCGCCGCCGCATTCAGCAGCACCGCGTCGCGATAGGCGTTTTGCGCCCCGTCGAGCAGGGCGCGGAAGGCGGCGCCGTTTTCCTCGGGGGTGCCGCCGAGGATGTCCTCGAAAGCATGCAGCGGCAGGCCGGCATCCTCGGGGTGCAGCTCGACCTCCCGGACCGAACCGTCGCTTTCCAGCGCCGCGACCCAGCTGATGCCGGAAATCGCCAGCTCGTCGGTGCCGTCCGAGCCATGCACCAGCCAGGCCCGTTCGCTGCCCAGAGCGCCGAGGGTCTCTGCCATGGGGCGGATCAGATCGCGGCTGAAGGCGCCGGTCAGCTGGCGTTTGACCCCGGCCGGGTTGGTCAAGGGCCCGAGAATGTTGAAGATGGTGCGGGTGCCCAGCTCTTGCCGGGTCGGCATCACATGGGCGATCGCCGGGTGGTGCATCGGCGCCATCATGAAGGCGATGCCACAGGTCGCCAGCGCCCGTTCGACCACCTCGGGGCCGACCATGACGTCGATCCCCATCTGGCCAAGGGCGTCCGCGGCGCCGGATTTCGACGACAGGTTGCGGTTGCCGTGCTTGGCCACCGGCACCCCGGCGCCGGCGACGACGAAGGCGGTGGCGGTGGAGATATTGAGCGTGCCCTTGCCGTCGCCGCCGGTGCCGACGATGTCCATGGCGCCCTCGGGCGCGGTCACGGGCTTGCATTTGGCGCGCATCACGGCGGCGGCGGCGGCGAATTCGTCCACCGTCTCGCCACGGGTGCGCAGCGCCATCAGCAGGCCGCCGATCTGGCTTGGCGTGGCCTCGCCCTCGAACAGGATCTGAAAGGCGGCCTCGGCCTCTTCGCGGCTCAGCGGGCGGTCGGCGGCGGCGCCGATCAGGGGTTTGATGGCATCGCTCATGCTGCTTCTCCTTCGCGTCCGGGCATCATGTCGATGAAGTTCCTCAGCAGCGCATGGCCATGTTCCGAGGCGATGGATTCGGGGTGGAACTGCACCCCCTGGATCGGCAGCTCGCGGTGCTGGAGCCCCATGATCGTGCCGTCCTCGAGCGCGGCGGTGATCTCGAGACAGTCGGGCAGGCTGTCGCGCTCGACCACCAGCGAATGATAGCGCGTCGCCTCAAACGGTGTCGGCAGGCCGGCAAAGACACCCTTGCCGCTGTGGTGCATCAGCCCCATCTTGCCGTGCACGATCTCGTGGCAGCGCACCACCTTGCCGCCAAAGGCCTGGCCGATGGTCTGGTGGCCAAGGCACACGCCCATCAGCGGCGTCTTGGTCTCGGCGGCGGCCTCGGTCAGCGCAAGGCAGATGCCGGCCTGATCTGGGTCGCAGGGACCGGGCGACAACAGGATCCCGTCCGGCTTCATGCCCATCGCGTCCTGCACCGTCAGCGCGTCGTTGCGCCAGACACTGACATCGGCGCCCAGTTCGCCCAGGTAATGCACCAGGTTATAGGTGAAACTGTCGTAATTATCGATCAGGAGCAGCATTTTGCACTTCTTCGTCCAAAGGTGAGAAACAGGGTGGAGACCCCGCCCGTGGTCGCGGTATACATGTTCAGGCTTGGCACGCAGGGTCAAGGGGGCGCGGGCAGGAAGTCCCGAGGAATTGCATGCTGCGCCGGCAATCGGGGACAGCGACGAACAAAGGGGCAAGGCGGATGTTGCGTGGGTTTATTTCCGGGATTTTCTGGGGCGCGGTGATGGCTGCGATCGTGGCCGGGTTCGCGTCGCTGCTGGCGCCGCTGCCGGCGACGGTGGTGCCGCAGATGAGCGCGGCCGAGGCCACCACCGGATCGGTCGAGGAAGGCAGCGGCGATATCGGCGCAACCTCGGAAGCCGACGCCGCGCTTGGCGAAAGCAGCGGCACCCGGGTCGCCGAACAGGCCCCGGATGATGCCGCGCCGCTGGCCGACACCGCCCCGGCGCCGCAGCCGGCGGCGGAAACGGCCGCCGCCGCCATGCCGCCGCCGAGCGCGGGGGATGCCCTCGGCACGATGGCCACGATGGATGCCGACGGCGCGGCCATGACCGGCACACCGGATGCGCCCGAAGCCCCTGCGGCGACGCCGCAGGCCACCGCAGACGCGGCGCCAGAACCCGCACCAGAACCCGCGCCAGAACCCGCACCAGAACCCGCGCCGGAACCCGCACCGGAACCCGCGCACGAGGGGTCGATCACCTCGAATCCGGCGCAGCCTGCCGCCCCGGCGGTCAGCGACAGCGGCGCCTTTGCCGCAGCGCCCGAAGCTTCCCCCGAAGCCGATATGA
>NZ_JBFJVE010000043.1:0-16733 GCF_041624275.1 Shimia sp.
CCCGGTCGTCGGCCTGATTGAGGATGGCGGCGGTTTCCACCATCTCGACCATGAAGGTCGAGCGCCCCCGCGCAAGGTCATCCGAGGCACCGACACGGCTGAACAGCTGGCTGATCAGCCCGATCCGGGCGCGTGTGGCGGGCACGAAACTGCCCATCTGCGCCAAGAGCGCGATCAGCGCGTTCTGCCGCAGGAAAGTCGATTTACCGGCCATGTTGGGGCCGGTCAGCAACCATATACTGGCCGCGCCGCCACCGGAAAGATCGCAGTCATTGGCGATGAACGGCTCGCCGGATTTGCGCAGCGCCGCCTCGACCACCGGATGGCGCCCGCCCTCGATGTCGAAATCCCGGCTGTCGTTGACCTCGGGCCGGCACCAGTCTTCCTCCTGTGCCAGGAGCGCCAGCGCCGCCGCCAGATCCATCTCGGCCAGGCCGCGCGCGGTCTGCGCCAGCTCGGCCGACCGCGCCAGAATGGCGGTTTTCAGGCTGTCATAGAGACGCTTTTCGATCTCCAGCGCCCGATTGCCGGCGTTCAGGATCTTGGTTTCCATCTCGCTCAGCTCGACGGTGGTAAAGCGCAGCTGATTGGCGGTGGTCTGGCGGTGAATGAAAGTCTCGGACAGAGGCGGCGACATCATCGCGTCAGCATGTTTTGCCGTGGTCTCAACGAAATAGCCCAGCACGTTGTTGTGCTTGATCTTCAGCGATTGGATGCCGGTGATCTCGACATATCGCGCCTGCATGCCGGCGATCACGCTGCGCCCCTCGTCGCGCAGCCGGCGGCTTTCGTCCAGCTCGTCGTCATGGCCCGGCGCGATGAAACCACCGTCCCGCACTAGCAGGGGCGGGTCGGCCACAAGGGCCTGATCCAAGAGGTCAAGCAGGGCATCATGCCCGCCCAGCGCCTCGCGCGCCTCGTTCAGGGCCGCCGGCAACCCCCCGGCGTAATCCGCGCCGGCCAGATCCAGCGCCTGACCCAGCGCATTGCGGATCGCCGCCAGGTCGCGCGGCCCGCCGCGATCCAGCGAAAGGCGCGACAGGGCGCGGTCGATGTCGGGCACCCTGCGCAGGGCCGCGCGCACCCTGTCGGCGACTCGGCTCTCGGCAAAGAAATAGCTCACCGCATCCAACCGCTCGGTCACCCTCTGCACATGCAGCGAGGGCGACGACAGGCGGCGCTCCAGAAGCCGCGCGCCCCCGGCGGTCAGCGTGCGGTCAATCGTCGCGAGAAGCGAGCCCGCCCGCCCCCCCGCCAGCGCCGTCGTCAGCTCGAGATTGCGCCGGGTCGCGGCGTCGATCTGCATCACCGCCGCCGTCGCCTCGCGCTGGGGCGGGCGCAGCAGGGGCAGTTTTCCCTTCTGGGTCAGCTCCAGATAATCGACGATGGCGCCCAAAGCGCCGACCTCGGGCCGGGTGAAATTGCCAAAAGCGGCCAGCGAGTTGGTCTTGAACAGCCCCGCAACGCGCTTTTCGGCAGCGCTTGAATCGAAGGCTCCGCGCGACAGCGGCGTCATCGGCACGCCCATGTCGCGCGCCACCTCGTCAAGCACGGTCTCGGCGCCCTCGGCCACCAGCAGTTCCGAGGGTGCCAGCCGCGCCAGCTCGGGCCCCAATCGCACGGCCGCCAACGGCATCACATGCAGCGCGCCGGTGGAAATATCCGCCCATGCCAGCGCCGCCTCGTCCCTAACCTGCGCAAAAGCCGCCAGAAAATTGTGCCGCCGCGCATCCAGGAGCGAATCCTCGGTCAGGGTGCCGGGGGTCACCAGCCGCACCACCTCGCGCCGCACCACCGCCTTGTAGCCGCGTTTCTTGGCCTCGGCCGGGCTTTCCATCTGTTCGCAGACCGCGACCCGGAACCCCTTGCGGATCAGGGTCAGGAAATAGCCTTCGGCGGCATGATGCGGCACCCCGCACATTGGGATTTCCTCGCCGCCGTGCTTGCCGCGCTTGGTCAGCGCGATGTCCAGCGCCCCAGCCGCCGCCACCGCGTCGTCAAAGAACATCTCGTAGAAATCGCCCATGCGGTAGAACAGCAGCGCATCCGGGTGCTCGGCCTTGATCTCGAGGTATTGCGCCATCATCGGCGTGACGGCTGGCTTGGCTGCGTTCACGTGTCGAACCCCCCTGGTCTGGCCCCAAGACTTAGCAAAACCCGATCCGGGGGCGAAAGGCGAAAGTGCTTTTGGTTGAGAGATGGCCCCCCTTGAGTTAAGAGGCCCCCAAGGCATCCGGAGAAAGAAAACATGACCAAGACCAAAGTCACCGCGGAAGAGGCGCTCGCCTTCCACCTCGAACCGACCCCGGGCAAGTTCGAGATCAAGGCCACGGTGCCGATGACCACCCAGCGCGACCTGTCGCTGGCCTATTCCCCCGGCGTTGCCGTGCCCTGCGAAGCGATCGCGGCCGACCCTGCGACCGCCTATGACTACACCAACAAGGGCAACCTCGTGGCGGTGATTTCCAACGGCACGGCGGTTCTTGGCCTCGGCAATCTCGGCGCGCTCGGCTCCAAGCCGGTGATGGAAGGCAAAGCGGTCCTGTTCAAGCGTTTCGCCGACGTCAACTCGATCGACATCGAGCTCGACACCGAGGACCCGGAGGCCTTCTGCCAGGCAGTGCGGCTGATGGGGCCGACCTTCGGCGGCATCAACCTCGAGGACATCAAGGCGCCCGAGTGCTTCATCATCGAGCAGCGCCTGAAAGAAGAGATGGACATCCCGGTCTTTCACGACGACCAGCACGGCACCGCCGTGATCTGCGCCGCCGGTCTGATCAACGCGCTGCATATCTCGGGCAAGAAGATCGAGGACGTGAAGATCGTGCTCAACGGCGCCGGCGCGGCCGGCATCGCCTGTATCGAGCTGCTGAAATCCATGGGCGCCAAGCATGAAAACTGCATCGTCTGCGACACCAAGGGCGTCATCTACCAGGGCCGCACGACCGGCATGAACCAGTGGAAATCGGCCCATGCGATCAAGACCGACCTGCGCACGCTCGACGAGGCGATGAAGGGCGCCGACGTCTTTCTTGGCGTCTCGGTCAAGGGGGCCGTCACCGCGCAGATGGTCGAGGACATGGCCGACGATCCGGTGATCTTCGCCATGGCCAACCCCGACCCGGAAATCACCCCGGAAGAGGCCCATGCCGTGCGTGCCGACGCCATTGTCGCCACCGGCCGCTCGGATTACCCGAACCAGGTCAACAACGTGCTGGGCTTTCCCTATCTGTTCCGCGGCGCGCTCGACATCCACGCCCGCGCCATCAACGACGAGATGAAGATCGCCTGCGCCGAGGCGCTGGCCGAACTGGCCCGCGAAGACGTGCCGGACGAGGTCGCCATGGCCTATGGCCGCAAGCTGTCCTTCGGCCGCGACTATATCATCCCGACCCCGTTCGACCCGCGCCTGATCCACCGCATTCCGCCCGCCGTGGCGCGCGCCGGCATGGACACCGGCGTCGCGCGGCGCCCGATCATCGACATGACGGGCTACGAGGAAAACCTCAAGTCGCGCATGGACCCGACCGCCTCGATCCTGCGCAGCCTCAACGCCCGCGCCCGCAACGCCCAGGCACGGATGATCTTTGCCGAAGGCGACGATCCGCGGGTGCTGCGCGCCGCCGTCACCTACCAGCGCTCGGGCTTCGGCAAGGCGCTGGTGGTCGGCCGCGAAGACGACGTCAAGGCCAAGCTCGAGGCCGCCGGCCTTGGCGACGCGGTCCGCGAGATCGAAGTGGTCAACGCCAAGAACACCCGCTATCTCGAGACCTATACCGATTTCCTCTACAACCGCCTGCAACGGCGCGGCTTTGACCGGCACGACGTCTTCCGCCTTGCCTCGCGCGACCGCCACGTGTTCTCGGCGCTGATGCTGAAACACGGCCATGGCGACGCGCTGGTCACCGGCGCCACCCGCAAATCGGCGCATGTGCTGGAACTGGTCAACCACGTGATCGACGCCAGCACCGAGAACGGCGCCGTCGGCGTCACCGCGCTGCTGCACAACGGCCGCATCGTGCTGGTGGCCGACACGCTGGTCCATGAATGGCCGAACGAGACCGACCTTGCCAATATCGCCGAGCGCGCCGCCGGTGTCGCCCGCCACATGGGGCTCGATCCACGGGTCGCCTTCGTCAGCTTCTCGACCTTCGGCTACCCGGTCTCGGAACGGGCCGAAAAGATGCATCTGGCGCCCAAGGTCCTTGACCGGCGGGGGGTCGATTTCGAATACGAGGGCGAAATGACCGTCGACGTGGCGCTCAACACCAGGACGCAGGACAACTACCCGTTCCAGCGTCTCACCGGCCCGGCCAATATCCTGGTGGTGCCGGCGCGGCACTCGGCCTCGATCTCGACCAAGCTGCTGCAGGAAATGGCCGGCGCCACGGTGATCGGCCCGATCCTGTCCGGCGTCGATCACTCGATCCAGATCTGCTCCACCGGCTCCACCGCCAACGACATCCTCAACATGGCGATCATGGCCGCCTGCAAGGTCGGCTGACCGCATCATGGCTTGATGTTTCGCGCAGGTCGGGCATGCTTGCCCGACCTGTTTTCTTGCCCGAGCACCGCCATGCCGATCTACAATCTTGGCTCGATCAATGCCGATCACTTCTACCGCGTGCCGCATCTGCCGCGCCCCGGAGAAACCCTTGCCGCCACCTCGCTGCTGCGTGGCCTCGGCGGCAAGGGCACCAATATGTCGGTGGCCGCCGCCCGCGCCGCGGCGCAGGTCCTGCATATCGGCGCGGTGGGGCGCGATGGCGGCTGGGCCCGCGACCGGCTGCTCGAATACGGCGTCGACACGCGCCATGTCGTCACCCTCGATGCAACCCCGACCGGCCATGCGGTGATCCAGGTCGACGATCACGGCGAAAACGCCATCCTGCTGTTTCCCGGCGCCAATCACGCCATCAGCGAGGCGGCGATCGGCACCGCCCTGGCCGAGGCCTCGCCAGGCGACACCCTGCTGATGCAGAACGAAACCAACAACCAGCTCTTTGCCGCCCGCACCGCGCGCAGCCTCGACCTCACCGTCGCCTATGCCGCCGCCCCCTTCGAGATCACCGCCCTGCACGGGCTTCTGCCGCTGGTCGACATCCTGTTCCTCAACGCCGTCGAGGCGGGGCAGTTCGAACAGGCGACCGGCCAGTCACCGGCCGGTCTGCCCGGCAAGCGGGTGATCGTCACCCGCGGCAGCCAGGGCAGCACGCTGTTCGACAACATCACCGGCGAAACCCGGCATTTCCCGGCCCTGCCGGTGACCCCGGTCGACACCACCGGCGCCGGAGACACTTTCACCGGCTATGCGCTGGCCGCGCTGGATCGCGGCCTGCCGATGCCGCAGGCCATCGCCCTGGCGACCCGCGCCGCCGCCCTGATGGTCACCCGCCACGGCACCGCCGACGTGATTCCCGACCTCAAGGAGGTGCAGGAGGCGCGTTTCTGACCACGCCCGCTCACCGCTTTCTCTTGCCTGAAATATCCTGGGGTGAGGGGGGCGGGCCCGCCCGCCGCCCGAGGGGCAAGGCCCCTGACACCCCTCCGGCCAGACCCGGGGATGAAATCAATGCGCGAAGGGCGCCGCCGCCCCCCACAGCCGCCTGACGACCGCGTCGCGCCGGCAGGCCTCGCGATAGCGCTTGTAGGCCTCTGATTGGCGCTTGGGGCCAAAGCGGGTCAGCACCAGCTTGTCGCCCTTGTAATAGTCCTGATGATAGCTTTCCGCCTTGTAGAACCGCGCCGCCGGCAGGATCGGCGTCACCAGCCGGCGCCCGAGATCCGCCTCGGCCTCGGCCTTGGCGGCTTCGGCCGCCGCCCTTTGCGCCTGATCCGAAGCGAAAATCGCCGTGCGATAGCTTTCACCACGATCGCAGAACTGGCCCCCGGCATCGGTCGGGTCCACCGAGCGGAAGAACAGGTAGAGCAGCCGCTCGGTGCTGACCACCTTCGGATCGAAGGTGATCTTCACCGCCTCGTAATGGCCGGTGCCGCCGCGCGACACCTGCTTGTAGCTGGGGTTCTTCGCGTGCCCGCCGGTATAGCCCGAGACCGCCGATTTGACGCCGGCGACGCTTTCGAAATCGCTTTCCACGCACCAGAAACAGCCCCCCGCCACCACCAGCGTGTCGCTGGCCGCCTCGGCGCGCAGCCCCTGGGCGACCACGCCCAGCGCGATCAGCACCCCCAGCAGAACCGGCTTGGTCTTGATGAACAACCGCATGATCCGAGCCTCCAAATCCAGTCTCCGCCCCAGCCTCTCGCGCAATGGCGCGTGGGACAATGCCCTGCAATCGGATGTCACGGCTTGGTGAGCATAATTTACCTCTTGGCGCGGCGCGATCCGCCGACTAGCGTCGCCCGAAACAGGGGAGCCGCCATGACCGATCACGTCACCACCCACCAGGCCGAGGAAGACGCGCGCAACGAAGATATTCTGATCTGGCTGAACGGCCGCCCGGTGCCGAAAGCCGAAGCCATGGTCAGCGTCTATGACAGCGGCTTCATGCTTGGGGACGGCGTCTGGGAAGGTTTGCGGCTCTATGACGGTCACTGGGCCTTTCTCGGCGAACATATGGACCGGCTGTTCGAAGCCGCCAAGGCCATCGACCTTGATATCGGCATGGACAGGGCGCAGATGATCGCCGCGCTGGAAGAGACCCGCGCCGCCAACGGTATGACCAGCGACGCCCATGCCCGGCTGATGGTCACCCGCGGCGTGAAATCGCGGCCCTTCCAGCACCCCGGCCTCAGCCGGCAGGGCCCCACCGTGACCATCATCATGGAGCATTCCAGACCTTCGCTGCCGCGCCCGATCCGGCTGGCCACGGTGCCGCATATCCGCGGCCTGCCGATGAGTCAGGACCCCAAGCTGAATTCCCACTCCAAGCTGAACTGCATCCTGGCCTGTATCGCCGCCGAGAAAGCCGGCGCGGATGAGGCGCTGATGCTGGATGTGAACGGCTTCGTGAACACCACCAACGCCTGCAACTTCTTCATCGTGCGCAGGGGCGCGGTTTGGACCTCGACCGGCGATTACTGCATGAACGGCATCACACGGGCCAAGGTGATCGACGTCTGCCGCGCCGATGGCATCCCGGTTTACGAGCGCAACTATTCACTGGTCGACACCTATGGCGCCGACGAGGCCTTTCTGACCGGCACCTTCGGCGCCCAGACCCCGGTGGGCGAAATCGACGGCCGCCGGATCGGCGCGGGCGAGATGGGCCCGATGACAAGGCGCATCCGCGCGCTTTACAAGGACCTGGTGGCGGCAGATGCGGCGCGCTGACATCACCTTGATATCGACACCATCCCGACAGGATACCCAACGGAGAATTGGCCGATGAAGATCGCCATGTGGAGCGGCCCCCGCAATCTTTCGACCGCGATGATGTATGCCTTTGGCAACCGCGCCGACTGCGCCGTGGTGGATGAGCCCTTTTATGCCTCCTACCTTGCCGAGACCGGCCTCGATCACCCGATGCGGGCCGAGATCATGGCCAGCCAGCCGCAGGAGCCCGCAGAGGTGGTGGCGGGCCTCATGGGGCCCAATCCGAACGGAAAACCGCATTATTATCAGAAACATATGACCCAGCACATGATTTCTGGCGTGCCCCGCGACTGGATGCGCGACATGGTCAATGTGTTCCTGATCCGCCACCCGGCGCGGGTGATTGCCAGCTATGGCATCAAGCGCGAGAACCCGACCCTTGATGACATCGGCTTCTGGCAGCAGGCCGAACTGTTCGACGCGGTCGGCGGTGTGGTGATCGACAGCCACGACATTCGCGAGGACCCGGAAAAGATGCTGCGCCGGCTCTGTGATGCCATCGGGTTGAATTGGGACCCGGCCATGCTGTCCTGGCCCCAAGGTGGCCACAAGGATGACGGCGTCTGGGCGCGGCACTGGTATGGGGCTGTGTGGACCTCGACCGGTTTCGCCGGGGCCGAAGGACCCTTGCCCGAGGTGCCGGAACACCTGCGGGGGGTTCTGGAGGCGGCGATGCCGTTTTACGAGCGGATGCGCGACGCAAAGATCTGAGCGGTCAGGGGCTTTGCCCCTCGGTTGGCGTGCCGTGGCTCGCCATCCTCACCCCAGGATATTTTGGGCAAGAGAAAGATCAGGCCAGCAGTTTGCCAAGCCTCATCGCCACGCCCATGTCGCCCGAGACCTTCAGCTTGCCCATCATCACCCCGGTCATCGGGTTCAGCTTGCCGGTCAGGAGCTTGACCAGATTGTCGGCCGAAAGGCGGATGGTGCAATCGGTCTCCTGATCTTCGCCCGAGGCGCTGCCATCGCGCAGCACGATCACCCCGTCCTCGCCGCAGTCGAATTTAAGCGAGCCCTCGAAGCTCTTGCTTTGCAGCTCTTTCTGCATGCGGTCGATGATCTGTTGCAGCATGTGGTGGCCCTCAAATGAATACGCCCCCCAATGGCTAGGGGGGCGTGAATTGCAAAGCAATGCTGACGTTGCAGGAGGCAGCCTCGCCTTATTTGCCGACCCGCTTGTTGCGCAGGGCGATCAGCTTCAGGCGCAGGGCGTTGAGCTGAATGAAGCCGGCGGCGTCGGTCTGGTCATAGGCGCCCATGTCTTCTTCAAAGGTCACATGCTCTTCGGAATAGAGCGAGTGATCCGACCAGCGGCCGACCACGCGGGCGAGACCCTTGTAAAGCTTCATGCGCACGGTGCCGGTGACATGGTCCTGGCTGGCGTCGATGGCGGCCTGCAGCATCTCGCGTTCGGGGCTGTACCAGTAGCCGTTGTAGATCAGCTCGGCGTATTTCGGCATCAGCTCGTCTTTGAGATGCATGGCGCCGCGGTCCATGGTGATCGATTCGATGCCGCGGTGGGCGTCGATCAGGATGGTGCCGCCGGGGGTCTCGTAGATGCCGCGCGACTTCATGCCGACATAGCGCCCCTCGACCAGGTCGAGACGGCCGATGCCGTGCTTGCGGCCATATTCGTTGAGCTCGGTAAGGATGGTCGCAGGCGACATTTTCTCGCCGTTGATGGCGACCGGATCGCCCTTTTCGAACTCGATCTCGATGAATTCCGGCGTGTCCGGCGCATCCTCGGGGTGCACGGTGCGCTGATAGACGTAATCGGGCGCGTCCTCGGCCGGGTCTTCCAGCACCTTGCCTTCGGACGAGGTGTGCAACAGGTTGGCATCGACCGAGAAGGGCGCTTCGCCGCGCTTGTCCTTGGCAACCGGGATCTGGTGGGCCTCGGCAAACTCCAAGAGCCGGGTGCGCGAGCTGAGATCCCATTCGCGCCAGGGGGCGATGACCTTGATGTCGGGGTTCAGCGCATAGGCGGCCAGCTCGAACCGCACCTGGTCATTGCCCTTGCCGGTGGCGCCGTGGCTGACCGCGTCGGCGTTATGCTCGGCGGCGATCTCGACCAGGCGTTTGGAGATCAGCGGGCGGGCGATCGAGGTGCCCAGCAGGGAGAGACCCTCGTACTGCGCGTTGGCGCGGAACATCGGGAAGACGAAATCGCGCACGAATTCCTCGCGCAGGTCCTCGATATGGATGTTCTCCGGCTTGATGCCCAGCATCTCGGCCTTCTTGCGGGCGGGCTCCAGCTCTTCGCCCTGACCGAGATCGGCGGTGAAGGTGATGACCTCGCAGCCATATTCGGTTTGCAGCCATTTCAGGATGATCGATGTATCGAGACCACCGGAATAGGCCAGGACAACTTTCTTGGGCGCGGACATGTCGGATCCCTCTTAAACCTTTATCGCAGGCGCGATAGCGGGTTTTGCGGGACAGGGCAAGGTGTCCTGCGGGGGCGGCGGGCCCTGGCCGCGGAATATCACGCGGTTTGGCTGTCAAACGGCCCGGCGCGGCCCCTGCGCGAGCCAGCCTCACGAGCGGCACGGGCATCAGGCCGGAAAGCGGGCGCCGACCCCGTCGAGGAATGCCGTTCTGGAGCCATCGAAGCAGGTCAGGATCGCCGCGACATCCACAGTCTCGGCCGCGCCCCGGCCGGCGGCGCTTTCGCCCTGCTGGCAGAGATCGGCGAAGGCGAGGAACCCGAGGTTGAGCGCGCTGCCCTTCAGGAAATGCAGATCGTCGCCGAGAGTCCCGGGGTCGGGGCCGGCGCGCAGCCGCGCGATGGCATCGTCGACCTCGCTCAGAAACAGGTCGATGATCTCGTCAAAATCCTCTGCGCCGATTTCCTCGCGCAAGTCGGCCACCCGGCCCCAGTCTATCATGGCTGATCCCTCGTTCATCGCGGCGATACTGCCCGGCAGAGGTTAAGATTGTCTTCCGATCCGGCGATCCCCTCATTTTTAGCATTCAAGGCTTGTTAATGACCGGGGCGTAGAGCTGGGGCGGGTATGGAGTTGCACGGGTGTACGGAAGTTGGGTGTTGAGAAAACAGTTGCGCCGCCTCGGGCGCCGGCCCCGAAGGGCGCCATTCGCCGGGTGCTGGTGGTGGATGACAGCCGCTTGCAAAGGCGCATCGTCGGCAGTTCGCTGCTGCGCGAAGGCTATGAGGTCGTGGAGGCGGCCTCGGGCGCCGAGGCTTTGGAAATCTGCCGCACAGGCCCCCCGGACCTGATCCTGAGCGACCTGGTGATGCCCGGCATGGACGGGATCGCCTTTTGCCAGGCGTTTCGCGCCCTGCCAGGCGAGCGTTACGGGTATTTCATCCTGTTGACCTCGAAAAGCGACAAGGACGAACTGGTGCGCGGTCTCGAGGGCGGGGCGGACGATTTCCTTTCCAAGCCGGTCAATCCGCATGAGCTGCGCGCCCGCATCAGCGCCGGTGAGCGCATCCTGCGCATGCAGCGGGAACTGACCGAGAAGAACCACGTGATTTCCGAAACCCTGCAGGAATTGCAGCAGCTTTATGATTCGCTCGACCACGACCTTATCGAGGCCAAGAAGCTGCAACAATCCCTCGTCCGCGACAGGTTCAAGGATTTCGGGTCGGGCGCGGTGTCACTCGAGCTGCGCTCCAGCGGTCATGTCGGCGGCGATCTGGTCGGCCAGTACCGGATCGGCGAGACCCATGTCGGCTTTTACGCCATCGACGTTTCGGGGCACGGGATCAGCTCGGCACTGATGACCGCGCGGCTGGCGGGCTATCTGTCCTCGTCTTCCGCCGAACACAATGTCGCCCTGTGCGACCTGCCGGATGGCAGCCGGGGCTACCTGCCGCCGCATGAGGTGATCGGCGCCATGAACCGGATCGTGCTCGAGGAAATGGAAACCGAACTCTATTTCACGATGCTGATCGCCGTCGTCGACCTGCGGACGGGGCTGACCCAGATGGCCCAGGCCGGGCACCCGCACCCGGTGATCCTGCGCGCCGACGGGCGCATCGAGCAGGACGGACCGGGCGGGCTGCCGGTGGGGCTGATCGAGGGCGCCGACTTCCTGGCGTTCGAAACCCGGCTCGGGGTCGGCGACCGGCTGGTGATCCTGTCCGACGGGGTCACCGAATGTCCGGATGCACAGGACAGGATGCTCGGCGAAGAGGGGCTGGCCAGACTGCTGAGCTCGCTTGCGGGTCACAATGTGGAAACCATGCTCGAAGCCCTGATCTGGCGGCTCGCCGAATTCGCCGGCAGCGATCATTTCCCCGATGACGTGTCGGGAATTCTTTTCGAATTCCGGGGGGCGGTACCGTAGCCACGACAATGGCGCGCGGCAAAGAAGCGGTCGCCCGAGCTCGCCAGGCGCGCGATCGCTTCGCGGACCGGCAGCCAATGGGCGCTGTGCCCCGGTTCGCTTGGCGGGCCGTGCCGGCGCACCGGGCGGGCGGCATAGATGGCGCAGGTCTTCTCGGCCCAGAGATCATAGTCCGGCATATAGGCAAACCGCCGGTAGAGACCCAGCCGCACGGCGCCGGCAATGCTCCAGCCGGTTTCTTCACGCACTTCACGATAGAGCGCCCCGAGCGGCGATTCACCGGGGTCGATGCCGCCACCGGGAAGCTGGAATTCCGGGACCGGCCCGGCCTGAAAGGTGGTCAGCATCCGGTCGCCGCGAATCAGCACCGCATAGGCCCCCGGCCGCGGCCTGTAGATCCTGTCGGCATGCGGCGGGTCTCCAAATCGGCGGATCACGGGAACACTCTTTTTGTTGGGCTTGCTGCCCTTATATAGTCACGGTATGGCAAGGAAAGACCATTAGGAAAACGCATGACTCCTGTTGAAACAATCGCCTGGGACGACACGGTTCTGCCGTTCCAGCTGGACAAATCAGACATTCGCGGCCGGGTCGCGCGACTTGACGGCGTGCTTGACGGCGTTCTGAAACAGCACGCCTACCCGGCGACCGTCGAAGCCCTTGTCGCCGAGATGACCCTGCTGACGGCACTGATCGGGCAGACCATCAAACTGCGCTGGAAACTGTCGTTGCAGGTGCAGTCGAACGGCCCGGTGCGGATGATCGCCACCGATTATTACGGGCCCACGCAAGAGGGCGAACCGGCGCGCATCAGGGCCTATGCCAGCTTCGACGAAAGCCGGCTTACCGATGATGAGCCGTTCTCGCAGATCGGCAACGGCTATCTCGCGGTGATGATCGACCAGGGTGACGGCATGAAACCCTATCAGGGTATCACCGGGCTGGCCGGCGGTTCGCTCAAGGCCTGCGCCGAAGCCTATTTCGCCCAGTCCGAACAGCTTCCGACCCGGTTCGCCCTGCGGTTTGGCAAATCGACCGAACCCGGCGTCGCCGAGCATTGGCGGGCCGGCGGCATCATGCTGCAACATATGCCCAAGGCCTCGCCGCATGCCCCCGGCGGCAACGGCAACAACGAGAGCATCGCCCCCGAGGCCGGCCTCGCGCTGGGCGAAGAGGACAGCGAAAACTGGAACCGGGCCAATATCCTGCTCGACAGCGTCGAAGAGCTCGAGATGATCGGCCCTTCGGTGGCGCCGACCACGCTTTTGCTGCGCCTGTTTCACGAGGAGGCCCCGCGGGTTTTCGACGTGCAGGCGGTGACCTTCGGCTGCACCTGCTCCGAGGACCGCGTCCGCCAGAGCCTGTCGATCTATTCGGCCAAGGATATCCAGAAGATGACCACCCCCGAAGGGCGGGTCACGGCCGACTGCCAGTTCTGTAGCGCCCATTACGATCTTGATCCCGCAACGGTCGGCAAGGACGCGCCGGTTTCCGGCGGTGCCTGATCCGCTCGCCCCTCTTCTCGCCGCCCTGGCGCGCAGCGGCGCGGGCTCGTCCGATTTCGACCTCAACCCGGATGTGGTTCTGCCCAAGGGGCGCCGGCTGCGCCCCGCCGGCGTGCTGGTGCCCGTCGCCACCTGGTCGGGCAGGCCGCAGCTGCTGCTGACCAAGCGGGCCTCGCATCTCAAGCATCACCCGGGACAGATCGCCTTTCCCGGTGGCAAGCAGGATGAAGACGACGCCGATGCGGTGGCCGCCGCCCTGCGCGAGGCCGAAGAGGAAATCGGCCTGCCGACAGGCAATGTCGAGGTTCTCGGCACCCTGCCCCACCACGAGACCGTGACCGGCTTCACCGTGACCCCGGTGCTGGGCCGGGTGAAGGCGCCCTTCGACATCCGCCCCGAACCCGGCGAGGTGGACGAGGTCTTTTCCGTGCCGCTGGACCATGTGACGGACCCGCGGCGGTTCTCGGTGCAGTCGCGACTGTGGATGGGCCAGCGGCGGGCCTATTTCACCGTGCCCTTCGGCCCCTATTACATCTGGGGCGCAACGGCGCGCATTCTGCGTGGCCTTGCCGACAGGCTTGCAGGGTGATGCAGGTTTGTGGCAGCTGGCTGACCGCGCCGCGCACGCAGGCGGTCTGCGCGATGCTGACCGGGGCCGGGTACCGGGCGCTGTTCGTCGGCGGCTGCGTGCGCAATGCGTTGCTCGGGGTCGCGGTCAACGATCTCGACATCGCCACCGATGCCCGCCCCGAAACCGTGATGCAACTGGCCACCAGGGCCGGCTTCGCGGCCATTCCGACCGGAATCGACCACGGCACCATCACCGTGGTCGCCGAGCATGTGCCGCATGAGATCACGACCTTCCGCAAGGATGTGGCCACCGACGGGCGGCGCGCGGTGGTGGCCTTTTCCGACCATGTGGAAGACGACGCCGGGCGCCGCGATTTCACCATGAACGCGCTTTATGCCGAACCGGACGGCACCCTTGTCGATCCGCTGGGCGGTCTTGGCGACCTCAGGGCACGCCGGGTGCGTTTCATCGACGATGCCGGGGCCCGCATCCGCGAAGATTACCTGCGCATCCTGCGCTTCTTCCGTTTTCACGCCTGGTACGGCGACCCCAGGGCCGGCATGGACGCCGAGGCGCTGGCCGCCATCGCCGAGAACCTCTCGGGGCTGGCGGCCCTGTCGCGCGAGAGGGTCGGCGCCGAAACGATCAAGCTGCTGGCCGCCGCCGATCCGGCGCCCTCCGTCGCCGCAATGCGGGCCTGCGGCGCGCTGACTGCGCTGCTTCCCGGTGCCGACGACCGGGCGCTGGCGCCGCTTGTGCATCTGGAAACGGCCGCCGGCATTGGGGTCGACCCGATCCGCCGGCTTGCTGCTCTGGGCGGCGAAGATGCCGCGCGCCGCCTGCGCCTTTCAAGAAAACAGGCACGGCTTCTGGCATTGCTGCACGAGCAGATCGCAGGGTTGGCGGGGCCCGCCGAACTCGGCTATCGGCTGGGCTCGGAAACGGCATGGTCGGTGGCGCTTCTGCGCGCCGCTCTGCAGGCGGTCGCCCTTGATCCGGGGCTGGCCGGCGACATCGCCAGAGGCGCCGTTGCAGCCTTCCCGGTGCGCAGCACGGATCTCTCGCCGAAGTTGAGTGGTGCCGCTCTGGGTCGTGAACTGAAGCGGCTTGAAAAGCGCTGGATCAAATCCGGTTTCACGCTCGGTCGCGCCGAATTGCTGACACCCGAAAACTAAGGAATGGCCCGCAGCCGCAGCAAATCTTTTCGGGCAGGAGCCCCTGTGCGCCAAGCAGGCTTGGATCCAAGCAACCGCGCTGCCATCAATCCGGGCCTTCCTCGAACTCTCCATGCCCGAACTGGTCTGCGTTGCGGAACTGACACAAAAATTGTCATTATTCCGTACCCGCTTGAATTGTATGCAGTTTCGCGGGAAACCGACCTGGATAACGGCTTTTGACCCGCCGAAGGGCCGTTCCCGGCCTGTACGAATCATGAGAATCTTTGTATGAAACCATCGCAAAGAATTTTTTGGTTTTTGAATGCTTATCACGATAAATAGTCTAATTTTCCTCGCGGTGTTCGCCATTTCCTGGTCAGTCAACACCATAACCGTGATGTCTGGCCCTTGGATCTTGAAGAGATTTTCCCGCGGCGGAGACCATCTGGCCGTGCAAAGCGCGCATGTCAATCCGACCCCACGCCTTGGCGGCGTTGGCATCGTCCTTGCCGTCGTAACGGGCTTCGTGCTGCTCGGCGATCCTTCCGACAGCTTCTGGCTGGCGCTTCTGGTGTCGCTGGCACCGGTGTTCCTGGCGGGTCTGTTCGAGGATCTCGGCTTTTACATCTCGCCGCGGGGCCGTCTTCTGGCGGCGCTTGTCTCGGGTATCATCCTGCTGGCGACACAGCAGATCTGGATCACCGCGATCGGCGTTCCCGGTGTCGATGCGCTGTTCGCCTTTGCACCTTTTGCGATAGTGGTGACGCTGATCTGGTCGACTGGCATGTGCCATGCCTTCAACCTCATCGACGGTGTGAACGGCTTTGCCGGGGCCACCGGCGTGGTGATCGGCGCCGGCCTGGCGCTGGTGTCCTGGTGGGTGGGCGACACGCAGATGCTGGCCCTTTGCGGCACCGTGATCGCGGCCCTGATCGGCTTCCAGCTTCACAACTGGCCGAAGGGTCGGATCTTTCTTGGCGATGGCGGCGCCTATTCGGTCGGGCATCTTCTGGTCTGGCTGGGCATTGCGCTTGTGGCCCGCAACCCCGAGGTTGCCGGGATCTCGATCGCGCTGTTCTACTTCTGGCCGGTGGCCGATACGCTCTGGGCGATCTACCGCCGCCGGCGCAGCGGCCGCCGCACCGACCAGCCCGACCGCATGCATTTCCATCAGCTGGTGATGCGGACACTCGAGATCAAGTTCGGCCTGCGCGGCAAGCGGCACATCTCCAATTCCCTGACCTCCTTCGTTCTGACGCCCTTCGTCGGCGTTCCGATTGCCCTTGGCGTGCTGTTCTACCGCGCGCCGCTGCTTGGGCTGGCGGCAATGGTCGCGCTTTCCGTGGCTTTCGTGTTCATGTACCTGCGCATCGTCGGCCTTGTCAGCTATGGTCGCAAATCCGAGGAGGTCGCGCCCGAGATCGTCGAGGAGCCCCAGACAGTCGACGAACCGGAAATCGCCGCTGTGGTCGCCAAGGAAGACAGCCACCGCTACGCGGCCGAATAGGCCGGATAAGTCGGTTTCTCGGCCAGAGCACGCAAACCCACGTTTTTCAGGGGCACGACGGGGGGGACTCCGCCGGTCTATGCCCTGTCGGTGCGCAGAATCGCCGCTCTCTGCGGATCGCTGCGGACATCCTGACGCGCGACAGGCCCAATTGGCCGGGCCTCTTCCAGCATCCCCCAGGGCCGCCCGCCTGTACTGTGGCCACCCGATCCGCCCGGTCCTGTCATGTCGAAGAAACGGAATGGCGGGCCCGGTTTCCCTTTGGGCCCGCCATTGTCTGTGGGGGTCGCCGCCTGTCGGCCCCGGCGAAAGCCGGGGGCAGGATCAGCCTTCGGCGGCCAGC
>NZ_JBFJVE010000044.1:0-16583 GCF_041624275.1 Shimia sp.
AGGGGCTGCGGTCCTTCTCGGTCTCGGGCCGCGTGAAAAATCCGGGCGTGCATCTGTTGCCCTCGGGATCGACCATCATGGATGTGATCGACGCCTGCGGTGGCATGGCCGAGGGGCATGAATTCAAGGCCTATCAGCCGGGCGGCCCATCTTCGGGTCTGTTGCCGGCCAGCATGAATGACATCCCGCTGGATTTCGACATGTTGCAGCCGCATGGCACCTTCATCGGCTCAGCTGCCGTGGTGGTGCTGGGCCATCAGGACAGCGCCCGCGATGCGGCGCTGAACATGCTGCGCTTCTTCGAGGATGAAAGCTGTGGTCAGTGTACGCCCTGCCGGGTCGGCTGCGAAAAGGCGGTCAAGCTGATGCAGGCCGAGCATTGGGACACCGGCCTTCTGGAAGAGCTGAGCCAAGCCATGGTCGATGCCTCGATCTGCGGTCTGGGTCAGGCGGCGCCGAACCCGATCCGCCTGACGATGAAGCATTTCGCGGACGAGATCTAACGCACCCGCAACAGCCGCTGGAACAGCCGCCCGCCATAGCGCGGCATCAGCACCATATAGGCGATCACCAGCGCGAACAGGGCGATTGCCGGCCCACCATTGAGGGAA
Organism: Shimia sp.; assembly: GCF_041624275.1. Classification (GTDB taxonomy): domain Bacteria; phylum Pseudomonadota; class Alphaproteobacteria; order Rhodobacterales; family Rhodobacteraceae; genus Shimia. Next base: position 612 of record NZ_JBFJVE010000044.1, read on the forward strand.
AATCCGCCCTCGGTGGTGTCGCCGGTGATCGCGGCGATGATATAGCCAAAGACCATGAAGCTGGCGAACAGATCCAGAATAAAGGCAATAACCACGCGCCAGGTGGCTGGTTTTGAACTGTCTGACATGGAACCTCCGCTGGGATGTTGCGATAGGCTTTTCAGGCTAGGCGCCGAGGCGCGCCGTGGCCAGAGAAATCGGCCCGCGACATGTCCTGACGACAGGCGAGACAATCTGCAAAAGCCGCGCTAGGGTCACGCTGCAACCGGAACTCGGGCGGGGCCAAGCATGACCTTTCTGGAAGAAATCGCATTGCGGCAATCCTTGCGCGCCGGGCTATTGCTGCTCGGGCTGCTGGCGGCGCTGCTTTATGCGGCGGTGTTCTGCTATCGCGGCCCCTCGGGCGCCAAGACCCTGGTCAAGGCGGTGCCGCTGCTGAGTTTCGCCCTTGCCGGGCTGACCACATTCGCCGCCCCGCTGGTGATCGTGGCGCTGCTCTTGTCGGCGGTCGGCGACATCGCCCTGTCGCGCCCCGGCCGGCGGGCCTTTCTGACCGGGCTGGTCGGCTTTGCCGCCGCGCATCTGGTCTATGTGCTGCATTTCGCGGCCCTCTCGGGCGGGGTCGCTCTGAGCCTTGCCGCGCTGCCGGTCGTGGTCTTCGCCCTCTCGACCGAGCGCTGGCTGGTGCCGCATACCGGCGATCTGCGCTGGCCGGTGCGGGTCTATGTGCTGCTGATCTCGCTGATGGGGATCACCGCGCTGGGCCTCGAGGGGCGGATGCTGGCGATGCTCGGCGCCTTTGCCTTCATCGCCTCGGACACGATCCTGTCGCTGCAACTGTTCCGCATGGGCGAGGGCGCGCGCTGGCAGGTTCCGGCCTCGGTGGTGCTCTGGGGGCTTTATGTCGGTGGGCAACTGGCGATCCTCGCCGGGGCGGGCTGGGCAACGCCGCTCTTCCAATTCCGCTAAAGCCGCATTACTTGGGGGAAGACGTTTTCCGGAGGCCCCAATGGCGTTTTTTTCCAAGCTCAAGGACAGGTTGTTCAAGTCTTCTTCCAAACTCGAAGAGGGGCTGGACGCGATTGTCGAGGATGGCGGTGAAGCAAGCGCCGCCGACAGCGCCGAGACCCGCCCGGAAACCCCGCCCGAGACCGCCGCCGCCGCGGTTGCAGAGGCGGCACCAATCGCCGCGCCGGACCCTGATCCCGTGCCCGCGCCCGCCGCTGCCGAAACCGCCCCGCAGGATGGCGCCAAGCCGGGGCTGCTGGCGCGGCTCACCGGGCGCGCTGCCGGCAAGCCGGTGGTCAAGCGGGTGCTGGACGACGACATGCTCGAACAGCTCGAGGAACTGCTGATCGCCTCGGATATGGGGGTCGACACGGCGCTGCGCGTCACCGCCAATATCGCCGAGGGCCGGTTCGGCAAGCGGCTGTCGACCGAAGAGATCAAGACCGCGCTGGCCAATGAGGTGGCGCGCATCATGGAGCCGGTGGCCAAGCCGCTGCCGCTTTATGCGACCAAACCGCAGGTGGTGCTGGTGGTCGGGGTCAACGGCTCGGGCAAGACCACCACCATCGGCAAGCTGGCGAGCCAGTTCAAGGCGGCCGGCAAATCGGTGGTGATCGCCGCCGGAGACACTTTCCGCGCCGCCGCGGTGGAACAGTTGCAGGTCTGGGGCGAGCGGGCCGGGGTGCCGGTTCTGACCGCGCCGGAAGGCTCGGACCCGGCCAGCCTGGCCTTTGATGCGATCACCAAGGCGCAGGAAGAGGGCGCCGACCTCTTGATGATCGACACGGCGGGCCGGTTGCAGAACCGCGCCGATCTGATGGAGGAACTGGCCAAGATCGTGCGGGTGATCCGCAAGAAGGACCCGGAGGCGCCGCATAACACGCTGTTGGTGCTTGATGCCACCACCGGGCAGAACGCCCTCAGCCAGGTCGAGACCTTCCAGAAGCTTGCCGATGTGTCGGGGCTGGTGATGACCAAGCTCGACGGCACCGCCAAGGGCGGCGTGCTGGTGGCGCTGGCCGACAGGTTCGGCCTGCCGATCCATGCCATCGGCGTTGGTGAAAAAATCGACGATCTGGCCCCCTTCGACCCCGAGGAATTCACCGCCGCGCTGACCGGGCTGGGCCGCGCCTGAGCCGGGGCATGGCGTCCCGGCGGGTGACACGGGCGGCGGGGCGGCGCGATGAGTGACTGGCTGATTTCCATCGAGGGCACCGAGGCGGGCGAACGGGTCGCCTTGATCCTGGCCTTGGTTGCGGCCTTTCTGCACGCGGTTTTCGGGGCGCTGCAGAAGGGGCGGCATGATCCCTGGCTGTCGCGCGGCGCCATCGACTTCGCACTGGTGCTGATCTCGGCTCCGGTGGCGCTGTTTCTGGTGCCCTGGCCCGAGGGGCATATCTGGCTGTTGCTGGCCGGGGCGATGGTGATCCATTTCATCTACAAGTTCGGCCAGGCGCTGGCCTATGCGCGCGGCGCCTTCACCGTGGTCTATCCGGTGGTGCGCGGCACCGGGCCGCTGTTCACGGTGATCGGGGCCTGGGTGATTTTTGGCGAAAGCTTTGGCGGGGTGCAGTGGCTGGGGGTGCTGGTGCTGCTGGGCGGGATCTTTGGCCTGGCTGTCTACAATCTCGTGCATGTGCAGAGTGAGCGTGAGACGCTGGTGCCGGCACTGTGGCTGGCGGTGGGCACCGGGGCGATGGTGGCGGTCTACACCACCTATGACGCCTATGGCATCCGCGCCACCGCCAACCCCTTTACCTTCCTGATGTGGTTCTTCTTCCTGACCTCGCTGGATTTCCCGGTGCTGGCGGCGCTGCGCCTGCGCAGCATGGCCTATCCGCCGCCCCTGAAACCCCTGTTCCTGAGGGGGCTGGCCGGGGCGCTGGTGGCCTGGGGCAGCTTTGGTTCGGTGATGCTGGCGACGCGGCTTGGCAAGGTCGGCGAGGCGGCGGTGCTGCGCGAGACCTCGCCGGTCTTCGCGGCGCTGATCGGCTGGCTGGTCCTGCGCGAGACCGTCGGCCCGCGCCGCATCGCGCTGATGGTGATGATCGCGGCGGGGGCGGTGCTGGTTGAACTCGGGGGCTGAATGGGCCAGATAGGGTCTGAAACCAGGCAGGTGGCCCATGCGCGACAAGACCAAGATCAATCCGATGCTGAAAACCGGGCTCGAGCTGGGGCCGATCGTGGCGTTTTTCGTCGCCTACCTGAAACTGCGCGACAGCAGCTTTGTCATCGCGGGCACCGATTATGACGGTTTCATCATCGTCACTGCCGGCTTCGTGCCGCTGATGATGCTGTCGATGGGACTGTTGTGGAAGCTGACCGGGCATCTGTCGAAAATGCAGATCGCCACATTGGTGCTGGTGGTGGTCTTCGGCGGGCTCTCGGTGTGGCTGAATGACGACCGGTTCTTCAAGATGAAGCCGACGATGATCTACCTGTTGTTCGGCGGCGTGCTGGGCTTCGGCCTGCTGCGCGGTCGCTCCTATCTCAAATACGTGATGGAAGAGGTGCTGCCGCTGCAGGAAGCCGGCTGGATGATCCTGACCCGTCGCCTGACCTGGTTCTTCCTGTCGCTGGCGCTGCTGAACGAGGTGGTCTGGCGCACCCAGAGCACCGATACCTGGGTCTATTTCAAGACCTTCGGCCTGACGGCGGCGGTGTTCGGGTTTTTCATGACCCAGGGCGGGGTTCTTCAGAAATACGCCGCCGACAAGGGCGAATAGACCGTTTAGCATCGGCGTTGCGGGGGGCGCTGCCCCCAAAGCGGCCATGCCTGCGCCATGGCCGCTTTTCCCCCGGAGTATTTGGCAAGAGATGAAGCCGGGGGCAGCGGCGTGTGCTTCAGTTGCGTTTGAACAGGACGCTTTGGGCGCCGGAATCGCGGCGGAAATCGGCGCGTTTCTCGGCATGGAGCGCGCGGCCGCGCCGCACTGCGGGGCGGGCGCCGACGCTGTCGAGCCAGCGCGCCAGATGCGGCTTGTCCTCGAGGCTCTGCTGCTGGCCCTCCCAGAGCGAGGCCCAGCCCCAGATCGCCATGTCGGCGATCGAATAGAAATCGCCGGCGACATATTCCCGCGCCGCCAGCCGGCGGTCGAGCACGCCGTAGAGCCGCGCCACCTCGGTGCGGTAGCGGTCCTTGGCGTAGGGCAGGTCGTTGGGGGGCTCCATGGCGGGGGCGTATTTCAGGAAATGGTGGGCCTGCCCGGCCATCGGGCCGAGCCCGCCCACCTGCCACATCAGCCATTCCTCGACCGCCACCCTTTGGCGTTCGTCGCTGCCGCCGAACCGCCCGGTCTTGCGCGCCAGATAGAGCAGGATGGCGCCGCTTTCGAAGACCGGGATCGGCCGCCCGCCGGGGCCGTCGTGGTCGACGATCGCCGGCATGCGGTTGTTGGGAGAGATGGCGAGGAAGTCGGGGGCGAACTGGTCGCCGGCGCCGATATCGACCAGGCGGGTGCGATAGTCGAGCGCCATCTCCTCGAGCGCGATCGAGATTTTCCACCCGTTCGGGGTGGGCCAGAAATAGAGGTCGATCATCTGCGGGGCCCTCGTGGTTTTCCCCACATGATGCGCGGAATGTGGCCCGAGGCAAGCCCGGCGCCGCGCCCGGCGGGAGTTGACGCAGCGGCCCGGCGGGATTAAAGACCGCTGCGTGGCGATTTGTTACCGGATTGCGGGCCACGTTAAACACACCGCTAAAGAGGTCAGGACGAAGGAAACCCCTGTTCGCTTGGCCGATCGGGGGTTTTTATTTGGCCGCAAGGGCCACAGGAGGACATGATGAGCCAACGCAGAGCGCGCACCAACCTGGTTCATGGCGGCACCCGCCGCAGTCAGTACAACGAGGTCAGCGAAGCGATCTTCCTGACCCAGGGTTTTGTCTATGACACTGCCGAACAGGCCGAGGCCCGGTTTCTGCAGGCCGGCGAGGACGAGTTCATCTATGGCCGCTACGGCAACCCGACCGTGGCCATGTTCGAAGACCGCATCGCGCTGCTGGAAGGGGCCGAGGATGCCTTTGCCACCGCCTCTGGCATGGCGGCGGTGAACGGGGCCCTGACCTCGCTGGTCAAGGCCGGCGATCACGTGGTCGCGGCGCGGGCGCTGTTCGGCTCGTGCCTGTATATCCTCGAGGAGGTTCTGGCGCGGTTCGGGGTCGAGGTCACGCTGGTCGATGGCACCGATCTCGAGGCCTGGCGGGCGGCGATGCGCGCCGACACCCGGGCGGTGTTCTTCGAATCCATGTCCAACCCGACGCTCGAGGTGATCGACATCGCCGCCGTGGCCGAGATCGCCCATGCGGTGGGCGCGACGGTGGTCGTCGACAATGTCTTCTCGACCCCGGTGTTTTCCGATGCCATCGCCCAGGGGGCCGATGTGGTGGTCTATTCCGCAACCAAGCATATCGACGGCCAGGGGCGCACCCTGGGCGGGGTCATCCTTGGCACCAAGGACTACATTCGCGGCACCGTCGAACCCTATATGAAACACACCGGCGGCAGCATGTCGCCCTTCAACGCCTGGGTCATGCTCAAGGGGCTGGAAACCATCGACCTGCGGGTGCGTGCCCAGGCCGAGAGCGCGCTGAAACTGGCCACGGCGCTGGACGGCCATCCCAAGCTGGCGCAGGTGATCTACCCGGGGCTGGCCAGCCATGCCCAGAACGCATTGGTGCAGCGCCAGCTTGGCGGCAAGGGCGGCACGGTGCTGTCGCTGGAGATCTCCGGCGGGCAGGAGGGGGCCTTCCGCTTTCTCAACGCGCTGGAGGTGGCGGTGATTTCGAACAACCTCGGCGATGCCAAGTCGATCTGCACCCACCCGGCGACGACCACCCATCAGCGGCTTCCCGAGGCGCAGAAGGTCGAGCTGGGGATCACCCCCGGGCTGGTGCGCTTCTCGGTCGGTCTTGAGGATGTCGACGACCTTATCGGCGACGTGACCGCGGCGCTGGACAGGGTCTGAGGCGCGGCCGGCGCGCGGCGCATCCGGCAGGCGGCAACGGCCATCAGGCCCCGGTGACGACGAGAAAAAGCGTCGTTTCCGGGGCTTTTCCTTTCGAAATTGGATATTCCTGCCCATATGCACTAGTGTAATTTGGCCGCAGGACGCGAAAAGGCAGAAACGCATGAACATCCAATCGCCCGATTCCAAGGACGAAGGCGCCCGCCGCGAGGCGGTCGAGGCGCTGGCCCGGCTGCGCGCCTGGGCCGCCAGCGCGACGCCGACCGAAATCGCCGAGCTCGACCCGGCGATTGCGCGGCTGTTGCCGGACCAGCCGCTGGCCAACTATCCCGATCTGTCGCGCGACTACCCGCAGGACTTCCGGGTCGACGAGGCCTATCGTGCCTCGCTGCCCGATTTGCAGAACGGCCCGTCGAGCCTGATCAAGGGGGAAAAGCAGCAGATCCAGCATGTGGGGATTTCCAATTTCCGCCTGCCGATCCGCTATCATTCGCGCGACAATGGCGATGTGACGCTGGAAACCAGCGTCACCGGAACCGTCAGTCTGGATGCCGAGAAAAAGGGCATCAACATGTCGCGCATCATGCGGTCTTTCTACAAGCACGCGGAAAAGACCTTCAGCTTTGATGTGATGGAACAGGCGCTGGCGGATTATGTCAGCGATCTGGAAACCGTCGATGCGCGCATCCAGATGCGGTTCAGCTATCCGATGCGCATCGCCTCGCTGCGCTCGGGGCTGGAGGGCTATCAGTATTACGACATCGCCATGGAAAAGGTGCAGGTCGGCGGGGCGCTGCACAAGGTGATGCATCTGGACTATGTCTACTCCTCGACCTGCCCCTGTTCGCTGGAGCTGAGCGAACATGCGCGCCAGTCGCGCGGGCAGCTGGCGACGCCGCATTCGCAGCGCTCGGTGGCGCGGATCTCGGTGCAGGTGCTGCCGGGCGGGCGGCTGTGGTTCGAGGACCTGATCGACATGTGCCGGCGCGCGGTGCCGACCGAGACTCAGATCATGGTCAAGCGCGAGGACGAACAGGCCTTTGCCGAGCTCAACGCCGCCAACCCGATTTTCGTCGAGGACGCCGCGCGGCTGTTCTGCGAGCAGCTCAAGGCCGATCCGCGTATCGGCGATTTCCGCGTCGTGGCCAGCCATCAGGAAAGCCTGCACAGCCATGACGCGGTGTCGATCCTGACCGATGGGCCTTTCTTTGCCTCGGCTTCGCTGGACCCGAAACTGTTCAACACCCTGTTCCACGTCGGCTGAGCGGGGCGCGCGGCCCTTCGTCCCGATTGTTGAAATACCGTATGGCGTTCGGGCGATGCGGGCGACGGCTATGCCCCGTGTCGCATCGGTCGCAGGCGGGTGGCGGGGCTCGAACCTCATTCGGGAAACCGGCCATTTGCGCCGCGCGCCGGCCCGGTGCCGGCGCCAACTGGATGCTTGACACCGGCGAGCCTGCGCGCCAACGCTGCGCTCATGATTGACCTGCGACCCGTCGGATACGTGATCGGCCTGTTGGTGGCCCTGCTTGGTCTGACCATGCTGTTGCCGATGCTGGTCGATTTCGCCTCGGGCAATGACCACTGGCCGGTGTTTCTGGAATCCGCGATCCTGACCTTCGTGACCGGCGGCTTCGTTGCCCTGTCCTGTCAGACCGCCAAGGGCAAGGGGCTGACCATCCAGCAGACCTTTCTTTTGACCACCGGGGTCTGGCTGACCCTGCCCCTGTTCGGCGCCCTGCCGTTTCTGCTCGGCGAGACCGATGCCCGCTTTGTCGATGCCTTCTTCGAGGCGATGTCGGGTCTCACCACCACCGGCTCGACGGTGTTTTCCGGGCTCGAGGAACTGCCCAAGGGGCTGTTGCTGTGGCGCGGTCTGCTGCAGTGGCTGGGCGGTATCGGCATCATTGTCGTCGCCATGGTCTTCCTGCCCGAGCTGCGGGTCGGCGGCATGCAGATCTTCCGCTCCGAAGGCTTCGATACCTTTGGCAAGATCCTGCCGCGGGCGACGGAAATCTCTTCGCGGATCTCGGTGATCTACCTGGCGCTGACCATGATGTGCGCGCTGGCCTACCTGATGACCGGGATGAACGGCTTTGACGCCACGGTGCATGCGATGACCACGATCGCCACCGGCGGCTTTGCCAATTACGATGCCTCCTTCGGGGCCTTCGCGGGCGGCGCGGAATATGTCGCCGTGGTTTTCATGCTGCTGGCCGCGCTGCCCTTCGTGCGTTTCGTCCAGCTTACCGCGGGCAGCGCGCAGCCCTTGTTCGGAGACAGCCAGATCCGGGCCTTCTTCCTGACCGCGGCGGCGATCGTGGCGGTGATCGGCCTGTGGCAGTTCCTGGTCGCCGGCGTGCAGACCGAAGCCGGTATCCGCAAGGTGCTGTTCAACACGGTGTCGATCCTGACCGGCACCGGCTATGCCAGTACCGACTACATGATGTGGGGCAGCTTTCCGGTGGTGGTGCTGTTCTTTACCGGGCTGATCGGCGGCTGCGCCGGGTCGACCGCCTGCTCGATCAAGGTCTTCCGCTACCAGCTGCTCTTTGCCTCGATCAAGATCCAGCTGTTGCAGATCCAGCAGCCGCGCGGCGTGTTCACGCCCCGCTATCAGGGGCGGCGCATCGACGAGGAGGTGCTGAACTCGGTGATGTCCTTCTTTGTCTTCTTCACGGTCACCATGGGGCTGCTGGCGGTGGTGTTGGGGCTGACCGGGCTGGATTTCACCACTGCGCTGTCCGGCGCCGCAGCCGCGCTGGCCAATATCGGCCCCGGCCTGGGCGAGCGGATCGGGCCGGCCGGCAATTTCGCCTCGCTCAACGACACTGCCAAATGGGTTCTGAGCGCCGGCATGCTGATCGGGCGGCTCGAGCTGCTGGCGGTCTATGCCATCCTGACCACCCAGTTCTGGAGGGCCTGACATGAGCGGCCGACCACTTGGCGCGCAGCTGTCGCATATGCTGAAGGCGCGCGGCATCGACACGATCTTCGGCATTCCCGGCGTTCACAACGTCGAGATGTATCGCGGCATCGAAGAGGCCGGGATCCGCCACGTGCTGGCGCGCCACGAGCAGGGGGCGGGCTTCATGGCCGATGGCTATGCCCGCGCTTCGGGGCGTCCGGGTGTGGCCTATGTCATCACCGGCCCCGGCCTGTGCAACATCATGACCCCGATGGGGCAGGCCTATAGCGACAGCGTGCCGATGCTGGTGCTGTCCTCCTGCCTCGACGAGGCGGCGGCACGGCGCGGCCAGCTGCACCAGATGCGCGATCAGCAGGGCGCGGCGGCCACGGTCTGCGACTGGAGCGAAACGGCGCAGAGCGCGGCGGCCGCCTATACGCTGGTCGATCGGGCGCTGGCGGAATTCCGCGCCGGACGGCCGCGTCCCAAGCACATTCAGGTGCCGATCGCGCTGCTGGGGCAGGAGGCCGCCCCGGCGCCGGCTGAGGCGGCCGCTGCCGGGACGTCCGGCCCGCAAGGCCTGGCGGGGCTCGAGGGTTTCGCCAGCAAGCTGAGGGCCGCGAAACGGCCGCTGTTCATCCTTGGTGGCGGGCTTGCGCGGCGCGCAGAGTCCGGCCAGGCCGCCGATCCGGCGCCGGTCCGCGAGATGATCCGGCGCAGCGGTGCGGCGGCCTTCATGACCTATGCCGGTTCCGGCCTTCTGGCGGCGGACGAGCCGATGAGCTTTGGCTGCTACCTTGGCCGCGCGGAAAGCGAAACCATTCTGGGCGGGGCCGACATGGTCGTCGCCATCGGCACCGAACTCTCCGAATGCGACCTGTGGCGCAACCGGCTGGGGCACGGTGGCACGCTGGTGCGGGTCGACATCGACCCCGAGGTGCTGGCCGACGAGCATCGCGCCGAGATCACCTTTCGCGCCGATGCCATGGCGTTCGTTCGCGGGCTTGTCGCCCATCTGCCGCAGGCCGGAGCGGCAGCGAAATGGGATGCCGCCGAAATCGCCGCTGCGCGGCAGCGCTGGCGCGCCGAGGCTGACAGCGACCGCCCGGGCATCGTGCCGATCTGCGATGCGCTGCGCGCGGTGATGCCGCAACAGGCGATGATCTATTCCGACATGACCCAGTTCGCCTATGTCGCCAAGGAGGTCTGGGACATGGATCGCCCGGGACACTGGCACCATCCGACGGGTTTCGGAACCCTTGGTTACGCGCTGCCGGCGGCCATCGGCGGCGCCCTGGCGCGGCCCGGCCTGCCGACGCTCTGCATCGCCGGCGACTACGGGTTTCAGTACACGCTGCAGGAATTGGGAACCGCCGTCGAACTGGGGCTGGCGATGCCGATCCTGCTGTGGGACAACAGCAAGCTGAAAGAGATCGAGGACGCCATGGTGCAGTCCCAGATCGCGCCCAACGCGGTGGTGGCCCGGAACCCGGATTTTTGCAGGCTGGCCGAGGCCTACGGCGCCCATGCCGCCGAACCGGCGACCCTGGACGCCCTGCAAGAGGCCCTGCTTGCGGCCCTCGGGGCCGACCGCCCGACCCTTATCCGGATGACCCCGGCGCTGGGCGCCTGAGCCCGGCCGCATGAACGCAAAAGGCCGCGGGGAGATCCCGCGGCCTTGTTCTGCATCCTGTTTCAGGGGCTGGCCGGATCAGTTCCAGCAGCTCACCAGCACCGTCATTTCGCTGCCCAGGCGGGTCAGGTCTTCGGGCGCCTGTCCGCTGTCGCCGGCAGCGCCGGTCGCGCGCAGACCCATATCGCCCAGCAGGCTGCGGATGGTGTCAGAGCCGAGCGCGAAACTGACGTCCTCGGGCAATTGCCGTCCGGCCTCGGTGACCTTGGGCAGCAGCATGCCCATGACGCCGCCCTGGCCGTCGAGAACCGGGCCGCCGACGTCGCCGGGCTGGGCCGTCAGGGCCAGCCGCTTGAGTTCGCTTTCACCCTGAAGCCCGCGGACATCCGAAAGCGTGCCGAAGGTCATCGTCGGCGCGCCGAGCAGGCCGCCATAGGAATAGCCGGCCACGGCGATCTCGGATTGCAGCCGGGCATCGCCCTCGCGCAGGCCGGCTACGCGCATCGGCGACAGGGCCCCCTCGGGGCGCAGCACCGCGATGCCGAGTGCCTCGTCGCGGGCGACAACCTCGGCCGGATAGGCGTTTTCCAGCGTGATGCGCGTGCATTCGCGCACCGCTTCGGCGGCGGTGACGACCGTGCCCGCGCCATCGACGAAAAAGCCCGAGCGCGACAGTTTCGGCTTGCGGATTTCCAGCCCCGACACCAGGTCGATGCTTTGTTCCGCGTTGCTGCCGGCGGCCGGGTCCAGTACCCCGTCGAGGCGGGTGAACGAAGACCGCATGTCTTCGAGAATGCGGCTGCGGCGCTCTTCGTCGCCGGCCGGCCAGACCAGCGTGAAGCCCTTGATCTCGCCGTCCCTGAGGCTGGCTTCGGTATGGGAGACGATGCGCTCGTTGCGGCCGGTCAGCAAAAAGCTGTTGCCCTTGCGCGTGCGCTCGCCCTCGAGCGGCACGATCTCGAGCGTCTGCATGATGTCGTAGAGCCCGAACAGCGTGTTCTGATCGCCGGCCTGGCTGATCAGCACCACCTGTGCCGGAATATCGCCGCTGGCGGCAAAACGCTGGAAGGGGAATTCGGTGTCGGCCGGCGTCACCACGCCCATCGGCAGGCGCATTTCGATCCCCGCCTCGGGCGCGGTCACAAGGCGCATGTCCATGCCTTCGAGCACCGCGAAATACTGGCCGCGCAGCTTGGCGCGCTGGAGGGTCGTCAGGATGCCGGTCGGCTCGTGGCCGTTCTCGCTTTGCCAGGCCGCCATCGAGCGCCGCGTGCCGCGCCCGAAATCGCCGTCGATCGCGGCATCGTAGAACCCGGCCCATCTGAGCCAGACCTGCAGTTCCTTGCGCTCTTCCTTGCCGAGCCGCGATTCCCCCAGCCGCGCCTCGCGCGGCGTCTCGTCCACCGGCTCGGGTTCGGGCGCCGGTTCCGGCTCGGCCATGGCCACCTGTTCGGCCGGGCTCTGCTGCGCCTCGGCCTCGGTTTCGGTCTCGGCCGCAGCGGTCAGCGCATCGCTGCCCACCGGCCAGAACTGGCTTTGAAAGGTCCGGGCGTCGGTGATGTAGCTGTCACGCGGGATCAGCCGCTCGCTGCGCAGGACATTCAGCACCCGCTGCGCATCGGGGCGCGAATAGGGGCCAAGCGCCAGGGCGTACCAGCCGCCGCCCAGCGAAAACCCGTTCACGTCCTGCATGTCGCGGGCATAGGTGCGGGCGCGCTGCTGGGCCACGGTCAGGCTGGGCTGGGCCTCGATCTGGACCCATACGGTTTCGGGGGAGGTCTGGGAAATGGCGCTGTGAGCCGAGACTATGGCGAAAAAACAAAGCGAAAGGAAAACGCGGAACATATGGCTTCGGGGCCCCTGCAAAAGGATAACTGGTGTTTGATCCTCATCTTTATCAAATCCGGCGTTGCATGCACCCCAATTTTGCGTCAGCACGCAATTGACCCCAAGACTGTGGCGTCATAGGTAATCCCCCGACATTCCAGAAGGTGGTTCCATGGCTCAGAACGACAGCAAACCGCGCAGTTTTCAGGAGATCATCCTGCGGCTTCAGGCCTATTGGGCCGAAAAGGGCTGTGCCGTGATGCAGCCCTATGACATGGAAGTGGGCGCGGGCACCTTCCACCCGGCCACCACGCTGCGGTCTCTGGGGACCAACCCCTGGGCGGCGGCCTATGTGCAGCCCTCGCGCCGCCCCACCGACGGGCGCTATGGCGAGAACCCCAACCGGTTGCAGCACTACTACCAGTATCAGGTGCTGATCAAACCCTCGCCGCCCGATCTTCAGGCGCTCTATCTCGGCAGCCTCGAGGCCATCGGCATCGACATGGAACTGCATGACATCCGCTTTGTCGAGGACGACTGGGAATCGCCCACGCTCGGCGCATGGGGGCTGGGCTGGGAGGTCTGGTGCGACGGCATGGAAGTTTCGCAGTTCACCTATTTCCAGCAGGTCGGTGGCCACGACTGCCACCCGGTCTCGGGCGAGCTGACCTATGGTCTGGAACGTCTGGCGATGTATGTCCTGGGCGTCGATCACGTGATGGACATGCCCTTCAACGACCCCGACGCGCCGATCGCGCTCAGCTATGGCGATGTCTTCAAGCAGACCGAACAGGAATATTCGCGCTGGAACTTCGATGTGGCCAACACCGAGGTGCTGCTGAAGCAGTTCGAAGAGGCCGAGGCCGAATGCGGCAAGATCCTTGCACAGGAACATGTCGACCCGAAAACCGGCAAACGCATCATCATGGCGCACCCCGCCTATGACCAGTGCATCAAGGCCAGCCACCTGTTCAACCTTCTGGACGCGCGTGGCGTGATCTCGGTCACCGAGCGTCAGGCCTATATCGGACGGGTGCGGGCGCTGGCCAAACAATGCGCCGATGCCTTCGTGCAGACCGAGGCCGGGGGGCACGCGGCGTGACCGGCAAGCTGCTCGCGGGGGCCATCGTCTTGATCTCTTTGATTGCCGGCGCGGCGATCTATTACCAGCAGGTCTTTGCCTATTACGAACCGGTCAGCGCGACCGGACAGGGTGACGTGCAGATGACGCTTCTGGTCACCGGCCAGCCCGAGCCGATCCTTTACGAGGATTTCGAAGCCATTGACGCCACTTCCTCGCCGATCCGCTATCGCGCCTGTTTCACCACCACGCAATCGCTGCCGATGATGACCGAAACCTATGTCGCCTATGACCGGGCCGAGCCGCTTGTGGCGCCGGGCTGGTTCGACTGTTTCGACGCCAAGGAAGTCGGCAGGGCGCTGGAGACCGGCGAGGCGCTGGCCTTTCTCGGCGCCGAGAATATCGAATATGGCATCGACCGCGTCGTTGCCGTGATGTCGGACGGACGCGGCTTTGTCTGGCATCAGATCAACTCTTGTGGCGAGGTTGTCTTTGACGGCAAACCTGCGCCGGACCACTGCCCGCCAAAACCGGAAGGCCACTGACATGCCCGACCTGCTTATCGAACTTTTCTCCGAGGAAATCCCGGCCCGCATGCAGGCGCGCGCGGCCGAGGATCTGAAAAAGCGTGTCACCGACGGTCTGGTCGAAGCCGGGCTGACCTATGCCGGGGCGCATGGCTTCTCGACGCCGCGCCGCCTGACCCTGGCGCTTGACGGGGTGCTGGCCGAAAGCCCGACCATCCGCGAAGAGCGCAAGGGCCCCAAGGTCGGCGCGCCGGACAAGGCCATCGAGGGCTTTTTGCGCGGTGCCGGCGTGGCGCGCGAGGCGCTGGAAGAACGCGACACACCCAAGGGCGCGGTCTATTTCGCCAGCATCGAAAAACCCGGCCGGGCGGCAGCCGAGATCATCGCCGAGGTTCTCGAGGACACGATCCGCAACTTCCCATGGCCGAAATCCATGCGCTGGGGCGCGGGATCCTTGCGCTGGGTGCGCCCGCTGCACTCGATCCTGTGCATTCTGACCGACGAGGCCGGCCACAGCGTGGTGCCCCTGGACATCGACGGCATCGCTTCGGGCGACCGCACCGAAGGCCACAGGTTCCTCGGCTCGGGGCGTTTCGCGGTCACCGGCTTCGAGGATTACGAAGCCAAGCTGAAGCGCGACCACGTGATCCTGAACGCCGCCGAGCGCGCCGATCACATCTGGCACGACGCGACGAACATGGCCTTTGCCCAGGGTCTGGACGTGGTCGAGGACAAGGGGCTGTTGTCTGAGGTCGCTGGGCTGGTGGAATGGCCCGTGGTGCTGATGGGCGATATTGCCGAAGACTTCCTCGGCCTGCCGCCCGAGGTCTTGCAGACCTCGATGAAGGAACACCAGAAGTTCTTTTCGGTGAAGAACCCCAAGACCGGGCGGATCGAGAAGTTCATCACCGTGGCCAACCGCACCACGGCGGACAATGGCGCCACCATTCTGGCGGGCAACCAGAAGGTGCTTTTCGCGCGCCTGTCGGATGCCAAGTTCTTCTGGGAAAACGATCTGCGCGTGGCCGGGGCCGGGGCGCAGGCCTGGCTCGACAGCCTCGACAACGTGACCTTCCACAACAAGCTGGGCACTCAAGGGGATCGCATCGCGCGGTTCACCGCGCTGGCGCAGGAACTGGCCGGCGTGGTCGGGGCCGAGGCGGATGTCATCGCCGAGGCGGCGCGTTTCGCCAAGGCCGATCTCAGCTCGGAAATGGTCTATGAATTCCCCGAGCTTCAAGGGTTGATGGGCCGCTACTACGCCTCTGCTGCCGGACGCAGCGATGCCGTTGCGGCCGCCGCCGAGGAACATTATTCGCCGCTTGGTCCGTCGGATGACGTGCCCACCGCGCCTGTGTCTGTGGCCGTGGCGCTGGCCGACAAGCTCGACACGCTGACCGGCTTCTGGGCCATCGACGAGAAACCCACCGGCTCGAAAGACCCTTTTGCCCTGCGCCGCGCAGCACTGGGGGTTATTCGGTTGGTGTTGGAGAATGATGGTCGAATTGATCTTAAACGGATCATTGAAGCTGAAGTTTTGTTTAAAATTAGGTGGTTGGTCGAATCTGGTGCGGCGATAGTAAGAGTGCCTCCCACACCAGGTTCTATAGAATTAACCTTTGCTCATGGCACAGCGTTTTCGGACGCTGATCTAGTTGCAGCGTCGAATGAAGATCGAGTGTTGTGGGCGGATGAAACCACTTCGCTTGCGCGTGTCGCTGCTTCTTGCCACGACCTCCTCACCTTCTTCCACGACCGCCTGAAAGTCTATCTGCGCGATGAAGGCATCCGCCATGACGTGATCGACGCCTGCATTGCCATGCCGGGCAATGACGATCTGAACCTCTTGGTGAAACGCGCCCGCGCCTTGGAAGCTTTCCTGCGCACCGAAGATGGCGAAAACCTGTTGCAGGGCTTCAAGCGCGCCAACAACATCCTGACCCAGGCCGAGGAAAAGGACGGGGTGGAATACAGTTTCGGCGCCGATGTGAAACACGCCGAGGACGCCAGCGAAAAGGCGCTG
>NZ_JBFJVE010000045.1:0-16582 GCF_041624275.1 Shimia sp.
GTTTCAAAAGCAGCATGACGTCACCTTGTGGACCAAGCTGACCGCGCGGCTCGAAGACATCTTTCAGGCGGAAACCCGGACCCATTGGGCCGACCTGTTTGACGGATCGGACGCCTGTGTCGCCCCGGTGCTGTCCCCGGCCGAAGCCGCCGAAACGGCGCATATGAAGGCACGCGGGGTCTGGCAATCGCCTGACGGGCTGCTGCAACCCGCGCCGGCACCGCGCTTCGGAGGCCAGCCAGGGCCGATAAAGCCGCCCTGCAAACGCGGTCAGCACAGTGAAGAAATCCTGCGGGAACTCGAAGAGCGCGGCGCGCCTTAGCTCAGCCAGTCTGCTGGCTGTGAGCAGCCATGAGCCCGGCCAGTGTCATCTCGCTGGCATCGGCCCTGATCACCGGAACGCCCTGCAGCCCCAGCGCCCTTTCGTAAAGCGCCGCCGTGGCCCCGCCTCCGATCACCGCCACCTGCTGGCCCAGCCAATAGGGCCGCGCCGCCGCCAGTTCGGCGCCGATCAGAAGCCCCGACAGCCTCGCCCGGGCACTCGGGTCCTCCCGACCTTTCAGCAAATGGGCGGCGTGAATGGCGCTGAGGCGCGCGGCAAGCGCCTCGGGGCGCGCCATGGCGTCGGACAGGGCCGTGTCGAATGCGGCATCGTCCCAGCCCTCGCCAACGGCCGCATGCAGCACCGAGTGCTCGGACAGGAGCGCAAGCATTTCGCCGGTCATGAAGCTCTGAAAGCTGACCACCTCGTCGGCGCTGACATGGGCCCAGGTGGTATGGGCGCCGGGCAGGCAGATCACCCCGTCCCAATTGGCGTGACGCGACAGGAAACCGGCGATCCGGGTTTCGGCGCCGCAGATCGCAGCGCAGGGGCTGTCCTGACTGAGCCCCGGCACCAGATGCAGCCGCAGACCCGCGTCGCCCCGCATCACGCGATGCAGCGCCTTGGGCAGGGGCGCGGCGGGAACCGGGCGCCAAGTCAGGGAGGCCCCGGCCTCTGGCTGCCAGCCGCAGACAACAAGGTCGATCGGGCCATCCGGCAGGCAGGCGCGGAAACTGTCGGGCAGCAGGCTTTCGAAGCCGGCCACCTCGAAAGCGGCCCCCGGCGCCAGTTCGGCCGCGGCCAGCGCCCGCTCGCCCAGCATGGCCCAGAGGTGCACCCGGTCGGCCCCGCAATCGACCGCGATCCAGTCTGCTTGGTTCTGCATCAGACCCTCCGATAGGGCATGGCCGGGCGCCGCATCGGGCGCCGAAGCCCGCGTTACCTGCCGCGCACCGTGTCGATCATCAGCTGCACGTTCTCGGGGTCGGCATCCGGCGTGATGCCATGGCCAAGGTTGAAGATATGCGGCCCCTTGCCCAGCGCCTCGACGATCTTGCGGGTCTCGTCGACCAGCGCCTGACCGCCGGTGACCATATGCGAAGATTTCAGGTTGCCCTGCACGCAGCCGTCCTTCTGTACATGTTCCGCCACCCATTCCGGGCTGACCGCGTCATCGACCGCAACGCAATCGGCGCCGGTGGCCTTGGCAAAGCCCTCGTACCGCGCGCCTGCGCCACGCGGGAAGGCGATGATCGGCACATCCGGATGCCGCGCCTTCAGCCCGGCGATGATGCGTTTGGCCGGCTCCAGCGCGTATTTGTCGAAATCCGCGCCCTTCAGCGACCCGGCCCAGCTGTCAAAGATCTTGACCGTCTCGGCGCCGGCCTCGATCTGTTGCGACAGGTATTCGATGGTGCTTTCGGTCAGAAGGTCGATGATCTGGCCGAACAGGGCCGGGTTCTCGTCTTTCAACTTGTGCGCCGGACCCTGATCCGGCGTGCCGCGACCGGCAATCATATAGGTGGCCACGGTCCACGGGGCACCGGCGAAACCGATCAGCGTGGTTTCACTGGGCAGCTCACGCGACAGGATGCGCACGGTTTCATAGACCGGCGCCAGCGTCTCGTGAATATCGCCGATGCCCTTGAGCTTGTCGAAATCGGCCTGGCTTTCGATGGTCGACAGGCGCGGCCCCTCGCCGGTGACGAACCACAGATCGGCGCCCAGCGCCTGCGGCAGGAGCAGGATGTCGGCAAACAGGATCGAGGCATCAAACCCGTAGCGGCGGATCGGCTGCAAAGTGACCTCGGCGGCCAGTTCGCTGTTGTAGCACAGCGACAGGAAATCTCCGGCCTGCGCCCGGGTGGCGCGGTATTCGGGCAGATAGCGCCCGGCCTGGCGCATCATCCAGATCGGCGGCGTGTCGAGTGTTTCGCCGGCCAATGCCCGCATCATTTTCTTGGTCTCAGTCATGCTTCACCTCATAGCCATGGCCAAATGCCCCAGCGTTGACATGTGTCAAGGAAAGCGCCGGTCAATTCATGCCTTTTCGGCGCAACGAAACGCGGCGCCCTTGCCGGAACGGGAACGGGCCATTTGCACTGCTAGGTCACGTGCGAAAGGCTGGATGTCAACCCTTCTGCGCTTGTCAGGCCAATAAGTCAGGACTAGACCCGACCCATGACACTGAACCTGCCCTCCCCCGACTCGCCCCTCAG
Organism: Shimia sp.; assembly: GCF_041624275.1. Classification (GTDB taxonomy): domain Bacteria; phylum Pseudomonadota; class Alphaproteobacteria; order Rhodobacterales; family Rhodobacteraceae; genus Shimia. Next base: position 2,542 of record NZ_JBFJVE010000045.1, read on the forward strand.
GATCGGCACCCGAGGCTCGCCGCTGGCGCTGGCCCAGGCGCACGAGACCCGCCGCCGTCTGAGCACCGCCTTCGGCCTGCCCGAGGCCGCCTTCGAGATCGTGGTCATCAAGACCACCGGCGACGATGCCTCGCTGATCGCCAAGGACCGGCCGCTGAAGGAGATCGGCAACAAGGGCCTGTTCACCAAGGAGATTGAAGAAGACCTGTCCTCGGGCGCCATCGACATCGCCGTGCACTCGATGAAGGACATGCCGGTGGCCCAGCCCGAAGGGCTGCTGCTCGACACCTACCTGCCGCGCGAGGACACACGCGATGCCTTTGTCTCTCCCGATGTTGCCAAGCTCGGGGATCTGCCCGAAGGCGCGGTGGTCGGCACCTCGTCGCTGCGCCGCCGGGCCCAGTTGCTGCATTTCCGCCCGGACCTCAACGTGGTCGAGTTTCGCGGCAACGTGCAGACCCGGCTGAGAAAACTGGAAGACAAGGTCGCCGACTGCACCTTTCTGGCCATGGCCGGGCTCAACCGGCTCGGGATGAGCCATGTCGCCGCTTCGGCGATCGAACCCGAAGACATGCTGCCCGCCGTGGCGCAGGGGGCGATCGGCATCGAGCGCCGCGCCGACGACACCCGCGCCGCCGAGATGCTGGCCGCGCTCCACCATGCCGAAACCGGCCACCGGCTGGCCGCCGAACGCGCCTTTCTCGCGGCGCTGGACGGATCCTGCGAAACCCCGATCGCGGGGCTGGCGGAACTGTCGGGCGGCACGATCCGCCTGCGCGGCGAAGTGCTGCGCCCGGACGGATCCGAGGCGCTCGCGCTCGACCGCAGCGCCCCGGTCGAGGACGCGGCAGAACTGGGCCGGGACATGGCCCGCACCCTGCTGAGCCAGGCCGGCCCCGGCTTCTTCGCCTGGCACGGCTGAAGCGGAGGCGGGCCCGATCGGCCCGCCCTGCCCCCGAGAGCCGCGCGCAGCCTGAAGGCGAGCCGCGCTCACGGAAAAACAAACAGAACCAAGGATTTCCGTTAAAAAAAGTGAGAATTGTCCGGAAATCACAACCGCTGCGTGAAGACTCCCCGAAATTGCGGGAATCCAGCCAAGTTTCCGCCATCTTTGCCAGCCAGCCTCGTTTCAGACAAATGTCATGAGGAAACGAGATGAGCATTGCACTTGAGTCCCCTTTCGCCGACGCCGGCAACGAAGCGCCCAAGCGTCAGGCGACACCGGCCACGGCTTTCTCGATACGTGAATCCAAAGGCTATTTCAGGCACAGTTCGCGCAACGAGGCGATCATCCGCTTCGTGGGCACGGTGATCATCCTCGGCGGCTTCGTGCAGTGGCTGACCCCCGAGGGTTTCATCCCGAATTTCTGGCCGATGCCCAAGCTCGGCCTCGGCGTCGCCTTTTCGATCGTCGGCATCGCGATTTATACCTTTGCCATGCGCGGGTACCGGATCGAGATGGCCTTCGACCCGGTGCGACGCAAGATCAGCGTCCGGCGTCTAGACCGCCGCGACGGGGTGCGCTCGACCGAAGACATCGCGCTGCGCAACATCAAGAGCATCTATGTGCTCAAGGCCAGCACTCCCGGTTCACCGTCGAAAATGCGGCTCAAGCTTTATGACCGGCCGGAAGAGGTGACCATCCTGCGCGGCACCTATCAGGATGTCGAACTGGCCCATCGCCAGCTTTGTCACAACATCAAGCTCGCCCAGCACTGACCACAGAGGCGCCGGATCGCCGGCGCCCTCACACCCACTTGGCCAGCGGCGGCAGGCTCATCAGAACCGCGTTGGCGTCATGCCCGGTCTCGAGGCCGAACTTGGTGCCCCGGTCATAGACCAGGTTGTATTCGGCATAGAGGCCGCGATGCACCAGCTGGGCCTGTTTTTCCGCCTCGCCGAAATCCAGCAGTCGGCGTTTTTCGACCAGTGGCAGGAAGGCAGGCAGAAAGGCCCCTCCGACATCGCGGATAAAGGCGAAATCGGCCTCCCAGTCGCCGGAATTGTGGTCGTCGAGGAAGATGCCGCCGACGCCGCGCGCGCGATTGCGATGCGGCACGTAGAAATAGTCGTCGGCCCAGGCCTTGAAGCGCGGGTAGAAGGCCGGGTCGTGGCGGTCGCAATGCCGCTTCTGCTCGGCGTGGAAATGCGCCGTGTCCTCGTCATATTCGAGACAGGGGTTGAGATCCGAACCGCCCCCGAACCACCAGCCATGCGGGGTCCAGAACATGCGCGTGTTCATGTGCACCGCCGGCACATGCGGGTTCTGCATATGCGCCACCAGCGAGATGCCAGAGGCCCAGAAACGCGGGTCCTCGCGCATACCGGCAAGCCCCTTGCGCGCCGCCATTGCCGCCTGCGCCCGTTCGCCGAGTTCGCCATAGACGGTCGAGATGTTGACGCCGACCTTCTCGAACACCCGGCCGCCGCGCATCACCGACATCAGCCCGCCGCCGGCATCCGAACCGTCGGCGCTGTCGCGGCGGGTCTCGGTAATCTCGAAACGGCCGGCGGCCATATCCGCAAACGGGCCTGCCCGATGGCTGTCTTCCAGCGCCTCGAAAGCCGCGACGATGCGGTCGCGCAGCTCGCGGAACCAGGTCGCGGCACGGGTCTTTTCGGAGTGCATCTGTTCGCTCATTGCATCCTCGTGTTTCTTGGAAATTTCAGGCGCAGGCGGCGCGCGGCTCAGTGGGCCGGCGCTGTGACCGGATCCAGAAGGGTGCGCCCGCCGTCCAGCGTCAGCACCTGGCCGGTCATGAAACCCGACCCTTCCGAGGCCAGGTACTGCACCGCATCGGCCAGCTCGCGCGGGCTGGCGATCCGCGACAGCGGCGTCTTCTCTTCGATCACCGTGCGGTATTCGTCATTGTCGCGCAGCACTTCCTGCAGGCTTGCCGACATCACCGATCCGAAAGCCACCGCGTTGACCCGGATGCGCTGCGGCGCCATGGCCACGGCCAGCGCCCGGGTCATCTGGTCGACCGCAGCGGTCGAGATCGAAAACGCCAGCAGGTCGGGATGCGCCCGACGCGACGCAATCGACGACAGGTTGACGATCGAGCCCGCCTGCCCTTCGCTTTGCCCCTCGGCCTGTTTGATCATCCGCCGCGCGACATATTGCGACAGCCGCAGCGAGGTCATCAGGTTCTGCTCGAGCATGGTCTCGACCGCGTTGTCCTCGGGGTCCAGCGCGTCCGAGCGGATCACCTGCCGGCAGGCATTGACCAGAATATCGACCTTGTCGAAGGCATCGATGGTGGCCGACAGCAGATTGGCGATGGTCAGTTTCTCGCGCAGGTCGCCGGCGAAATAGCGGATGTTGCCTTCGTCGCGGTTTTCTCCGACCTCGTCGATCAGGCCGGTTTCATCCATGTCGGCGAACATCACGTTGGCCCCCTGATCGGCAAAGTGGCGCGCCACCGCGAGCCCGATGCCATTCGCGGCACCGGTGACAATTGCGGTCTTGCCCGCGATCGAAAACGACATGGCCCCTCCCCCGGGTGATTCTGCGGCCAATCTACGCGGTTTCAGCCCCGGGTGCGAGCCGGACGCGCGGCCCGCAATATCTTGAAGCGGTTGTCGCCCGCGATCTCGGCGACCTCGCCGAAACGCGCGGCCAGCGTGGCCTCGTAGGGAAGATGCCGGTTGGCCACCATCCACAGCCGCCCCGCGGGCGCCAGCATCGCCGCCGCCGCCGCGATGAAGGCCTGGCCAAGGGCCGGCTCGGCGCTGCGCCCGGTGTGAAACGGCGGGTTCATCACCACCGCGTCCATGCGGGCCCGGGGCTGCCAGGTGGTGGCGTCGGCCCAGTGGAACGAGGCCCTCGGATCGCTCAGGTTGCGACGCGCGCAGTCCAGCGCCAGGTGATCGGCCTCGACCAGATAGAGGGTCTCGATCTCGGCCCTTTCGAGCACCCGCGCCGACAGATATCCCCAGCCGGCGCCAAGATCGGCCACGTTGCGGCCCAGCTTGTCCGGCAGCGCCGCCGCCAGTGCCGCCGAGGCCGGGTCGATCCCGTCGGCGGAAAACACCCCCGCCTTGGTGACGAAGCCGCCCTCGATCTCCTGCCATTCGGCCGCCCGCCAGTCGGGAAAGGCGCCGTCGCGGAACCAGAAGCACTTGCCATGCGCCTTGGACAGGCTGCCCGCCACGGCGACCCGCTTGCGGCAGTGTTTCAGATAGCTGTCGACACCGTCGGTCTTCTGACCGTCGACGATCACCAGTTCGGCACATTCCGCCGCGCGGGCGATCAGGTCGCGCGCCTGGGCCTTGGCCCGCGGCAGGAACACCACCGCCGCCGCATAGCGGCCGCTTTCTGCGACCCGGCAGTCATAGCCGGCCCGCGCCAGGGCCTCGTGATCGGGAAACAGCGGCTGGATGATCTCGAGCCGCGATTTCGGCAGGGCCGATAGGTCGTGATCCCGGCGCGCCGCGAACAGCGCGATCGGGCCTTCGGCCGGCAGGATCAGCCCGTGATCGGCAACGGCCAGTTCTAGTCTGGAGTCGGTCATGATACGCCACAGCCGGCCGGTGCGGCGCGGCTATTCCTTTTCCATCGTGCATTGCAGGGGGTGTTGATGGCGGCGGGCGAAATCCATCACCTGCGTCACCTTGGTTTCGGCGATCTCGTGGCTGAACACGCCGACCACGGCGACACCTTTCTTGTGCACCGTCAGCATGATCTCGAAGGCCTGGGTATGCGACAGGCCGAAGAACCGTTCGAGAATATGCACGACGAATTCCATCGGCGTGTAATCGTCATTGAGCAGCATCACCTTGTACAGCGGCGGCCGCTTGGTGCGCGCACGCGTCTGGACAGCGACCCCGACATCGCCGCCATCCTTGTCATCGGCCGACATATGCACGAATTCTGCGCTCATCTGGTTCCGGTCATCCGATCTTCGCCACGGGAGGTTTATATAACCTGTTCCAGCCTTTAGAAAAGAGGTTCCAACCACATTATCCGGGCGCAATATGGCAAAGTTTCTGACAACCATCGGTTTCGACGCCGACGATACGCTGTGGCACAACGAGCGGTTCTTCCGCCTCACCCAAGAGCGCTTTGCCGAACTGCTGGCCGACTATGCGCCGCCGGAGCATCTCGGGGAAAGGTTGCTGGCCGCCGAGCGGCGCAACATCGGGCACTACGGCTTCGGCATCAAGGGCTTCGTGCTGTCGATGATCGAAACCGCCATCGAAGTGACCGAAGAACGCGTCCCGGCCCGGGTCATCGGCGAACTGATGGCCGCCGGGCGCGACATGCTGCAACACCCGATCGAACTGCTGCCGCAGGTCCGCGAGACCATTCTGGCGCTGGCGCCGCAGCACCGGCTGGTGCTGATCACCAAGGGCGACCTTCTGGACCAGGAGCGCAAGCTGGCGCAATCCGGTCTCGGCGAGATGTTCGACGGGGTGGAGATCGTGTCGCACAAGACCCGGCAGGTCTATGCCGAGGCCTTTCGCCGCCACGGCGACGGCCCGGCGCGGGCGATGATGGTCGGCAACTCGATGCGCTCGGACGTGGTGCCGGCGATCAAGGCCGGCAGCTGGGGCGTCTATGTCCCGCACGGGCTGGTCTGGGCGCTGGAGGCCGCCGAGCCCCCCGGCGACAGGGCTCGCTACCGCGAGATCGAGTCTCTCGGGGCCCTGCCGGATCTGGTGCGGGACATCGGCTGAGCCTGCCGCACTTTCGCCACAATCGCCGGTCTTGGGGCCGCGCCCCGGCCTGCCCCTACATCTTGGTTGTCGTCGCGGTCACTTTCGACAAAGTCCCTGTAATCAGGGACTTTATCCGCCACTCGCCCTGTGGTAGCGTGGCCCAAGGAAACAAATGCCGACCGGGTCAACCCGGCGGTCGAGGCAGAAAAAGGCAGTTTCACTGTGAAGGTTCGGCACTCCCAGCCGGCCCGACTTGGGCTATTCGTTCTGGCGGCGCTCTGGCTGCTGGTCGTGGTGCCGTTCTCGGCCGCGGCCGCCCCCTATGCGGCGATGGTGGTCGATGCCCGTTCCGGCGAGGTCCTGCATTCGCGCAATGCCGACACCCGGCTTCACCCCGCCTCGCTGACCAAGATGATGACCCTCTACATCGCCTTCGAGGCGGTGAAGAACGGCGAAATCACCCTCGACACCAAGGTCCGCATTTCGCAGAACGCCGCCAATGAACCGCCCTCGAAACTGGGGCTCAGGGCTGGCCAGCGCATCAAGCTGCGCTATCTCATCCGCGCCGCCTCGGTCAAATCGGCCAATGACGCCGCCACCGCCATCGGCGAGGCGCTGTCGGGCTCCGAGGCCGCCTTTGCCCGGCGCATGAACCGCACCGCCAAGGCATTGGGCATGAGCAACACCACCTTCCGCAATGCCCATGGGCTGACCGAAAGCGGGCATCTTTCGACCGCCCGCGACATGACCACGCTCGGCCGCCACCTGCTCTATGACTACCCGCAGTATTACAACCTGTTCTCGCGCCGCACCGCCGATGCCGGCGTCAAGAAGGTCTCGAACACGAATCGCCGGCTGCTCGATGCCTATCGCGGCGCCGACGGCATCAAGACCGGCTATACCCGCGCCGCCGGTTTCAACCTCGTGGCCTCGGCCGAGCGCGGCAGTGAAAGGGTGATCGCCACCGTCTTCGGCGGCCGCTCGAGCGCCTCGCGCAATGCCAAGGTGGCCGAACTGCTCGATCTCGGCTTCCGCCGGGCGCCCAGCCGGGTGGCCTTCAACCGGCCGACGCCGCCGAGCTACGGCAGCGCCAAACCCGCCGCCAAACCGGCCCACACCACGCTGGCGGTCAGGCAGAGCCTGCGCCCGCGCCTGCGGCCGGACGCGATCACCGCCCCCGAGACGACCCCCGTCGTCGCCGCCGCCGAGGTCATCGAGATCGACATCCAGACCGCCCTGATCGAGGCCAAGGCCGGCGCCGCCGAGGCGCCCGCCCTCGACGACGACGCGCAGGTCGATGCCGACACGCGGCCCGAAACCCCGCAGGTCGTCACCCGCCTGTCGACCTCGGGCGGGCGCCACTGGGGCATCAATGTCGGCCGCTACGACAGCCGCTACGCGGCCGAAAAGGTGCTGCTGAAAACCGCGCTGGCCGAGATGTCGACCCTCGACGGCTCGCTGCGCAAGGTGGTCGAGAACTCGCGCGGCTTCGAGGCCAACTTCCTCGGCCTGACCCGCGAGACCGCCGACCTCGCCTGCCGCCGCCTTCAGGCGCGCCAGATCGCCTGCTACACGATCGGCCCCTCCTGAGGGCTTGCACCGGCCACCGGGCTCGGCCAAGACTGGCGCCATGGAAAACCTTGTTCTGCCCGCCCCCGCCCCGGTGCTGCTGCCGGTCGCCGGATCCGAAGCCCTGTTCCCGGTGCGCCGCATCTACTGCGTCGGGCGCAACTATGCCGACCACGCCAAGGAAATGGGCGGCGACCCGCAGCGCGAACCGCCCTTCTTCTTCGCCAAGCCCGCCGATGCGGCGATCCCGTCGGGACGGCGCATCGCCTTCCCCCCGGCAACCCGGAACCTGCACCACGAGGCCGAGCTGGTGGTGGCGATCGGACTTGCCGGCAGCGACATCCCGGCAACCGGGGCCGAGCGTCACATCTGGGGCCACGCGGCGGGCAACGACCTCACCCGGCGCGACCTTCAGGACGCGGCCAAGGCCGGGCGCCGGCCGTGGAGCATGGCCAAGGGGTTCGACAATTCCGCCGTCATCGGCGCGCTTCATCCCCTGTCAGAGACCGGCCCGATGACGTCGGGGCGCATCCGCTGCCATGTCGACGGCGCGCTGCGCCAGGACGGAGACCTCGCCGATATGATCTGGCCGGTCAACGAGGTCATCGCCTTCCTGTCGCGGCTGGTGACGCTGGCCCCCGGCGACCTGATCATGACCGGCACCCCGGCCGGGGTCGGCCCGATCCTGCCGGGCCAGAGCTGCCGGGTCAGCATCGACGGGCTCGGCGCGGCCGAAACCGCCTTCGACTGAACGCCCGCTGGCCGCTTTCTCTTGCCCGAAATATCCCCGCCGGAGGCTCCGACCGGGCGCCGCCGCGTCACGGTTTGGGGTGTTCGTCCCAGTCGCTGTTGAGGATCCGCCGGGCGTCGCCCTCGGGGTCGTCATACTGGTTGCTGCGCACGGTGAAGACGAAACACAACAGGCCGATGCCGCCGAGGATCAGCGACACCGGGATCAGAACCACAAGCACATCCATGGCAGCTACCTCAGGCGCAGCGCGTTGAGCGAAACGGTGATCGACGACAGCGACATCGCCAGCGCCGCGATCAGCGGCGTCGCCAGGCCGGCGATCGCCAGCGGCACCGCGATCACGTTGTAGACCGTGGCGATGCGGAAATTCTCGCGGATGCGCCGGGTCGCGGCGCGCGCCGTGGTCAGCGCCTCGGCCACCGGGGCCAGATCGCCGCCCAGCAGCACGATATCCGAGGCCACCCGCGCCGCATCCAGCGCCGAGGCCGGCGAGATCGAGACATCGGCCGCCGCCAGGGCCGCGGTATCATTGAGCCCGTCACCGACCATCAAGACCCGCCGCCCGTCGCCGCGCAGCACCTGCACCCGCGCCGCCTTGTCCTCGGGCAGCGCCTCGGCGACCCAGCGCGTGATCCCCAGTTCGGCGGCAAGATCCTCGACCGCCCCGGCGCTGTCGCCCGAGATCAGCAGCACCTCCTTGCCGGCCTCCTTCAGCGCCCGCACCGCCTCGGCGGCGCCGTCGCGCAGCCGGTCGCTAAAGCGGAAGGCCCGCGCCGCCGCGCCATCGCCGAGCGACAGGAAGGCCGCCGTGCCCGCCAGCGGCTCGGCCCCCATCCAGGCCGCGCGGCCAAGCCGCACCTGCCGGCCCTCGAACCTGCCCTGGGTGCCGAAACCCGGCACCTCTTCGATGGCGCTCACCTGCGCCGGCCGCACCCCGGCCTCCGCAAGAGTGGCGGTCAGCGCCCGCGCCAGCGGATGCGACGAGCCCATGGCCAGCGCCAGCGCCACTTCCAGATCGCGGGCCGGAAACTCCGCGGCATTGCCCAGATGCGGCGCACCGGCGGTCAGGGTGCCGGTCTTGTCGAACACCACCGTGTCGACCTCGGCCAGCCGTTCCAGCGCCGTTGCGTGTTTGATCAGCATGCCGCGCCGGAACAGCCGCCCCGAGGCCGCCGTGGTCACCGCCGGCACCGCCAGCCCCAAGGCGCAGGGGCAGGTGATGATCAGCACCGCCGCCGCGATATTGAGCGCGGTGCGCAGATCGAAGGTGTAGAGATACCAGCCGAGGAAGGCGAGCGCCGACAAGATATGCACCCCCGGCGCATAGAGCTTGGCGGCGCGGTCGGCCAGCGAGGTATAGCGCGAACGCCCGGATTCGGCGATCGCGACCAGATCGGCCATGCGGTGCAGGCTGGTGTCCTCGCCGACGGCACTGGCGCGCACCACCAGCGGCCCGGTGAGGTTCACCTCGCCGGCGCTGACCAGCCGCCCCGGCTCGGCAAAGACCGGCACCGTCTCGCCGGTCAGCAGCGCGCGGTCAAGCTCCGAGCGCCCCTCGACGATCTCGCCATCGACCGGCATCCGCCCGCCGGGCCGCACCAGAACCAGATCGCCCACCGCCAGTTCGCGGACCTCGACCATCTCTTCGCCCGCGGCTGTCATGCGCAGCGCCCGCGGCACTTCCAGCGCCGCCAGTTCCTCGGCCGCCGAGCGGGCCACAGCGCGGGTGCGGTAATCAAGATAGCGCCCGGCCAGCAGGAAGAAGACCAGCGTCAGGGCGGCATCGAAATAGGCGTGTTCGCCCGACAGCATGGTCTCCCAGAGCGAAGTCGCCACGGCCAGCAGGATCGCCAGCACGATCGGCACGTCCATGTTCAGCCGGCTGTGCTTCAGCGCCGACCATGCGTTGACATAAAAGGGCCGCCCCGAGAAGACGATGGTCGGCAGCGCGATCGCCGCCGAAATCCAGTGGAACATGTCGCGGGTCGCGGCTTCGGCCCCGGACCAGACCGAGACCGAAAGCAGCATCACGTTCATCGAGGCAAAGCCGGCCACCGCCAGCCGCATCAGCAGATCGCGCCCCGCCCGGTCGGCACCGGTGGCGGTCAGGGCGCCGGCGTCCAGCTCGTGCGCCTCATAGCCGATGCCCTCCAGCGCCGCCACCAGCGCCTCGGCGGTCACCTCGGGGGCGGCCTCGACGGTGGCGCGTTTCAGGGTCAGGTTGACGCGGGCCGATGTGACCCCCGGCTGCGCCTGCAACCGGTGTTCGACCGCGCTGATGCAGGCGGCGCAATGGATGGTCGGCAGCGACAGCGACAGCCGCGCGTCCTTCTGCGGCGCGCGCTCGGCGATCGCCTGCGCCGCTGGGGCCGCATCGCAGGCCGGGCAGGCCGAGGTGCCGGGACGCAGCGCGGCGGTCATGGCTCAGCCCTTGACCTGCAGAACGACGCGCTGCGTGAAGGCGGTGCCGTCGGCCGCCGTCGCGGCCATGCGGATGTTCCAGTTGCCGGGCGCCAGTTCGATCGGCGCCACATAGGCGGTGCCGTCGAATTGCAGCGCCGGGCGGACGTCATCCTTGACGTGAGTGGCCCGGCCCAGAACCGTATCAAGGCTGGCCACCCGGACCGGCGCCCCGTCGTCATCGGTGATCGACAGGATCAGCAGCCCGCCCTGATGGCGCGCGCTGACGGTCCATCCCAGCGCCACCTGCGCCGCCTTGCGGGCGTCGAATTCCTGGCTGGCGACATAGGAGTTCTTGACCTCGAGGCCGGGAAAGGTCCGCACCGCCGACCAGGCCAGCAGCGCGTTCACCGCGATGATCACCCCGAAGGCGCCGACGAAGACGAATGCCGCGTGCCGTCCGGTGAACCGACGTTCTGCCATCACTTGCTCCTTCCGTTGAAGACCGTGTCCTTATACACGCGATCCCCGTTGGAAACATCCTCTACCCAGAAACGGAACCCGGTCGCCTTGCTTTCCGCCGGCTGCGAGCCCTTGGGCGCCAGCACATAGACCCGCACCAGCTTCATCTCGTCGGCCGGCACCGTCACCGTTTCATAGGGCGTGCCCTCGAGGTCGACCCTGAGGGCGATGTCGCCCTTGACCGAGATCCGGAACGGGCGGTCCTCGCCATGTTTGTTGCGCAGCCGCACCTCGTAGGTGTTGCGGATGGTGCCATCGGAAAGCGTGACGTAGGTCGGGTTGCGCACCGGCGCCACGGTCATGTCGATCTCGCTGCGCAGGAACAGCGCCACCACCAGCAGGACACCGACCAGCGACCACAGGGTGGTGTAAAGCACGGTGCGCGGGCGCAGCACGTGTTTCCAGACGTCCTTGGGCGGCTGGCCGGACCGCTCGAGGGTCTCGTCCGAGGCCGCAAGATAGTCGATCAGGCCGCGCGGCTTGCCGACCTTGGTCATGATGTCGTCGCAGGCGTCGATGCACAGGGCGCAGGTGATGCATTCCAGCTGCTGGCCGTCGCGAATGTCGATGCCCACCGGGCAGACGTTGACGCAGGCCATGCAGTCGATGCAGTCGCCCAGCTCGGTATCCTTGGTGCGCTTGCCCTTGCCGCGCGGCTCGCCGCGCCATTCGCGATAGCCGACGGTCAGCGTGTCCTCGTCCATCATCGCCGCCTGGATGCGCGGCCATGGGCAGGCATAGATGCAGATCTGTTCGCGCGAGATGGCGCCGAAGAACACCGTGGTGAATGTCATCACCGCGATCGTGGTATAGGCGATCGGATGGGCGCTGCCCATCAACAGGTCGCGCATCAGCGCCGGGGCATCGGTGAAGTAGAACACCCAGGCCCCGCCGGTGGCGAGCCCGATCACCACCCAGGACACATATTTGACCAGCCGCAGCCGAAGCTTGCGGAAATCCCATTTCTTCTGGCGGTGCAGCCGCAGCCGCGCGTTGCGGTCGCCCTCGATCCAGCGTTCGACGAGGATGAACAGGTCGGTCCAGACGGTCTGCGGGCAGGCATAGCCGCACCACACCCGGCCCAGCGCCGAGGTGAACAGGAACAGCCCCAGCCCGGCCATGATGAGCAAACCCGCGACGAAGTAGAATTCATGCGGCCAGATCTCGATCATGAAGAAGAAGAACCGCCGGTTGGCCAGATCCACCAGCACCGCCTGATCGGGCAGGCTCGGGCCGCGATCCCAGCGGATCCACGGGGTCAGGTAATAGATCCCCAGCGTAACCGCCATGATGATCCATTTCAGATTGCGGAACTTGCCATAGACCCGTTTGGGAAAGATCGGCTCGCGCGCAACATATAATCCGGGTTGCTGATTTTCGTTGGCCACTTGAATCACTCGCGCATATAGATTTCTGAATGTCTTGTGATCGCTCTGCACACCTGAAACTTTGACATGAGTCAAATTTTACATGTTCAGGACAGGTAAACTGTGAGCGCCAAGAAAACCAGAGGGGTAACCGCGAATTTACCGCAAGTCGGCGTTGCAATAAAAGATGCGTATGATATGCTGCTTTGAGGGCGTGTCGGCTTTCCAGGAAACGCGCGAACAGGACGGAAAGCCGACACCATTTGCCCCACGGCATAAGCCGCAGGCAAACCTCTGACCCGCACCTTTGGAAACTCCGCCGATCCGGGCCTTGACCCGATTCACTTTTTCCGATTCCTCCTCTTTGGCCTTTGACCCAGATCAAACTCGGTGCATTATCTGACGGTGGGAGCGGTTTTTTGCGAGCATCTGTCGGAGGCGAAACAATTACCGAACGCGAAACCGAGCGCAAAGCGCTCAATTCCGGTGAAGTGGGCGCGGTGGCGCATCTTTACCGTGGCGAAGTCTATCGCAGCACCATCTGGCGCACCCGGCTGGACACCACGACCAACTGGGCGGTGGTGACCCTGGGGGTTGCGCTGTCGATATCCTTCGCCTCGCCCGATGCCTCGCCGCTGCCGCTGGTGCTGGTCGGCGTGCTGATCATCTTCTTCCTGATGCTCGAGGCACGCCGCTACCGCTATTTCAACGTCTGGCGGGCGCGGGCGCGCTGGATGGAGACCCATTTCTACGCCCCGATGCTGTATGACGGCGACCTGCATCTCGAAGAGAACTGGCAGAAGGTCCTGGCCAAGGATTACCTGCGCCCGGTCTATCACGTCGACTACCTGACCGCCGTCGGCCGGCGCATCAGGCGCAACTACCTGTGGATCCTGATGATCCAGTCACTGGCCTTTGCCGGCAAGATCACCGTGCACCCGACCCCGGTCACCAGTTTCGACCAGGCCTTCGACCGCGCCGATGTCGGCCCCCTGCCGGGCGAGGTGATCATCGGTTTCGGCGTGATCTACATGGCGACCTGGACGGCGCTGGCAATCTGGAGCGACCGCAACGATGCCCGGCGCGCGCGGGCGCGGCAAAGCGATACCGCCATGGGTTAGAAAAGCGCCGCCGGGGCGACGGCGCTAACCATCCGCCCGCCGCCCGCCGCCCCCGAGGCGGCGCAGACCATGCACAACGCGGCTTGCCACCCGGCGCGAACGCGATTTGCCGGCCGAGTAGCTACCCTTGAATTCATGGGGAAAATCAAGGTCCGGCACCTCGCGGCCGAGAAAGGCGCAGATCTCCGGCCAGCCCTGCCCGGCGGCGAAGTCCACCACCAGAAGATCCTCGGGGCGGTCGGCGAAATGGGCCTGCACCTCTTCATTGTGGCGTCGGTAACGGGCCAGGAACACGTCTTCGTAGCCCGCCGGAAAGCCGACCCCATAGACCAGCGTCTGCATCGGGTCGGGCAGATAGCCGAGATGGTTGACCACGCTTTTGATCCAGCTTTCCTCGTCGCGGATGGTCAGGATGAACTTGCTGCCGGGATAGCGCTGGTCCAGTTCGCGGTAGATCAGCGGCCAGGGGTTGTCCTCGAAAGCGTCATATTGATCGGCGATCTCGAAGGCCGGCTGCAAATCGCCCCGCGCCAGCGAGGGGATCAGCTCCTTGCCGTAGTCCTTGCAATGATAGCCCAGCGCCCGGAACACGGCGAGCAATGTGGTGGTGCCGGTTTTCTGAAACCCGATGCCGAACACCTTGGGGAAGA
>NZ_JBFJVE010000046.1:0-16409 GCF_041624275.1 Shimia sp.
GAACACATGCAGCCCATCGGCGCCGCTCAAGGTGGTGGCACCGAGATCGGACAGCACGAACCATTGCGTGGTCGATGTCTCGTCATATTTGTCCGCCCCCGGCAGATCGGCGGTCAGCGCGTAAAGCCCGGTCGGCAGCGCCGCCACCACCTCGCCCAGCGGCAGCCGCGTGGTCATATTGGTGTTGAGCTCATTGCCGACCGCCCCGGTGCCTGTCCAGACGGTCTCGGCGATCTCGTTGCCAAAGGTTTCGAACTGCCAATAGGACAGGGGCCGCCCGAAATAGCCGTCCTGCAGGCTGCGCAACAGGTTGCGGTCGCTGACCCGCTGCAGGGTGAGCTGCACCTCGCCGAGGTTGACGGTCTCGATCGGCAGGCCGGCATCGGCGGTGCGCGGCAGCACATAGGCGCGTCCGGGAAAGCTGACCGCCGGGCTGCGGTCGCGCACATAAAGCGTCAGTTCCGTGTCGCGCGACAGGGTCTCGCCGCTGGCGGCCGGCAGGCCCTTGCGGAAGGTGACCGTGTAGCGCGCGCCATGGGCCAGGCCCTCGATGCAGATGCGGCGGTCATCCGCCTGCACCGCCAGCCGCTGATCGGGCAGTTTCACATAGGTGGCATAATCGACCCCGGCCTTGACCAGATCTTCGTTGAACTTGGCGCAGATGCGCGGCTCGGCGAGGTTGTTTTCCACCTCGTGTTCTTCGATGCGAAAGCCCCATTTGGCCACCGCGTCGTCAAGCGCCGCAAGCACATCGTCGCGCGGCTGGATCGCGGCGGCAAGGCGCAGCGCGCTGAGGGCGCGGCGTCCGGCATCGTCGGCGATCAGCAACTCGGAAAGGGTCATCAGGGTCGAAACCCGCTGCGGATCATTCAGGCTGCGCAGATAGGCATTGAGCGTGGCGCGGAAGGCGCGGGTGTCATGGGTGCTTCTGTCGTTGCCGCCCTCGAGGGCAAGCGTGCGGTTCAGCCGGGCATATTCCAGCCAGAGATCGCTGCGGTCGGCCTTGCCGATGGCGGCGCCGGTCCAGCGCATGGCATTGAGCGTATCGCCGTCACTCAGCCGCGATTGTGCGGCGTCCAGCATGTCCTGCAGGCTCCAGGGGCCACCCGCATGCAGGCTGCCGATTGTCTCGGCCTGTTCGCGGGCCTGGGTCAGCTGGTATCGGGGAATGAAATCCAGCTCGGCGGCGCGGGCCTCGGCACTGCGCAGGGCACGCGGATCGGCGGTAAAGACTTCACCTGACAGCGCCCCTTCATATGGCTGTGTGTCCGAGATGGCGCTTTTGGGGAAACAGGCGTTGGAACGCTTGTTGAAGGTAAAGGCCTGACATTGGCTGTCGTTGAGACAGGCGTTGCGGCAGGCCTCGTAACTGGTGTCGAAAATGTTGGTCAGGTCCGAGCCATAGAAATCCACATCCCGGCTGACGACGATCCGGCGCTCAGGGATCAGTGAGTCCTGTGCCAATGCGGCGTGGGCGGCAAACAGCCCGACCATTGCGGCGATCATCCAACGCATACCTAAACTCCCCTTCTCAAATCGGGGGTATGGTGACACGCGCCTGCCCATCGTGGCAACGCCGGATCAGGGCAGGGCCGATCCGGCAGGCCGAACCTAGGAGGTGGCCTCGGGGTAATCGCGCAGGAAGACCATGCGGTCGCCCTCGGACATGTCGGGCTGATAGGCATAGCCGCCAAGGTCGAAATCCTTCAGGCTTTCGGGGTCGGCGAGCCGGTTCTGGATGATGAACCGGGCCATCGAGCCGCGCGCCTTCTTGGCGAAAAAGCTGACGATCTTGGGGCTGCCGCCCTTGTTTTCCATGAACACCGGGGTGATGACCCGCAGTTTCAGCGCCTTGGGGTCCACGGCGCCGAAATATTCCTGAGAGGCGCAGTTGACCAGCGTGTCGGTGCCGATCTCTTCGGCCTGGGCGTTCAGCGCGCGGGCAATGCTGTCGCGCCAGAACTCGTAGAGGTTCTTGCCGCGCCGGGTCTTCAGCCGGCTGCCCATTTCCAGCCGGTGCGGCTGAATCGCGTCGCGCGGCCGCAGGGCGCCGTAAAGGCCGGAGAGAATGCGCAGATGCTCTTGCGCCCAGTCCAGCTCTTCGGGGTCCAGCGAGGCGGCCTCGAGCCCGACATAGGTGTCGCCGGCATAGGCATGGATGGCGGGGCGGGTGGCATAGGCGTCCGGCTCGGCCTCGTAGGCCCGGTACCGGTCGCGGTTCAGCCTGGCGAGATCGGGGCTGAGCGCCATCAGCTTCTGCAGCTCGCCAAGGGTCAGGTTGCGCGCCGTTCTGGCAAGGCGCAGCGCCTCGGCTTCGAACATGGGGCGCGTGGTTTCGCTTGCGACCGGGCCCCAGTCGAGGCGTTTGGCGGGTGATAGGACAATCAGCATCTTTGCGCGCTCCTGTGGGGTCGGGGGTCAGCCTGCGTCGCGTAGCACGTCGAGAAAGGCGCTGGCAAAGCGTTCGGCGCGCTTTTCGCCCAAAAGACGGGCCATGGCGGGCGCGTCCTCGGGGCGGGTGCTGGCCACTTTGGCCAGAAGCGAGGCTGAGCAGCTCATCGGTTTGTCGATCCCCTCGGGGCCGCGCGCCAGATCGGCCTGCACCTCGAGCAGGCGGTCATAAAGCGTGCCGGCATCGCGCCCGGCCAGTTTGCGGCGGCTGGGATGCAGCGCGGCGGCCTCGCCGTTGATCACCTCAAGGAAAGCATCGCCATAGCTGTCGAGTTTCTTGGCCCCGACCCCGCCAATGCGGGCCATATCGTCAAGGTTGCCGGGGCGGCGCTCGGCCATTTCGATCAGGGTGCGGTCGTTGAAGATGATATAGGCCGGCACCTTGGCCTCTTCCGCCAGCGCCCGGCGCTTGGCCTTGAGGGCGCTGAGCAGCGGCGCATCCTCTTCGCTGACCAACTCCTTGGCGGCGGGGCGGCGATTGGCCTTGCGGATGGTGTCGCGGCGCAGCTCGATGCTGGCCTCGCCCTTGAGGATCGGCAGCGCGGCATCGGTCATGCGCAACCCGCCATGGCGTTCGGGGTCGGGGCGAATGAGGTCATGGCCCATCATCTGGCGGAACACCGCCTGCCATTGGCGCTTGTCATATTCGGTGCCGACGCCAAAGGTCGGCAGGCTGTCATGGCCGCGCTCGCGCACCTTGTCGGTCTCATTGCCCAGAAGAATGTCGATCAGATGGCCGCTGCCGAACCATTCGCCGGTACGCAGCGCCGCCGACAGTGCCTTGCGCACCGCAATGGTGCCGTCAAACACATCCGCCGGGCTGTCGCAGAGATCGCAATTGTTGCAAGTGACCTCGGTCTCGCCAAAATACCCGAGCAGGTTCTTGCGGCGGCAATGCAGCGCCTCGGCCAGCCCCAGAAGCGCATTCAGCCGGGCGTGATCGGCCGAGCGCCGTTCCGGCGGCGCCAGTCCTTCATCAATCTGGCTACGGCGCAGGCGGATGTCGTCGGGGCCGAACAGGGTCAGGGTTTCGGCCGGCGCGCCATCGCGCCCGGCGCGGCCGATCTCCTGGTAATAGGCTTCGATGGATTTGGGCAGATCGGCATGCGCCACCCAGCGGATATCGGGCTTGTCGATGCCCATGCCAAAGGCCACGGTGGCGACCACGATCAGCCCGTCCTCGCGCTGGAACCGGGCCTCGGTGTCGCGGCGGTCCTCGGCCTCCATGCCGCCATGGTAATGCAGCGCCAGGTGCCCGGCCTCGCGCAGGGCGGCGGCCAGCGCCTCGGTCTTGGCGCGGGTGCCGCAATAGACAATGCCTGACTGGCCCTTGCGGGTGGCGGCAAAATCGAGGATCTGCCGGCGCGGCGCGTCCTTGGCGGCAAAGGCCAGATGGATGTTGGGCCGGTCGAAGCCATGCAGAAAGGTGCTGGGCGCCTCGCCGTCGAACAGCCGGGTGACGATTTCCTCGCGGGTCTCGGCATCGGCGGTGGCGGTAAAGGCGGCCAGCGGTACGTCCAGCGCGCGGCGCAATTCGCCGATGCGCAGGTAATCGGGGCGGAAATCATGGCCCCACTGGCTGACGCAATGGGCCTCGTCCACGGCGATCAGGCTGACACCGATGCGCCGCAGCATGCCCAGCGCCGCCCCCGAGGCCAGCCGTTCCGGCGCGATATACAAGAGCTTCAGCCGCCCCTGATCCAGCGCCTCCCAGACCTCGGCGGTTTCTTCTTCGGTATTGCCCGAGGTCAGCGCGCCCGCCGCAACCCCGGCTTCGCGCAGCGCCCGCACCTGATCGCGCATCAGCGCAATCAGCGGAGAAATCACCACCGTCACGCCATCGCGCACCAATGCGGGCAGCTGAAAGCACAGGGATTTGCCGCCGCCCGTGGGCATGATGGCCAGCACGTTTTCGCCCCGCGTCACCGCATCGACGATCTCTTCCTGTCCGGGGCGGAAGCAATCGAATCCGAAAACGTCACGCAGAAACGTGGCAGCGGCACACATGAAAAAATCCGTTGTTTGAGGTCGGTCTGCTCGTCAGGGCCGACATTCCCATACCCGGATTCGCTGAACAAGCCCTTAACAGGGTCTTAAGGGTTCAGAACAGGATCGACGGCAGAATATAGTCGCGCAGCGAGATGATGATGATGAACACCGCCAGCGGCGCAAGGTCCAGCGGGCGGGTGTCGGGCAGGATGCGGCGGATCGGCGTATAGATCGGCTCGAGCAGACGGTTCAGCCCGTACCAGATCTGCGCCACCACCTGCTGGCCGAGGTTGAGCACCTGAAAGCTGATCAGCCAGCTCATGATGATATGGACCAGCATGATGAAGAAGGCGACGTCCAGAATGAGCTTCAACGGTCCATAGATTGCCATCATTGTCGGGTGTCTCCTTGAGGTGTTGCGCCACAGTTAAGCACCGCGGCGGCAAAGGGCAAGAGTGGCGCGAGGTTACGGTTGACCCGGCGTCGGGCGCGTGATGAGCAGGACGCAAAGGAGAACCGCGCATGTACCCTGTCATCCGAATGGTCAAGCAACTGCTGTTGCACCGCAAGGATCCGCCGCTGCCGCTGACCGGCACCCATGTCTCGACCCATCGCTGCTGGCCGTGGGACATCGACCTGTGGATGGAGCTGAACAACGGCCGCACCCTGACCCTGCTGGATCTTGGCCGCATGCCGCTGGCGATGCGGATCGGGCTGATCGGCACCCTGCGCCGCGAGCGCTGGAGCATGACCATGGCCGGGGTCTCGGTGCGTTATCGCCGCCGTATCCGCGCCTTCGACCGGTTCGAGATGCGCAGCCGCGCGGTGTGGTGGGACGACCGGTTTGTCTATCTCGAACAGTCGATGTGGCGCCCGGACGGCGAATGCGCCAACCACGCGCTCTATCGCGCCGCGATCGTCGACGGCGACGGTATCGTCGCGCCGGAACGGGTGATCCGCGCCATGGGCAGGGACAGGGACATGGGCGGAGACATCGACCGCCCCGACCCCCCGGCCTGGATCGCCGCCTGGATCGAATCCGAACGCCAGCGCCCCTGGCCGCCGATGCAGGATTAGCTTGCCTGAGCGGCGCGCCCCTGTCTTAAGTGAAGCAAAAGCGGATCAGGGGGCACGAATGTCTGAAATCTCGGCGCGCAAGCGTATCTGGGGCTGGTGGTTCTTCGACTGGGCCAGCCAACCCTATCACACGCTGTTGGTGACCTTCATCTTCGGCCCGTTCTTTGCCACCGTGGCGACGAAGTATTTCCTTGGGGCGGGGCTGGACGAGCAGGCCGCCAAGGCCAGCGCGCAATCGCTCTGGGCCTGGAACATGGGGCTGGCGGGGCTGATCATCGGCTTTGGCGCGCCGATCATGGGGGCGCTGGCCGATACCCGCGGGCGGCGGATTCCGTGGATCATGGGCTTTTCGGTGATGTATGTGATCGGCGCCGCCGGGCTCTGGTTCATCGCGCTCGACGGCTCGAACCTCTACTGGATGCTGGGGCTGTTCACGCTGGGCTTTGTCGGCGCGGAATATGCGCTGATCTTCATCAATTCGCAATTGCCGGAACTGGGCACCGAGGACGAGGTCGGCGAGATTTCGGGCTCGGGCTTTGCCTTCGGCTATTTCGGCGGCCTGTTGGCGCTGATCATCGTGCTGGTGGTCTTTGCCGAGATGGGCGGCGGCAAGACCATTGCCGGTCTGGCGCCGGGGCTGGGGCTGCTGGACAGCGACCAGATGGAGGGCACCCGCGCCACCGGGCCGCTGACCGCGCTGTGGTACGCGGTGTTCATGATCCCCTATTTCCGCTGGGTGCATGAACCCCTTGTCAACAAGGCGCGGGGCACCGTGTCACAGGCGATGGGGGCGCTGAAGGCCTCGATCGCCAACCTCAAGCACCGCCAGAGCCTTTTGTATTTCCTGATTTCCTCGATGCTCTACCGTGATGCGCTGAACGGGCTTTATGCCTTTGGCGGCATCTACGCCAACCTGGTTCTGGGCTGGTCGGTGCCGCAGATCGGCATCTTTGGCATCGTCGGCGCCACCAGCGCGGTGTTCTTCAGCTGGATCGGCGGCAAGCTGGACAAGCGTTTCGGCCCCAAACCGGTGATTATCGCCGCGATCTGGGTGCTGATCGCGGTTGCGGTCATCATCATCAACATGTCGCGCGAGGCGTTTTTCGGCATGCCGCTGCCCGAAGGCTCGTCGCTGCCCGACAACGTGCTGATGTTCGCCGGCGCCATGTTCGGCGGCATGGGCGGCATCCTTCAGGCCGCAAGCCGCACCCTGATGGTGCGCCACACCGACCCCGCCAGCCCGACCGAAAGCTTCGGCCTTTACGGCCTGTCGGGGCGGGCGACGGCCTTTGTCGCGCCGATCCTGATCGGGGTCGCGACCACGCTCAGCGGGTCGGCAAGACTTGGCGTGTCGCCGGTGATCCTGCTTTTCGTCCTGGGGCTGGTGCTGCTACGCTGGGTCAACGCGAAGGGAGACAGTGAGACATGGGAAGGGGCATCCTGATCCTTGCACTGGTGCTGGCGGCAACCGCCTGCCAGAAGCAGGACACGACCCAGGCGCGGGTCTCGACCAAGCAGAACCTGCCGGCAGAGATGCGCGGGGTCGAGGCGCGCCGCCTGTTCGGCGCCCAGAGCGAGGCGTCGGATCAGGCGCCCGAGCCCTTCGGCTCTTATGCCAAGGGCTGTGTCGCCGGGGCGGTGGAGCTGCCCGAGAGCGGCCCCACCTGGCAGGCCATGCGCCTGTCGCGCAACCGCAACTGGGGCTATCCCGAGACCCTCGACTATATCCGTGATTTGTCGGCCAAGGCGGCGCAGCTACCGGGCTGGGCCGGGCTCTATATCGGGGATATCAGCCAGCCGCGCGGCGGGCCGATGCTGTCGGGGCACCGCAGCCATCAGCTGGGGCTGGATATCGACATCTGGATGCGGCCGCCAAAGCGGCTGGACCTCAGCCCCGCCGAGCGCGAAAGCCTGTCGTCGATCTCGATGCGGCGCGCCAATGGCGCCTATGTCAACGCCAGCTGGACACCGCAGCATCACGCGGTTCTAAAGGCTGCCGCCAGCGACCCGAGGGTGGCGCGGATCTTCGTCTTTCCCGGCGCCAAGGTGCAGATGTGCAACGATGAAAAGGGCGACCGCAGCTGGCTGCGCAAGATCCGGCCATGGTGGGGGCATCACTATCATTTCCACGTCCGGCTGACCTGCCCCAGGGGTGCGCGGGGCTGTGTCGATCAGGCGCCGCCGCCGCCGGGCGACGGCTGCGCGGATGCCGAGAAATGGGTGCATGACATTCTCAACCCGCCGCCGCCGGACCCCAACGCCAAACCGGCAAAACCCCGACGCGAACTTGAAATGGCGGACCTGCCCGAACAATGCGTAAACATCTTGCAGTCTCGATAGCGGCGCTGGGCCTCGGCCTTGTCTGGACCCAGCCGCAGTCTGCCGCCGGTCCGACCCGCGCGCGGCTGGTCTCGGTCACCGAATGGCGCATCGCTCAGCCCTGGTTCGGCGGGTTTTCCGGGATCGAGGTGTCGGAGGACGGCACCGGCTTTATCGCCGTGTCGGACCGCAGCCGGGTGGTGCGGGGCCGTCTTGAACGCCAGCGCGGCAAGGTCGTCGAGGTGGTGCTGTCGCAAGAAAGCGCCCTGCATGACCGGCAGGGCCGGCACTTTGCCAAGGAGAACGGCGATTCCGAGGGGCTGGCCGATCTCGGCGGAGGCGGGTTCCTGATTTCCTTCGAAGGCGCCGATCGGGTCGAGCGCTATGCCGATCTGGCCTCGCGCGGACAGCCCCTGCCCACCAGCCCGGCCTTTGCCCGGATGCAAAAGAACGGTGCCTTCGAGGCGCTGGCCGTCGACCATCGCGGGGTGGTTTATGCGCTGCCCGAACGGGCCGTGGGTGACCCCGAAAAGGCGCTGGTCTACACGTTTTCGAACGGCCACTGGCACCAAAGCGCCGACATCCCGCGCCATCGCAAGTTTCACCCCGTGGGCGCCGATTTCGGGCCCGATGGCCGCTTTTACCTGCTCGAACGCCATTTCACCGGCTGGTCCTTCCGCAGCCGGGTGCGCCGCTTCGAGTTGCGGGGCGGCACTTTCGTCAACGAAACCGAACTGCTGCGCAGCATCCCCGGGGTGCATGACAACCTCGAAGGGCTGTCGGTGTGGCGCGACCCGCAGGGACAGATCCGGCTGACGATGATTTCGGACGACAATTTCCGGCTCGTGCAGGGTACCGAGATCGTCGAATATGTGGTGCGCGACGCCCCCTGAGCGGTCGATCCGGGGGTCAGGACGCCCAAAATCTGGCTAGAAAACCAATAGCTGGCGCTACTGTCTCTTGTGTTCTCCCGCATCATCGTGGGGAAATTGGTATCAGGACCACATGATTTTGTTTGACTTATCCACAGGCTGTGGCAACCTATAGATACGCGAAACAATCTGAAAGGAGGTGCCCATTGTCTAGAGAAGCTATGGAGAACGGTGTCGGAACAGTTCGGAAGGAGACTGGCTGAGGCAGCCCTTGGCTGATTTGAAATCCGAATTGGTGTGGACCTAACCGGCGCACCTCCTACAATCTCGAAGGGCTGTTCCCGCGCGTGGAACGGCCCTTTTCGATGGTCTGGACCTGACCCTGCCAGACCTGACGGAAACCGGGTCACAAGGGAAAGACCTGCGGCAATGCTCGTCATCAACGATCAGATCAGCCTTCAGGATTGGGAACTGACCGAGCAGTTCATGCGCGCCTCGGGGCCCGGCGGGCAGAACGTCAACAAGGTGGCGACGGCGGTCGAGCTGCGCTTCGAGGCGGCGCGCTCGCCTTCGCTGGAGGGGCCGGTCAAGACCCGGCTGAAACGGCTGGCCGGGCGACGCTGGACCAAGGACGGCGCGGTGGTTCTGCAATGCGACGAAACCCGGTCGCAGATACGCAACCGCGAGATCGTGCGCCAGCGGCTGGTCGAGCTGATCCAGAAGGCGCTGATCGCGCCCAAGCGGCGGGTCAAAACCAAACCGACCTATGGCTCGCAGCAGCGCCGCCTCAAGGCCAAGAAGGTGCGCGGCGAGGTCAAGGCCCTGCGTGGCCGCCCCGGCGCCGAAGACTAAACGGCTTGCTCTTGAGCAAAGCCGGGGGCAGGGTGGTCCGAAAACGGACCGAAGACACGATGACGACCACGCAATCGGAGCACCGGCACGCGCCTACCCGCTTTGTGATCCTGCTGACCCCCGGCTATTGGGCGATGACCTTTGCCATGGCGGTGGAGACCCTGAGGGTGGCGAACCGGATGGCCGGGGAAGAAATCTTCGAAACCGTGGTCTGTGCCGAAGACGGGGTGGCGGTGCGGGATTCGCTCGGGGCCGAGTTCCCGATCGACCACGGGTTGGAAGAGGTCGGGCGCGACGAC
This sequence comes from Shimia sp., assembly GCF_041624275.1. Taxonomy (GTDB): domain Bacteria; phylum Pseudomonadota; class Alphaproteobacteria; order Rhodobacterales; family Rhodobacteraceae; genus Shimia. The sequence continues at coordinate 9,860 of NZ_JBFJVE010000046.1, forward strand.
ACCATCGTGATCTGCACCGGCGCCGAGCTTCAGAAAGCCTGCACCCCGGCGGTGCTGCAATGGCTGCGACGGGGGGCGCGGCAGGGCGCCGCGCTGGCCGGGCTCACGACCGGCGCGTGGGTCATGGCCGAGGCCGGGCTTCTGGACGGGATGCGCGCCACGCTGCACTGGGAACACCGCAGCAGTTTCGCCGAACGCTTTCCCGAGGTCGAGCTTTCGGAATATACCTATGTCCTTGGCAACCGCCGCTATTCGACAGCGGGCGGCACCTCGGTCATCGACCTGATGCTGCACCTGGTTTCCGAGCTCGAGGGCCCCGAGCTGGCCAACCTTGTGGTCGACCAGCTGATGTATACCAACATCCGGGTGTTGCAGCACTCGGCGCGGGTGCAGGTGGCCGAACGCATCGGCATGCGCCACCCCAAGCTGGCCGAAATCCTGGCGCTGATGGAAACCAATCTCGAGGAACCCCTGCGCCCGGGAGACCTGGCCGCGACGGTCAATATCTCGACCCGACAGCTCGAGCGGCTGTTCCGGCGCTACCTGAGCTCGACGCCCAAGAAATATTACACCGATCTCAGGTTGCAGCGGGCGCAACACCTGTTGTTGCAGACCAACCTCAGCGTCACCGAGGTGGCGATGGCCAGCGGCTTCAACGCGGCCTCGCATTTCTCGCGCCTGTTCCGGCAACGCTATGGCATGTCTCCGCACAAGCTGCGCGGCGAAGCCCACGAGGGCTGAGCCCGGCTCACTCCGGCGACAGCCATTGCAACTTGGGCGAGACGGCGCAACAAAGGGCGGTGAATGCAATGCGGCCCGTGGCGGGCCGGATCGGGAACAGGGGATGTTTCATGTCGGCCATGGACAGGCGCGCGCGGCTCTTGGGGCCGTATATGACCACCTTTTATCGCCAGCCGGTGCATGTGGCGCGCGGTGAGGGGGTTTGGCTCTGGGATCGCGACGGGCGGCGCTATCTCGACTGCTACAACAACGTGCCGCATGTCGGCCATTGCCACCCGCGGGTGGTCGAGGCGATCGCGTCACAGGCGGCGACGCTGAACACCCACACGCGCTATGTGCATGATCTCATTCTCGATTACGGCGAGGCGCTGACCGCGAAATTCGCCGCCGAGCTGGAAAGTATGGTGATGGTCTGTTCGGGATCCGAGGCCAATGACGTGGCGCTGCGCATGGCCCAGGCGATGACCGGCAAGACCGGCATTATCGGCACCGACAACACCTATCACGGCAACACGGCGGCGGTGTCGCAGCTCAACGCGTCGAAGGTGCCGGTGGGCGGCTATCTGCCCCATGTGCGCCGGGTGGCTGCGCCGGACAACCTGATGCCGGTCGGCGGCGACCGCGCGACCCAGGCCAAGGCCTTTGCCGAAGGGGTGGCGCGGGCGGTGGCCGAGCTCGAGGCCAGCGGCCACGGGGTATCGGCGCTGATCGTCTGCCCCTATTTCGCCAACGAGGGGTTTCCGACGCTGGAGCGCGGTTTCCTCGACCCGGCGATCGAGATCGTGCGCCGGGCCGGCGGGCTGGTCATCGCCGACGAGGTGCAGCCCGGCTTTGGCCGCATCGGCAGCCATTGGTGGGGGCATCAGCGGCTGGGCTTTGCCCCCGATATCGTCACCCTGGGCAAGCCGATGGGCAATGGCCATCCGGTGGCTGCGGTGGTCACGCGGCACGAGATTCTGACCCGCTTTCAGGAGGCGTTCAAATATTTCAACACCTTCGGCGGCAATCCGGTCAGCGCCGCCGCGGCGATGGCGGTGCTGCAAGTGATCGAGGACGAGGCGCTGGTGGAGAATGCACGCGACACCGGGGCCTATGCGCTGGGGCTGCTTGAGGAACTGGCGGCGCGCCACGATGTGATTGCAGATGTGCGCGGCGCCGGGCTGTTCCTTGGGGCCGAACTGTGGCGTGATGGCAAGCCGGCGACCGCGCTTTGCGCGGCGCTGGTCGACGAGATGCGCGATCGCGGGGTGCTGCTGCATTCGGTCGGGCGCCATTCGAACACGGTGAAGCTGCGTCCGCCCTGTGTCTTCGGCCGCGACAATGCCGACATGCTGGCCGAGGTCATGGATGCGGCGCTGGGGGCGGTGGCGTGAAGGATTCGCAAGCCCTTCATCATGCGCTAATGGCGATGCGGCACTGGGGGGTCGAGGATCAGCCGAGGCTGATCAAGAACCGCGAGAACGCGGTCTTTGAAACCCGTGCGCCCGACGGTAGGCGGGCGGCGCTGCGCCTGCATCGCCCCGGCTATCAGAGCGACGCCTCGATCCGCTCGGAACTGTGGTGGGCCGAGGCGCTGGTGGCGGCGGGCATGTCGGTGCCGGTGCCGGTGCGCACGGTCTCGGGCGAGGTTCTGGCCGCTGTCCCCGAGGCGGGGCGGATGGCCTCTTTGGTGACATGGGTCGATGGCGCCCCGATGGGCGAAGGCGACGTGCCGCTGGCCGGGACGCCTGCGCAGCAGGAGGCAGTGCATGCCGCCTTGGGCGCGGAACTGGCGCGGCTGCATCTGGCGAGTGATGCGGCCGATCTGCCCGAAGGCTTTGAACGTCCGGTTCTGGACATCGAGGCGCTGCTCGGGGACAGCCCGGCATGGGGGCGTTTCTGGGAGAACCCGTCTTTGAGCGGCCCCGAAATCGAGGTATTGCAGGTCGCGCGCGCAGGTTTGGTAGAGGTTTTGAAGGCCATGACAGCGGCCGATTTCGGCCTGATCCACGCCGATGCGCTGCGCGAAAACGTCATGGTCGCCGACGGGCAGGTGACGCTGATCGACTTTGACGACGGGGTCTTCGGCTATCGCATGTACGAACTCGGTGTCGCCATGTCGCAGAACTGGGACCAGCCCAACCGCAGGGCGCTGGGCGCGGCCCTGTTGCGGGGCTATGGGCAGCTGCGGGCCTTGCCCGGCAATGCCGAGGCGCTGCTCGAGGCCTTTACCGTGATGCGCGGGCTGGCCAGCTGCGGCTGGGTGATCGGCCGCTATGCGCCCGAGGATCCGGTGGTGCGCGCCTATGCGGAACGGGCCCTTGGCATGGCGCGGCAATGGATGGCACCGGCTGAATAGCCTCTAGACGATGACCTCGATCTTTTCCTGTTTGCCGACGCCGAACACCCGTTTGTAACGCGCGATCTCCTCGGCCGGGCCCATCGCCTTGTTGGGGTTGTCCGACAGTTTCACCGTCGGGCTGCCATTGGCCGACAGCGCCTTGCAGACCAGCGAAAACGGCGCCAGCGCCTCGTGATCGGTGAGGCCGCGGAAGTCATTGGTCAGGAGCGTCCCCCAGCCGAAGGAAACCTTGCATCGCCCGGCGAACTGCCGGTGCAGGTCGATGATCCGGTCGGCATCGAGCCCGTCTGAGAAGATCACCAGTTTCTCGCGCGGATCCTCGCCGCGCGCCTGCCACCAGCGAATCGCGGCCTCGGCCCCGGCCACGGGGTCGCCGGAATCGATGCGGATACCGGTCCAGCCCGCCAGCCAGTCGGGGGCGCGGGCAAGAAAGCCCTCGGTGCCATAGGTGTCGGGCAGGATGATGCGCAGGTTGCCCTCGTGTTCCTCGTGCCAGTCGGCCAGCACCTGATAGGGCGCCTGCGCCAGTTCTTCGTCGTCGCGGGCCAGGGCGCTGTAGACCATGGGCAGTTCGTGGGCATTGGTGCCGATCGCCTCGAGGTCGCGTTTCATCGCGATCAGGCAGTTGGAGGTGCCGACGAACTGGCTGCCCAGCCCCTCGGTCATCGCCTGCACGCACCAGTCCTGCCAGAGATAGGAATGGCGCCGCCGGGTGCCGAAATCGGCGATCCGCAGCCCGGGCACGTTGCGCAGCGCCTCGATCTTTTCCCAGAGCTTGGTCATGGCGCGGGCATAGAGCACCTGCAGCTCGAACCGGCGCATGTCGTGCAGCACCGCCCGCCCGCGCAGCTCCATCATCACCGCCAGGGCCGGGATCTCCCACAGCATCACCTCGTGCCACTTGCCTTCGAAGGTCAGCTCGAATTGGCCGTCGCGCTTTTCAAGGTGGTAGTCGGGCAGGCGCATGCCTTCGAACCATTCCATGAAATCCGAACGGAACATCTGGCGTTTGCCGTAAAAGGTGTTGCCGCGCAGGAAGGTGCTTTCGCCACGCGACAGCGACAGCGAGCGGATATGGTCGAGCTGCTCGCGCAATTCGCCCTCGTCGATCAGCTCGGCCAGCCGGATCGAGGTGCTGCGGTTGATGAGGCTGAAGGTGACGGTGGCGTCGGGCTTGTTGCGAAACACCGACTGGCACATCAGCAATTTGTAGAAATCGTTGTCGATCAGCGAACGCACAATGGGGTCGATCTTCCATTTGTGGTTCCAGACGCGGGTGGCAATATCGACCATGAACGGGCCCCTTGGAACGGATATGCCTTTGATAGCCAAGATTTCCGAAGCGGCACAAGCCCCTAGGCCGAGCGTCGCGCGGCGGCGCCGAGGCTGGCCAGCTCGTTCAGCAGGCGCTGTTTGCGCACCGGCTTGGACAGAAAGGCGTCCATCCCCGCTGCCAGGCAGGCGGCGCGGTCGCTGGCATAGGCATTGGCGGTGAGCGCCACGATATGGGGCTGCGGCATCGGTGCGCGGCGGATCTGGCGGGTCGCCTCGATCCCGTCCATCTCGGGCATCGCCATGTCCATCAGGATGATGTCGGGGTTGTGGCGGCGGGCCTTGTCGACCGCCACCCTGCCGTTCTCGGCCTCGATGATCTCGAGCGGCAGGTCCTTGAGGTACTTGCGGATCAGCAGCCGGTTGGTGCGGTTGTCCTCGGCCAGAAGAACGGTGAGACCGGCGAGGGCCTGCGGATCAAAGGCGCTTTCGGCCCCCGCCGGCGCGCCGGGCGCGGCCTGGTCCCGCTCGAGGCAAAGCGTGATGCGAAAACACGAGCCCGCGCCGGGGCGTGAGCTGACCGTGATGTCGCCGCCCATGCTGCGCGCCAGCAGGCGCGAGATCGCCAGCCCCAGCCCGGTGCCGCCAAAGCGCCGGGTGGTGGCGGCGTCGGCCTGCGAGAACTGGTCGAAGATCGAGTCGCGGCGATCCTGCGGAATGCCGATGCCGGTATCCTGCACCGCGATCTGGAGCCGGCAGCGCCCGCCGTCGTCTTGGCTGCGGGCGATCACCGACACCCCGCCCTTTTCGGTGAACTTCACCGCGTTGCCGATGATGTTCACCAGTACCTGGCGAACCCGCGTGTCATCGCCGCTGAGCCGGGCCGGAAACCGGCCCTCGACGCGCCAGTCGAGGGTGATCCCCTTGGCGCGGGCCTGGGGGCGCAGCAGGGTCACGACCCCCTCGATACAGGCGCCGGGGTCGAAGGGCACCGGGTTGAGGCTCATGCGGCCGGCATCGAGTTTCGAAAAGTCGAGAATGTCGTTGATGATGACCAGCAGCGATTCGGCCGAGTCGCGGATGGTGTCGACATAGAGCCGGCATTCCGAGGATAGTTTCTCTTCGCCGAGCAGGTCGGCCATGCCGAGGATACCGTTCATCGGGGTGCGAATCTCGTGGCTCATGGTGGCCAGAAAACGCGATTTCGCCCGCGCGCCCTGTTCGGCGGCCTGCTTGGCCCGCGCCAGTTCGACCTCGTGGGCCTTGGCGGCGGTGATGTCCCGTTCGATCGCGATCACCATGTCCATGCCGCCCTGATCGTTGAACACCGGAGCGAGGTTGGTTTCCATCCAGATCTTGCGCCCGTCCTTGGTGTAATTCAGAATCTCGGCCCGGTGCGGCCGCTGGGCCATGATCGCGCGGGCGATGCCGTGGCTCGTCGCCTCGCATGTCTCGGGACCATTGAGCAAGTCGGCCGGGCGGCGGCCCACGGCTTCTTCGGTGCTGTAGCCGGTGATCCGGGTAAAGGCGTCATTGGTCCACAGGATCTTGCCGGTCGGATCGGACATGATGACACTGTCGCTGGCGCCCCTGGCGACCAGGGCGAGATTTCGGGTCTCGCGTTCCTGTTCGCGCAGCGAGGTGTTGGCCCGGGCCAGTTCGTGGCCCTGCAGCAACAGGTCGCGGCTGTTCCTTGCCTCGCGGCGCTGGCCGATGACCACGTATTGGATGAAGATGACCACCATATAGCCCATCATCAGCCCGCCGAGGAGATTGTAGAAGAACCCCGTCGTCAGCCCCTGCTGGCCGATCAGGTGCCAGGCGAACAGTGAACAGACCGTGGCCGCATAGACGATCAGCCGCGCCAGGGCGGCACCGCGATGGTAGGGCAGGACGATTCCGGCATTGATCGAGGCGCCGGTGAGATAGGCGAGGCAGAAGAACATGCCCGATTCGCCTGGCGCGGTGACCCAGGCCAGGGCGACGCAGAAAGCGATCGTCGCCGCCTGGAAGGCGGCCGACAGCGTTGCCCGGCGCGACAGCTGCGCGAATAGCCCGGGATCGTGGCGAAGTCGCCGCGGCATGGGGCGCAGCAGCAGGCAGTCGATGAATTCACCGAACAGCGCCACCGCGACGGCGAACAGGCCGACGGCGGGCGAGACCAGCGCCACCAGCGCCGCGGCGCCGGTCAGGGTC
>NZ_JBFJVE010000047.1:0-15793 GCF_041624275.1 Shimia sp.
CGCCGGTGGAAAAGACCGCCCTGGCCGAGGCCGAGGTCGAGTATCACGACAAGGAAAGCTTCACCATCTGGGTGAAATTCAAAGTTGCGGCTGCCGACTATCCAGATGACCAAGCAGAGGCAGCAGCCAAGATCAATCCATCTGATGCTGAAGGGACTTTTGATTACGTAAAACACCGTTCTGACGATTTGATCGGGGCCAGCGTTGTCATCTGGACGACGACGCCATGGACGATCCCGTCCAATAAAGCTGTCGTCTACGGTGCAGATTTCTCTTACGGGCTCTATGAAGTTACAAATACGCCGGACGAGTGCTGGGCGAGTGTAGGCGACAAGTTCCTTTTGGCCGACAATTTGGCGTCTGACGTTATGAAGCGTGCCCGTTTGGCTGAGGGCGATTATCATCGCGTCCGCCAAGTCGGTTCAGATGAACTGGGTGTTCTGAAAATCAACCATCCCCTCGCGGGCGCCGATGGTGGCAAGGAATACTGGGACGCACCGCGCGACTTCCGCGCCGCCGATTTCGTCACCGACGAGGAAGGCACCGGATTCGTCCACTGTGCGCCCAGCCACGGTATGGAGGAATTCGAGCTCTATCGTGACTTGGGCATGCTGGAAGAGGTCATCACCTATAACGTCATGGATGACGGCGGTTTCCGCGCCGACCTGCCGTTCTTCGGCGGCAAATACATCCTCAACCGCAAGGGCGGTGAGGGCGATGCCAACAAGGCGGTGATCGACAAGCTGGTCGAAGTCGGTGGCCTGTTGGCGCGCGGCAAGATCAAACATTCCTACCCGCATTCCTGGCGTTCGAAGGCGCCGATCATCTATCGCAACACGCCGCAGTGGTTTGCCAGCGTCGACCGGGAAGTGGGCGACGGTCAGGACGCGATGGGCAAAACCATCCGTGAACGCGCCCTGCGCTCGATCGACGAGCTGGTGAAATGGACCCCGCAGAAGGGCCGCAACCGCTTGTATTCTATGATCGAAAGCCGCCCCGACTGGGTGCTGAGCCGCCAGCGCGCCTGGGGCGTGCCGCTGACCTGCTTTGTCAGGAAAGGGGCGCTGCCGACCGACGAAGGCTTTTTGCTGCGCGATGCGGCGGTCAATGCGCGCATCAAGGAGGCCTTTGAGGCCGAGGGCGCGGATTGCTGGTACATGGAGGGCGCCAAGGAACGCTTCCTCGGCAAGGATTACAATGCCGACGAATGGGAGCAGGTGTTCGACGTGCTCGATGTGTGGTTCGACTCCGGTTCGACCCATGCTTTTGTTCTGCGTGACCGCGAGGACGGCACCGAGGACGGTATCGCCGATGTCTATATGGAAGGCACCGACCAGCACCGCGGCTGGTTCCACTCCTCGCTGCTGCAGGCTTGCGGCACGCTGGGGCGCGCGCCCTATCGCAATGTGGTCACCCATGGTTTCACCCTGGATGCCAAGGGCAACAAGATGTCCAAATCGCTGGGCAACACCATCGTGCCGGAAAAGGTCGTGCAGCAATATGGCGCCGACATCCTGCGCCTCTGGGTGGCCCAGACCGACTATACCGCCGATCAGCGCATCGGGCCGGAGATTCTGAAAGGCACCGCCGACAGCTATCGCCGCCTGCGCAACACCATGCGCTTCATGCTGGGCGCCCTTGGCGAGTTCACCGAGGCCGACCGGGTTGATCCCGCCGAGATGCCCGAGCTGGAGCGCTGGGTGCTGCATCGTCTGGCCGAGCTGGATCACAGGGTGCGCACCGGCTATGCGGCGTTCGATTTTGCCGGCGTGTTCTCGGCCGTGTTCAATTTTGCCACCGTGGATCTGTCTGCCTTCTATTTCGACATCCGCAAGGATGCGCTTTATTGCGATGGCGACACGCTGCGCCGCCGGGCTGCGCGCACGGTGATGGATATCCTGTTCCACCGCCTGACCACATGGTTGGCGCCGGTGTTGGTCTTCACCATGGAAGAGGTCTGGCTCGAGCGCTTCCCGGGCGATGAGTCCTCGGTGCATCTGGTCGATATTCCCGACACGCCGGCCGACTGGCTCGACGAGCCGCTGGCTGCGAAATGGGCCGGGGTGCGCGATGTGCGCCGGGTGGTCACGGCGGCGCTGGAAGTGCAGCGCAGCGACAAGGTGATCGGCGCTTCGCTCGAGGCGGCGCCGGTGGTGCATGTGCGCGATGCCGCGACGCTGGCGGCGCTGAAATCGGTGCATTTCGACGATATCTGCATTACCTCGGCGGTGATGCTGACCGGCGACCCGATGCCGGCCGAGGCCTTCCGCCTGCCGGATGCCGACGGCGTCGGCGTGGTCTTTGAAAAGGCCGAGGGCGAGAAATGCCAGCGCTGCTGGAAGATCCTGCCGGATGTGGGGCAACACAAGCACGAGGCGGTCTGCGGCCGTTGCGACGCGGCTCTGGGCTGAGCGCGATCGAAGCGCGGCCCCGGCCGGGCAGAGAGCCTTCGTTGCTGAAAGCCGGATTTATCCCGATTGGAAACGCCCCGCTTGCGGGGCGTTTTTTCGTGGCGCAGGATGGGGCATGTTCGAGATCACGGTAAAAACGGCGACCGGGCCGATGCGCCTTTGCGAAGAGGCTGGCGCCATCGTCAAGGCGGATTGGGGCGTCGGCGGCGCCGACGAGACAGCTTTGCTGGCCGCAGCCGCGCGCCAGCTCGAAGAGTATTTCGCCGGCGCGCGCGAGGCTTTCGACCTGCCGCTTCGGGTCGGCGGCTCGGGTTTTCAGCAGGCGGTCTGCGCGGCGATGCTGGCGATCCCCTATGGCGAGACCCGCACCTATGGCGAGATTGCCAAAGACCTTGGGGTGCCCGCTCAGGCGGTGGGGCAGGCCTGTGGTCGCAACCCGATCCCGGTGATCATTCCCTGCCACCGGGTGATGGGCGCCAAAGGGCTGACCGGGTTTTCCGGGGCAGGGGGCGTCGAAACCAAGGTGGCATTGTTGCGGCTTGAAGGGGCTGGCGGGTTCCTGATCTAGCTGCGCTCCGGCAGGATCTGCTGCGCGATTCCGGCAAACAGCAGGTAGACCGAGGTCACAACCAGCCCCCAATGAGCCCAGCTTTCAGGGTGGAAATCGACCCAGGCCGCCCAGCCGGCAAAGAAGGTCCAGGCCAGCGCCATCGGCAGCGAGACCGCGCGCCAGCGCTCGGTGCGCACCGGGTGAATGAACTTCAGCGGCAGGAACATCGCCACGGCCAGAACCGACACCAGCGTCAGCGAGACCCAGAAATTCGGCTCGAGCGCAAACACCACCAGCACCACCATGTTCCAGCATCCGGGGAAACCCGAGAAGGAATTGTCCTTTGTCTTCATCCGGGTGTCGGCGAAATACATGGCGCTGGCAAAGGTGATCACGATGATCGCGACCCAGCCGGTCCAGCCGTCCATCAGCCCCGATTTGAACAATGCGAAGGCCGGGATGAAGACATAGGTCAGATAGTCGATGATCAGGTCCAGCAGCACCCCGTCGAATTCGGCCGCATGGGTCTTGACGTGATAGCGGCGCGCCAACGGCCCGTCGAGACCGTCGACGAAGAAGGCCACCACCAGCCACAGGAACATCAGGCTCCATTTGCCATCCACAGCCGCCAGCATGGCGAGCATGGCAAAGACGGCTCCGGTGGCGGTGAAAAGATGAACGGCAAGGGCGCGCGCGCGAGGGGTCATGCAAGTGTCATGCCGCAATTTGCCCCCGGGTGCAACGGTGGCCCCGCGCCGCGGCGGTTTTCGGCCCCTCCGGTGGCCTGCCTTGCCCGCGCCGCAGAGGCGCCGGCAGCTATTTCACGATATGCTCGTCGCGCACGAACATGTTGGCCCATGCGCGGTCGATCAGCTCGGGCGTCATCTGGTAGGGGATGCCCTCGAAGTCGCAGATCGCCCGCATCTGATCGATCAGGAACACCGGCTGGTAATTGGCATAGACATTGCCGATCGTGGGGTATTTCTGCTTCAGAAGGTGGATCAGCGACGCCTCGTCCAGCGGCATGTTCTTCTTCTTGGCCACCAGGGCGAAGATCCTGAGGAAGTTTTCCTGGCTCGGGCCGTCGATCTTGATCTTGAAGAAGATCCGCCGCAGCGCCGCCTGGTCGAAGATCTCGTTGGGGTGGAAGTTGGTCGAGAAGATCACCAGCGTGTCGAAGGGCACCTCGAACTTTTCGCCCGATTGCAGGGCCAGGATGTCCTTGTTTTCCTCCAGCGGCACGATCCAGCGGTTGACCAGCGCCTGCGGCGGCTCTTCCTGTCGGCCAAGGTCGTCGACGATGAAGATGCCGCCCGAGGACTTCAGCTGCAACGGGGCCTGATAGGTGCGCGCGGTGGGGTTGTAGACCAGATCCAGCATGTCGAGCGACAGTTCGCCCCCGGTGATCACCGTCGGTCGGTCGCATTTCACATAGCGGGTGTCAAACCGCGCCACCCGGCGCAGGCTGTTCGGATCCTGCAGGTCGCCCTCGGCCGCCGAATGGATGATCGGGTCGTAGACGGTGATCACCTGCCCGGCGTATTCGATGGCCCGCGGCACGTAGATCTTGTCGCCCATGGCGTCGCGGATGCCGTTGGAAATCGAGGATTTGCCGTTGCCCGGCGGGCCGTACATCAGGATCGAGCGGCCCGAGCCGACGGCGGGGCCGAGGTGGTCGAGCAGGCTGTCCGGCAGGACCAGATGCCCCATGGCCTGGGTCAGCTGCTGGCGGGTGATCTGGATATTGCGGATCGACTGGCGCTTGACCTGTTCGCGATAGATGTCCAGCGGCACCGGCATGGCGCCGAAATATTCCGACTGGGCCAGCGCGTCGAGGGCCCGCGCCTTGCCCATGTCGGTCAGCTGATAGCCCATTTCATTGCCGTTGTTGGCATTGAGCGTGCCGGTCGCCTCGAGCAGGCGCTGACCGCGTGCGGCGTCGATCAGCTGCTGGGTCACCGCCGCCGGCAGGCAGATCGCCGCCGCCAGTTCCGACACCTTGTCGACGTTCTTGCGGAACATGGTCTTCAGCAGGATGTCGCGCATCATCACCTCGGGCAGCCGCATCTCCTCGAGGGTTTTCGGCGGCGGCGGGGCCATCACGTTGCTGCTCTGCATGTTCATCGGGGGGCCTCGGTCTGCTGCGGTTCAGGGGCCGGAGATGCGGGCGCAATTCATCCGGGGAGTCGCCCCGGTTTAACCGCAGAAAGATGGCAATTTTCAGGCCCCGTAAAGGCAGCCGAGGGCCAAATAGAGGCCCAGCGTGCCGCCCAGCGCCAGCCCCATGGGGAAATCCCAGCCCCGGTGCCAGCTTTCCCAGTCGGGCACCAGGCGGCGGATCGGCGAATGTTTGGCAAGGCGATGGGTGACCCAGGCGGCGAGCAGCGTGGCGGCAAAGACCACGGTCACGAACAAGAGGTCGCCAAGGGCGATGAAGGGGGCGGCGGCGGCGGCGAACTTGGCGTCTCCGGCACCAATCAGACCGCCGGCGTTCAGACCCATTCCGACCAGCAGGACCACGACGAAATGCAGCAGGCGCCAAGGGTAGTCGGCCAGCGGCAGGGCCAGCAACCCCACGATCAGGAAAACCCCGGCCAGCGCCAGAACCGCCATGTTGGGGATCTTCATCATCCGCATGTCGCTCCAGGCGACATAGAGGCAGATCGGCGCCACGAAGGGCAGGAACCAGAGGGCGGACTGGGCGGAAATCGACAGGCTCATGGCGCGCTGCCGGTCAGCTTTCTTCCAGCGCCCGCAACGAGCGCACGGCGGCCTCGAAATGCTGCGGGTGGGTGTCGATGGCCTCGCGCAGCAGGGTCTTGCCGGTCTCGGTGTCGCCCTGCTTGATCGCCGACAGGGCCAGCGTGTGCAGCAGTTGCGCGCGCTCGACCTGATCCATGGGCACCACGGGCAGCGTGTACTTGCGCTGCGCACCGCGCGACAGGACCATGTTGTTCTTGGCGGTGAACAGGGTGCTGTCGTGGCGGATCGCCTCGCCGAACAGGCGCTCGGCCTCGGCGTAATCGCCGCGCGTCAGCTTGCTGTAGCCCCAGTTGTTCATCACCCCGGCGGGGCGCGTGGTCAGGCCGATCGCGGTTTCGTAATAGCTGTCGGCCTTGTTCCATTCCTTGTTGCTGTCGGCGATCATCGCCTCGAGCCGGTAGCGTTTGAAGGTCTCGTGGGTGGGCGGGATCGAGTCCAGGGTCTCTTCGGCTTCCTGCCACTGCCCGGCGCGGATCTGGGCATCGGCCAGATCGACCCGGTCGACGCTGGTGGCGCCCTCATGCCGGATCACCTTCTTCCAGGCCGGCACCGCCTCGGTATAGCGCCGCGCGCGGACCAGTGAAATCGCAAGGCCGCGCTGAAGATCGACCCGGTCGGGATTGTCCTTCAGCGTGCGCTGAAAATAGGACACCGCCTCGTTGGGGTCGGCCACCGTCAGCATCACGTCCGAGAGGTTGGATTCGTCGATGGCGTTGAGATCCTGCAAGGCGCGTTCGACGGATTCATCCTCGGATGTGCCGCAGCCGGCCACGAACAGCGCGCCGGTCAGGCACAGGGTGACAAGAATACGGGAATGGCGCATGTCTGCGTCCTTATACTGCTCTTGCTGTCATGGTGTTGACCGGATCAGGTAATCTCCGCTACCTCGCCGCACCAATTTATAGTCCTCATTGCCGGCATCATAGGACGGATTTTCCATTTTTGCGAGTGCTAAGCGCAGATTGTCGCGAATTGAGTCACTTTCGCCATTGTCCAGCGCATAGGCCTTGCGGAAGATCTGCACCGCCTCGGGAAATTCGCCGCGTTCCATCAGGATCACGCCCAGATTGTTCCAGGCATCAGAGCGGCTGTCGTCCTTGTCCAGCGCGTCGCGGAACTGTTTTTCGGCCTGGCCGAGGCGCCCCAGCGCCAGGTTGGCCGAGCCCAGCGAGGTCAGCACGTCGGCGTTCAGCCCCTGCTGCCCGGCGGCGCGGATATAGGCGTCGAGCGCCAGGTCGTATTCGCCGGCCTGCATCAGCCGGTCGCCCACGTCCAGCCCGTCGACGGCCTCTTGACGGGGATCGAGGCCGGGCGCAAAGAGGCTGTCCCCGGATGGCCCAAGGCCGCCCGTGGTGCAGGCGGCCAGAACGAGGCTCAGAACCGGAAGCACCGGTCGCAGGGCGGATCGCATGATGTCAGGTCTCTATTTTCCCAGCATTGTGATGCCATGCACCGAAGGACCAACGAGAATGATCAGCAGGGGCGGCACCGTCAGCATCATAGTGGCAAGGGTCATCTTGGTTGGCAACTTGTTTGCCTTTTCCTCGGCCCGCATCACCCGCTTGTCGCGCATCTCGGCGGCATAGACCCGCAGCGCGTCGGCGATCGAGGTGCCGAAGGTGGTCGACTGGATCAGCACAGTGACAAAGCTCGAGACGTCCTGCACGCCGCAGCGCTCGCCCATGTCGCCCAGAACCGAGGCCTTGTCCTTGCCCGCCTTCATCTCGTGGGAGACGATCTCGAGTTCGTCGGCCAGCGGCGGATACGAGGCGCGCAGCTCCTTGGCGACGCGGACGATCGACTGCTCCAGGGACTGGCCGGATTCGACGCAGACCAGCAGCATGTCGAGCGCGTCGGGAAAGCCGGCGGTGATCTCTTCCTTGCGGGTCTCGACCCGGCGCGTCACCCAGTACTTGGGCAGCAGGTAGCCCACGGCGCCGGGGCCGAGAATGGTCATCAGCGTGTCTTGGGTCGACTGCGACACGCCCCCCTTGGCCAAGAGGAAATAGGCGACGCCGCCCGCCAGGCCGATCACCCCCAGCAGCATCTGCGCGAGGTGAAAGGCGCGCACCGCGTCGCGCGACTGATAGCCGGCCTGGGTCAGTTTGAGCCGCAGCCCGGCCAGTTCTTCCTCGTTCTTGGGTTCCAGAAAGGCCTTGTATTTGGCCAGCTTTTCATTGGCCGAATTGCGGCGCAGCTTTTCCTTGTTGCTGCTTTTTTCGGGTGTCTCGGTTTCGCTGCGCTTGAGCCTGTCCAGCGGGTCTTCGCGCTGTTTCAGCATCATCGCCACGGTGCCAAGGATCAACAGCACCCCAAGCCCGCCGACCGCGATCACCGGGCCGAAGGGGCCGAGGATATCAGTGAGAAGTTCCATGATCGCCTATCTCCTCGGGGTCAGACTTTGATGTCGGTCAGTACCCGCATCACGAACAGGTTGACGGCCAGAAAGACGCCCACCGTGATACAGGCCGGGATGAACAGCGCGTGGTCCATCACCTCGTCGTAGTAATGCGGGTCGCTGAGGTTGATGAACACAAGGCAGGCCAGCGGGAAACCCGACAGGAACTTGCCCGACCACTTGGCCTCGGCGGTGATCGCCTTCACGCGGCGGAACAGGCGGAACCGGGCCCGGATCACCTTGGACAGGCCAGCCAGGATCTCGGCCAGGTTGCCGCCCGATTGCTGCTGGATGGTGACCGCCATGGCGAGAAAGCGCATGTCCTGCATGTCGAGCCGTTCGGCCATGTCCTTCAGCGCCTCGCCGACGTCGCGGCCATAGGCGCTTTCATCGGCGATCATGCCGAACTCGGTGGCCAGCGGGTCGTCCATTTCCCGGGCGACAATCTGGATGGCCGAGGAAAAGGGATGGCCCACTCGAAGCGAGCGCACCATCAGCTCGATGGCGTCGGGCAGCTGCTCTTCGATCAGGCCCATGCGCTTGTTGGCCTTGAGGCTGACCCAGAAATAGACCCCGCCGACACCGGCCATGGCCGAGATCGCGGCGTTCATCGCCGGGCCGGTGGCGGTGGTCACCGTCAGCGCCAGAAAGGCCAGCACCGTCACCCCGCCCATGATCATCATCAGTTGCTTGGGTGAAAAGGCGATCGCGGCCTTCTGCGCCTTTGAGGCGAGCAGCGAATACAGCGGGATCGAGCGTACCCGGGCATGCTGGCGCATCTCCTTGCGCAGCTGTTCCAGCACCTCTTCGCGGCGCGCCCCCTTGTCCAGCATCTCAAGCCGCCGGTTGACGCGGTTGCTGAGGCTGATCGAGCGGCCGAAGACGGTCAGGTAAAGCCCTTCGACCAGCACCAGGACGCCGATGAAGATCGTGCCGTAGATCAGGAATTCGGGACTGATGGGCATCTGGTTCACCCCGCGCTCGGTTCGTAGATTTCCGCCGGCAGGTCATAGCCCCACATGCGGAACCGTTCCGAGAAATGGCTGCGCACGCCGGTGGCGGTGAAATGGCCGATGATCTTGTTTTCCGGCCCCAGCCCGGTGCGCTGGTAGCGGAAGATCTCCTGCATCGAGATCACGTCGCCTTCCATGCCGGTGATCTCGGTGATCGAGGTCATGCGCCGCGAGCCGTCCTGCAACCGCGAGGCCTGCACGATCAGGTTGACGGCGCTGGCGATCTGGCTGCGCACCGCCTTCAGCGGCATCTCGATCCCGGCCATGGCGATCATGTTCTCGAGGCGTGCAATGCCGTCGCGCGGGTTGTTGGCGTGGATCGTGGTCATCGACCCGTCGTGGCCGGTGTTCATCGCCTGTAGCATGTCGATGACCTCTTCGCCGCGGGTCTCGCCGACGATGATGCGGTCGGGGCGCATCCGCAGGGCGTTCTTCAGGCAGTCGCGCGGGGAAACCTCGCCCTTGCCCTCGACGTTGGGCGGGCGGCTTTCCATGCGCCCGACGTGGACCTGTTGCAGTTGCAGTTCGGCGGTGTCCTCGATGGTCAGGATACGTTCGGAATTGTCGATGAAGGAGGACAGGGCATTCAGCGTCGTGGTCTTGCCCGAGCCGGTGCCGCCCGAGACGATGATATTGAGGCGGGTCGCCACAGCAGCTTGCAGATAGGCGGCCATTTCCTCGGAAAAGGCGCCGAAATTGACCAGGTCGTCGATGCCCAGCTTGTCTTTCTTGAATTTGCGGATCGACACCAGCGAGCCGTCCACAGCGACCGGCGGCACCATGGCGTTGAAGCGCGAGCCGTCGGCCAGCCGCGCGTCGACATAGGGATTGGATTCGTCGACACGCCGCCCGACCGCCGAAACGATCTTGTCGATGATCCGCAAGAGGTGCTTTTCATCCTTGAAGGTGATGTCCGACAATTCCAGCTTGCCCGAGCGTTCGACAAAGATCTGCTGCGGGCCGTTGATGAGAATGTCGTTGACGCTGTCGTCCTGCAAAAGCGGCTCCAGCGGGCCCAGCCCGGTGACCTCGTTGTAAAGCTCCTGGTTGAGGATCGTGCGTTCTTCCCGGTTGAGAACGATCCCGCGTTCCTGCAGGACTTCGCTGGCGATGTCGCTGATTTCATTGCGCAAGTCCTGTTCGCTCGCGGTCTCCAGCGCCGACAGGTTGAGGTTGTTGAGCAGTTCGCGGTGCAGGTCCAGCTTGATTTCCGCCAGCCGCTCCTTGCGTTTGCGTTCCCGGTCGGCTGGCGCCGCCTGGGCCGTCGCATTGGGCAGCGGTTTGCGGATCACGGGCTTTGGGGCAGGGGCCTGGTTCGCGGGTGCGATGTGGTCTGCTCCGGCCGGGGGCGCGGCCGGGGCCATGGCGGGCTTGGCCGCGACGGGCCGGGCGTTGGCCGGTTTCTTGTATCTCGAAAACATCTGCTCCCCCTCGTTCTCTTACGCGGCTTTCGGATCGGATTGATCCAGCTCATCCAGGTGCGCTGCGAGTTTCGCGATTTCCTTGCGCAGCGGGTTCTTGGGCGCCGAGCTGGCCAGCGGCAATCCGTGATCGGCCCCCTGCATGACCTGGCGCCCGCCGTCGGGCAGCAGAACGTCAATGGAAATATCAAGGCTTTCCGACAGCCGCTTGACCCGGCTCTTGCCGCTCAGATCGGTGAATTTCGGCGCCCGGTTCAGCACATAGCGGATTTTCTGAAACGGCAGCTCCTCGGCCTGGAGCGCGCGTTTCATGCGAAGCGCGTTCTGTGCCGAGCGCATGTCGATCTCGAGCGTCGCGAAATAGACATGCGAGGCGCTGAGCACGGTTTCGGTCCAGTGCACCAGGGTCTTGGGCATGTCGACGATGACATAGTCGAAATGCTGGCGCGCGGCTTTCAGGATGCGCTCGATGTCCTCGGGTTGGACAAAGTCCAGCGGGATCATGTCGGGCGGCGCGGTGAGGGCGCTCAGCTTGTTCTCGAACGACATCAGTGCCTGGCCAAAGCTTTCGCTGTCCATGCCTTCCGTGTCCGACAGAAGCTCGAACACCGCTTCGCGGCGTTGCAGGTCGAGGAAGGTCGAGACCGAGCCGAACTGGAAATCGAGATCGAGAAGGCAGACCGATGGCGCGTTGTCCTTGCGCACGTTGGCCAGTTCCCAGCCGAGGTTGACGGCCAGCGTGGTTGCGCCCGTGCCCCCGGCCAGTCCGTGGACGGCGATCACCACGCCTTCGCGCGAGAGCGCGTTGTTGGTCAGCTCGATGCTGGACGCATCCGAAGGCGCCGATGTGTGGGGGGCTTCGATGATCTGGGGGCGCTGGAGCCGGGCGATCACGTCGCGCAGCTCGCCCTTGGGCAGCGGGTAGGGAACGAATTCGTCCGCGCCGTGACGCAGAAGCTTGTGCAGCGACGCCGGGGTGACGTCTTCGGCGATCAGGATGGTGCGGATATTGCGGGACTTGGCGGCGTCGATCACCTCCATCAGCTGGGGCAGGTTGTCCTCGTCGTAATCGTCGATGGCAAGGGCGATAAACTGAAGGCTCTGCGCGTCGGGCTGTTCGAAGAACAACAACGCATCGTCGAAGCCCAGGTCTCCCCACTGGTCGCCCAGGGCCTTTTCCATGTCGACGATCAGCAATTCGAAGTTCTGCACGTCACGGCACACCGTGCACGCCAGGATCGGGCTGAGATCATTCTCGATTGGTGCGTCGCTCGTCATTGCGGCCTCTTGGTCCTTATCATATGCCGTCGGGGTGGTGATCCGCGCGAAAACCAAGGCTGTCTCCTGCGGGCGTCATCCGTCGGGCCGCGTCCGATTCTGGTCGGACGCACTGCTCCCTTTGCAGAGAATTTCACCCCGAACTTGGGCAACATTGGGGCCAAAAAACCGAAATTGTGCGGTATCTTGCGACGATCCCGAGCGCGGGGCTATTCGGTGGTCTCGAAATCGCTGCCGGTGATGCCCGACAGGCCGGTGCGCGGCGCGCCGCTGGAGACATAGTCGCGATAGATGATGGCGGCGTATTTGCCATCCAGGACATTGGGGTGCCTCTCGACGAAGCCCGACACCTCGGTCACCGTGCGGCGGTTCTGTCGCTCGCGCCCCTGGGTGACGATGAGGGGTTGGGTTTTTCCAAGAGAAACAACGGCTTCCAGCCTGTTGCGGCTGATGCCCTGGCTGCTGAGATAGCGCACCACGGCATTTGCGCGGCGCTTGCCCAGACTATGGTTGTAGGCGTTCGAACCGACCGCGTCGGTATGTCCGTAGACCCGGAAACGCACCTCGGGGAACTGGCGGATCCAGGTCGCCTGCCGGCGCAGGATCTCGCGCGACTGGGCATCGAGCTGGGCGCTGTCAAAGGCGAAATGCACGGTCGAGGGCACCTCGTTTGCAAAGCGGTTGGCCAGGTTGACCGTATAGCTTATTTCACCGGTCTGGACTTGCATGTTGTTGGTATTGGCGACGCCGAAGTTGCCCCTGTCCAGCCCGGCGCCCGCTTCGGGGTAGTTCTCCCAGCTGCATGCGGCCAGCGCGGCCAGGGACAGAAGGGCAATGCTGTGTCTAAGAGGCTGGCGCATATCTCAATCCATCACATAGCCGTAGGAGCCGCTGAAATCCTGCTTGGCGACTTCGCCGGCGGCGCCCGAGGGCGGCCGCTTGTCCTTGGCGGTCTTGCCGAACAGGAACAGGTCTTTTTCGCTGGGCGGCTTGACGCGGTCGGTGGGCAGGGCCAGCGCCTCGCTCTGGGTGGGGGTCACCAGATGCGCGGTGACGATGATGACCAGCTCGGACTGGTTGCGCTGATAGTCCGAACTGCGGAACAGGGCGCCCAGCACCGGCACATCGCCGAGCCAAGGTACCTGGCCGACACTGTCCTGGAAGTCGTCTTCCAGAAGCCCGGCCACGGCAAAGCTTTCGCCATCGCGCATTTCCACCGTGGTCGAGGTCTCGCGGCGGCGGAAGGCGGCGATCGAAAAAGTGCCGTCATCATAGCTGTTCGAGGTGTCGATGGCCGAAACCGCCGCTTCCATCTCGAGGTTGATGAGATCGCCGTCGACGACCCGGGGGATGAAGTTCAGCTCGACACCGAAGGGTTTGAACTCGATGGTGACGGCGCCGTTTTCCTGGCTGACCGGGATCGGGTATTCGCCACCGGCAAGGAATTTTGCTTCCTGACCGGACAGCGCCGTCAGGTTGGGCTCGGCCAGGGTGCGCACGACGCCCTTCTGCTCCAGTGCCTCGATCAGCACGCCCAGTTCCAGCGATCCGATGCTGCCGCCGATGGCGACCGCGCCGACGGTGCCGGTCTGGGTGGCGATGGTCGAGCTGCCCAGCGCGTTGCTGCCGTCAAGCCAGGTGCCGGTTTCGACCGAGACGTCGCCGGCCAGCGCGGCAATCGACGAGCTGAAGGATTTCGACACCGACCGCTGCACCTCGGCAAAGCGGACCTTGAGCATGACCTGCTGGATGCCGCCGACGGTCATCAGGTTCGACACCCGCTGCGGCGCGTAGCGTTCCGCGAGGTCCAGCGCCCGTTGCAGGCGCTGCACGCTGCTGGCGCGCCCCGAGAGCACGATGCCGTCATTGGCGGTGCGCACCTCGATCTTTTCGTTGGGCAGGATCTGGCGCAGCCGTTCCTTGAATTCGCTGATATCCGGGGCGACGCGCACCTCGACATTGGTGATCAGACGCCCGGAGGCGTCCAGCAGCGTCAGCGTGGTGGCGCCGGGGGCCTTGCCCAGCACGTAGATGGTGCGATCCGACAGCGAAGAGATGTCGGCGATGGTCGGGTTGGCGATCGACAGTTCGGCGAAGGGTACGTCGCTTTCGACCACCACGGCGCGGTTCATCGGAACGCTGAGCACCGAGTCGGTGCCATTGCGCACCACGCGAAGCGTTTCGGCCATGGTCACCGAAGCGAAGGAGGGAAATACACTCACGGCCAGACCCAAAAGGGCCGCGCCGACAAATCTGCGATATGTCATGTGACCTGCCTTTTTGATCACGCCTCGAACATGGGTCTTGTGCCCATTCTTGCAGATAATGTGCGGCAAATCCGGTTTCATTGCAAGAATCAATGACTTCCGCGCAGGCGCTGATGTGTGCCCGGCGCAACATTCGGCCCGGTGTCGGCCACGGAAAACGGGGCGCCATTGCCTTGGGCGCCCCGTAACATCCTGTAATCCCGTCAGTTTGTGCAGGGGATCGGGATCAGCACGACCTCGGCCCCCTTGCGGGTGCGGATCGTGCAGACCTTGTCTTCCTCGACGTCCAACGCCACTTCTTCGCGCTGGATGCCGAGCAGGCTGCGCTGGTCGACCTCGATGGCGGTGGCCACGGTGTCGTCGGTGGCACCGACCAGCGACAGGGACAGGACGCCGGTGGACTGGGCCTGCGCAAGCGCGGCGACCTGCTGCGGGGTGGCCGCGACGGTGACCGTGCGCGCCACCTGGCCTTCCTCGACATCCTGGTTGGCGGTCTGGTCGATGGCGACGAGGCTGACGCCGGCTTCGATCAGCTTGGTGACCTCATCCGACCCCAGATCGGCGCCGCTGCCCCGCACCCGTCCGGTCCAGTAGACATCGACCCGGTCGCCGGGGCGCAGAAACCCGGAAACCCCCGAGGCCACGTCGACCTTGATCGCAAAGGCGCGCATGCCGCGTTCCAGCCGGGTGGTGAGCCCGGCATCTTCGCCGGGGCGAGTCACCTTGACGGCCAGTATCGCCTCTTTGGCTTCCATCGCGCGCAGCACCAGGCGCGGGCGGTCCTCATTGGCGGGGAACAGCTCTTCCACGGCGCGGAAGGCGCCCTCGGGAACCACCCGCTTGGGGAACTGGACCAGCGCCACGTCTTCCTTGGTCAGCGCCTCGCCATAGGCCAGGCTGCGCTTGGCCACGAACACCGCGACGGTCTCGATTTCGGGCTTGCGGTTGGCGCGCTCCTTGGCGAGCTCTGACTGGTAGCCCTCGATATAGTTCCGGGCCATGTAGACGGCGCCACCGGCCAGGCCGAGACCAACCATCAGGACCAGTGCAAAAATCACACGCATGGGGTGTTCCTCTCAATTCATCACGCGACACCGGCGCTGGGCAGGGGCCGGATCGCATAGGATTTCATCCGCGATGCTGCATCGGGAATGTGGCGAAATCAGGGTGCGGGCAAGATGGTTTCGGGGCCAGTCGCCCGGCGCTGGGCGCTTCGGGCGGATGAGAAACGCGCCGCCAGGACGGCGGCGCGTCGTCAGTTGGCGCGTGCGGCGAGATAGACGCCGGTATCGCTTGCCAGGCTGGTCGCTTCTGCTTCGATCAGCGCCATGGATGCGATGGCCAGCGCCAAAGCGCCTGCGGTGATGACGATCCAATCGACCGTGACCGCACCGTTCTCGCTGTGTCTGAACTGCGCGAGAAACCGTTTCAATATCAGGTGTTTCACTTCGACTCCTCGGAAATCGGCGCCTTTGAGGCAGACGGATTTCCCTGTGCTTCTGCATTTTATTGGTGAGGATGCCGGTACCGTCACGCCATGCCGTACGCCGGGCCGGTCGCCCGGCGCCTAAGCTTCTGCGTGAGCGGTCGCGACCGGGTTCAGAAGTCGTTTTCGCTGGCGATTTCCTTGGCGGCGGCGGTGGCCAGGGTGTTGGTGTTGGTCTCGATGGCGGTATAGGCCGCCACGGCCAG
>NZ_JBFJVE010000048.1:0-15693 GCF_041624275.1 Shimia sp.
CCCTGGCTGACCATCATCAGCGCCATGTCGCCGACCACTTTCGACGACGGCGTCACCTTGACGATATCACCGAACATCTGGTTGACGTCGGCATAGGTCTGGGCGACCTCGTGCCAGCGCTCTTCCAACCCCAGCGAACGCGCCTGCGCCTTGAGGTTGGTGAACTGGCCACCTGGCATCTCGTGCAGGTAGACTTCCGATGCCGGCGCCGCGAGGCCGCTTTCGAAGGCCGCGTATTGCGCCCGCACCGCTTCCCAGTAGTCGCTGATCCCGCGCACTGCGCCGATGTCGAGGCCGGTGTCGCGCTCGGTATGGCGCAGGGCCTCGACGATCGAGCCGAGGCAGGCCTGCGAGGTGCCGCCCGAGAAGGCGTCCATCGCCGCATCGACCGCGTCGACACCGGCGTCGGCGGCGGCCAGGATGGTGGCGCCGGCAATGCCGCTGGTGTCGTGGGTGTGGAAGTGGATCGGCAGGCCGATTTCTTCTTTCAGCGCCTTGATCAGCACCTTGGCCGAGGCCGGTTTCAAGAGGCCGGCCATGTCCTTCAGGCCCAGCACATGGGCGCCGGCGGCCTCGAGCTCTTTGGCCATGTCGACATAGTACTTGATGTCGTACTTGGCCCGGTCGGGGTTGAGGATGTCGCCGGTATAGCAGACCGTGCCTTCGCAGATCTTGCCGCTTTCGACCACCGCGTCCATGGCGACGCGCATGTTCTCGACCCAGTTCAGCGAGTCGAAGACGCGGAACACGTCGACGCCGGTCTCGGCCGACTGGCGGACGAACTCCTGCACCACGTTGTCAGGGTAGTTGGTATAGCCGACGCCGTTCGAGGCCCGCAGCAGCATCTGGGTCAGCAGGTTGGGCATGGCGGCGCGCAGGTCGCGCAGGCGCTGCCAGGGGCATTCCTGCAGGAAGCGATAGGCGACGTCGAAGGTGGCACCGCCCCAGCATTCGACCGAGAACAGCTGCGGCAGGTTGGCGGCATAGGCCGGGGCCGCCTTGATCATGTCGATCGAGCGCATCCGGGTCGCCAGCAGCGACTGGTGGCCGTCGCGCATGGTGGTGTCGGTCAGCAGAAGCTGTTTCTGCTCTTTCATCCAGTCGGCGACGGCCTGAGCGCCCTTGTCTTCCAGCAGGTTGCGGCTGCCATAGGCCGGCTCGGCCCGGTTGACCGGGGCCTTGGGCGGCTTGATGTCGGCCGGGGGCATGGGGCGATCGGTGGTTTCCGGGTGCCCGTTCACGGTGATGTCGGCGATATAGGTCAGCACCTTGGTGCCCCGGTCCTTGCGCTTGGCAAAGCGGAACAGCTCGGGCGTCTCGTCGATGAACTTGGTGGTGTACTGGTTGGTCAGGAAGGTCGGGTGCTTCAGCAGGTTCTCGACAAAGGCGATGTTGGTGCTGACGCCGCGAATACGGAACTCGCGCAGGGCGCGGTCCATGCGGGCAATCGCCTTCTCGGGCGTCGGCGCCCAGGCGGTGACCTTGGTCAGCAGCGAGTCATAATAGCGGGTGATGACCCCGCCCGCGTAGGCGGTGCCGCCGTCGAGGCGGATGCCCATGCCGGTGGCCGAACGATAGGCGGTGATGCGGCCATAGTCGGGGATGAAGTTGTTCTGCGGATCCTCGGTGGTGATCCGGGTTTGCAGCGCGTGGCCGTTGAGCCGGATGTCATACTGGCTGGCCTTGCCGGTCGCCTCGGCGATCGACTTGCCCTCGGCGATCAGGATCTGCGCCTGAACGATGTCGATGCCGGTGACTTCCTCGGTCACGGTATGCTCGACCTGAACCCGCGGGTTGACCTCGATGAAATAGAACTGCCCGGACTCCATATCCATCAGGAATTCGACGGTGCCGGCGCATTCATAGTTCACATGGGCGCAGATCTTGCGGCCCAACTCGCAGATTTCTTCGCGCTGGGCTTCGGAAAGATAGGGCGCGGGCGCGCGTTCGACGACCTTCTGGTTGCGGCGCTGCACCGAGCAGTCGCGTTCGTAAAGGTGGTAGATATTGCCCTGCGTGTCGCCGAGGATCTGCACCTCGACGTGGCGGGCGCGGGTGATCATCTTTTCCAGATAGCCCTCGCCATTGCCAAAGGCGGCCTCGGCCTCGCGGCGCCCCTCGAGCACCTTTTCCTCGACTTCCTCGGCCGAGAAGATCGGACGCATGCCGCGACCGCCGCCGCCCCAGGAGGCCTTGAGCATCAGCGGGTAGCCGATCTTGGCCGCCTCGGCGCGGATCGCGTCCAGGTCGTCGCCCAGGACCTCGGTTGCCGGGATCACCGGCACGCCGGCGGCGATCGCCACCTTGCGGGCCGAGGCCTTGTCGCCAAGAGCGCGCATGGTTTCGGCCTTGGGGCCGATGAAGGTGATGCCGTTGGCGGCACAGGCATCGACGAAATCGGGGTTCTCGGACAGCAGGCCGTAACCGGGGTGGATCGCATCGGCGCCGCTTTCCTTGGCGACGCGGATGATCTCGTCGATCGAGAGATAGGCCGCGACCGGACCCATGCCTTCACCGATCCGATAGGCCTCGTCGGCCTTGAAGCGGTGCAGCGACAGCTTGTCCTCTTCGGCAAAAACCGCCACCGTGCGCTTGCCCATCTCGTTGGCGGCGCGCAGCACGCGGATCGCGATTTCGCCACGGTTGGCGACAAGGATCTTGGAAAACTCAGTCATGGGCAGGCGCCCCCTTTCGGTGTCTGTCCGTTACATTCGCGGGCGAAGGTAAGGGTATGCTGCATCGCAGCGCAATACCCAGAATCAGGGAAATGTAACATTTTGGTAAGGTTTTGTTCCCAGATTCGCCCATTATGTTCCCTTAAACGGTGTCGTGAGGCCGGGCAAATCGGGTTGCGACCCATTGCACGCCGAATCCGGCTGTGGCAAAAACGGCATGATATTTCAGATATGGAATGTGTGTAATGAAGACACGTCGCGACTTTCTGATCGGCCTCGGTGCCGCCGTCGTCCTGCCGAGTCTGGCGGTGGCCGAGGGGGGAGTCCTGAGTGCCGGGCAGGCCATGCAGGGGCTGGCCGACGGGACGCTGATCCTGATCGACCTGCGCACGCCCGAGGAATGGCAGGACACCGGCGTTGCGCGGGGGGCATGGCCGCTGGACATGACGCAGCACAGTTTCGGCGGCGACCTGCTGCGCGTGATCGAGCGCAACCCGCAGCATCAGGTGGCGGTGATCTGCCGGACCGGGCGGCGGTCGGCCTATATGGTCGAGGTGCTCGAACGCAACGGCATTCACGGCGTTCTGGACGTCAGCGAAGGCATGGCGGGCGGGCGCAACGGGCGCGGATGGATCCCCTCGGGCCTGCCCACGGTCACCGCCGAAGAGGCGCTGGCGCGACTGCCCGGAGATCTCACCGTCAGGTGACCAGCCGCTGTTTCAGTCCGTCGAATGAGGCGGCCCCGATCTGACCCATGTTGGCGCGCAGGTCCTGGGCCAGGATATCGGCCAGATGGTCGGGGCCACGGGCCCCCAGCGCCGCCAGCGCATAGTGAAAGCCGCGCCCCAGCATGATGAAATCGGCGCCAAGGGCGAGGCCGCGCAGAATGTCGAGCCCGGTCTCGATGCCGCTGTCGAGGATCAGCGGCAGGTCGGTCGCGGCGCGGATCGCGGGCAGCACCTCGATCGTCGCCGGGCAGGCGTCGAACTGGCGCCCGGCATGGTTGGAAACCCAGAGCGCGTCGACCCCGGCCTGTTGCAGCGGCTGCGCATCGGCGGCCCGCATCACGCCCTTGACGATCAGCGGCCCCTGCCAGTGGTCGCGCAGCCAGTGCAGATAGTCCCAGTCGGGCGAGGTGCGCAGAAGATAGCCGGCATGGGCGGTCGAGTTCATCCCGCGCACCCGGCCGGCATAGTCGTCGATCAGCCGCATCCGGGGCAGGCCGTGGCAGAGCGTGCCCAGGGCCCAGGCCGGGCGCCGGGCGATCTGCGCCAGAAGGCGCGGGGTCAGTTTCGGCGGTGTCGTCAGCCCCGAGCGCACCTGTCTTTCGCGGCGGCTGGCGACCGGCACGTCCACGGTCAGGACCAGCGTGCGGAACCCGGCGGCGCGCGCCCGGTCCAGCATGTCGCGGCGGATCTCGGGGTCGCGCGGCGGGTACATCTGGAACCACCCCCGCGCGCCGAGATGCGGCGCCACCTGCTCGGGTGTCCGGCTGGCCACGGTCGACAGGCTATAGGGGATCTCCAAGCGCTTCGCTGCGGCGGCCAGCAGCCGTTCGGCATCGGGCCAGATCAGCCCCGACATGCCGACCGGCGCGATTCCGAACGGCAGCGGATGGTGCTGCCCGAGAAGCTCGCGGCCAAGATCGGGGGTGATTTCGCCATGCAGGATCGAGGGGTCGAACAGCACCCGGTCCAGCGCCGCCCGGTTGCGCGCCCTTGTGCGTTCGTCGCCGGTGGCGCTGTCGAGAAACTCCCAGACGAAATGCGGCATGCGGCGCCGGGCTTTGGCGCGCAGGTCGCTTAGGGCGGGGTATCGGGCGTGCAGATCCATGGGGTATTTCTCCGGGGCGGGGCCGCAATTGTCCACAGGTTTCGCGGTGCAGGGCGTGGAACATAATGCGAACGTGGCTTTCCCTTGCCCTCCGCAAAGGCTACATTGCCCGCCATGAGCAATTTCGACGAATTCGACGCCTTCGAGGGCGCCTCGCTTGCCAGCCGCGCCATGGCCGCGCGGCCGACGCCCTATCTGGACGAGCTGAACCCGGCGCAGCGCGAGGCGGTGGAGATGCTGGATGGGCCGGTGCTGATGCTGGCCGGCGCCGGGACCGGCAAGACCAAGGCGCTGACGGCGCGGATCGTGCATCTGCTGAACACCGGGCGGGCCAAGCCCAACGAGATTCTGGCGGTGACTTTCACCAACAAGGCGGCGCGCGAGATGAAGGATCGCGTCGGCAACATGCTGGGCGGTGTGGTCGAAGGTGTACCGTGGCTGGGCACCTTCCATGCGATCTGTGTCAAGCTGCTGCGGCGCCACGCCGAGCTGGTCGATCTGAAGTCGAACTTCACCATTCTCGACACGGATGATCAGATTCGCCTGCTGAAACAGCTGATCCAGGCCAATAATATCGACGACAAGCGCTGGCCGGCGCGGCTGCTGGCCAATCTGATCGACGGTTGGAAGAACAAGGCGCTGACCCCGGAAAAGCTGCCTGCGGCGGATGCCGGGGCCTTCAACCATCGTGGGGGCGAGCTTTACGAACAGTACCAGACCCGCCTGCGCGAGCTGAACGCGGTGGATTTCGGCGACCTTCTGCTGCACATGGTCACCATCTTCCAGAACCACCCGGACATTCTGGCGCAATACCAGCGCTGGTTCCGCTATATCCTGGTCGACGAATACCAGGATACCAATATCGCCCAGTATCTCTGGCTGCGGCTTCTGGCTGGCGGGCACAAGAACATCTGCTGTGTCGGCGACGACGACCAGTCGATCTATGGCTGGCGCGGCGCCGAGGTCGGCAACATCCTGAAATTCGAAAAGGATTTCCCCGGCGCCCATGTGGTGCGGCTGGAGCAGAACTATCGCTCGACCCCGCATATTCTGGCCGCCGCCTCGAATGTCATTCGCGGCAACGAGGGCCGGTTGGGCAAGGAGCTGTGGACCGCCGCCGAAGAGGGCGAGAAGGTGCGGCTGATCGGCCATTGGGACGGCGAGGAAGAGGCGCGCTGGATCGGCGAGGAGATCGAGGCGATGCAGCGCGGCACCCGGGGCATGGCGCCGAAATCCCTGAACGAGATGGCGATTCTGGTCCGCGCCTCCCACCAGATGCGGGCCTTTGAAGACCGTTTCCTGACCATCGGCCTGCCCTATCGGGTGATCGGCGGGCCGCGATTCTACGAACGGCTCGAGATTCGCGATGCCATGGCCTATTTCCGCGTCGTGGTCAGCCCGGAGGACGATCTGGCGTTCGAGCGCATCGTCAACACGCCGAAACGCGGCCTCGGCAACGTGGCGCAGCAGAAGATCCAGACCTGCGCCCGTGACCACGGGGTTTCGCTGGTCGAGGGCGCGCGCATTCTGCTCGCGGAAAAGGGCATCGGCGGCAAGGGCGGCAAGGAGCTGGCCCAGTTGATCGACGGTATCGCGCGCTGGCGCGCGCATCTGGTCGGGCCGATGGTGGAGGTCGGCGGCGACGAGGCGGTGCTGGACGATGGCAGGCCGCAGCTGGTGCGGGGCGCGCCCGAGCATAGCCATATCGAGCTGGCCGAGATCATCCTCGACGAATCCGGCTATACCGCCATGTGGCAGAACGACAAGACGCCCGAGGCGCCGGGGCGGCTCGAGAACCTCAAGGAACTGGTCAAGGCGCTGGAAAGCTTCGAGAACCTGCAAGGGTTTCTCGAACATGTCAGCCTGATCATGGACAATGAATCCGAGACGGATGAGCCCAAGGTCACCATCATGACCCTGCATGGCGCCAAGGGCTTGGAATTTCCTGCCGTCTTCCTGCCGGGCTGGGAGGACGGGCTGTTCCCGTCGCAGCGCAGCATGGACGAAAGCGGCCTCAAGGGGCTCGAGGAGGAACGGCGGCTGGCCTATGTCGGCATCACCCGCGCCGAAGAGATCTGCACCATTTCCTTTGCCGGCAACCGCCGCGTCTATGGCCAATGGCAGTCGCAGATGCCGTCGCGGTTCATCGATGAGCTGCCCGAGGACCATGTCGAGGTGCTGACCCCGCCGGGGCTGTATGGCGGCGGCTATGGCGCGGCCGCGGCGACCGGGGCGGCGATGGATCAGCGGGTGGCCAGCGCCAATACCTACAACTCTCCGGGCTGGAAACGCATGCAGGCGCGGTCGGGCGAACGCGGGCTGTCGCAGCCAAAGGAAAGCCGGGCGCCGGTGATCGACCTTAGCGCGGTATCAAGCTTCACCCTTGGCGACCGGGTGTTCCACCAGAAGTTCGGCTATGGCAGCATCACCCATATCGAGGGCGACAAGCTGGAAGTGGCCTTCGAGAAATCGGGCACCAAGAACGTGGTGGCCAGTTTCGTCACCGCCGCCGACGACGTGCCGTTCTGACAATTCCCGCCTTTGGCCCGGCTTGGGGCCGTCCGATGCAAAAAAACGGCGACGCCAGGGAGGAGGGCGTCGCCGTTCTTCTAGGCAGGTCGCTCAGGGAGGAGGGAGCTGCCTGCTGTCCGTTGGGCCGATGGCCCGGATTTTTGAGCAGCAACCCCATAGGGAGGAGGAAGGGGTTGCTGCTGATGTCAAGACCACCACAGGGAGGAGGAGAGGCGGCCTTGATCCCGGTGGGCCACAGGGCCCGAATTTTGAATGCGGCGACACCGGGGAGGAGGAGAGGTGCCGCCGCGTTTTTACAAGAGGCCTCGCAGGGAGGAGGAGTGAGACCTCTTGATCTGTTGGCCCGCGGGCCGGAAACTCGCGACGATCAAAGGGAGGAGAAGATCGCCGCTGTGACAGGAAAACCGAGGGAGGATGGTTTTCCGTGTCGAATTCAGACTTCGTACACCGCCTGGTAGGCGACGCGTTTCAGCATCGAACGATGCAGGCCCATGTCGGCCAGCTGCGCGTTGGGCAGGGCGCTGAGTTCGTTCAGCGTCTTGCGGTAGAGACGCGCCTTGCGGAGCCGCTCGAGCAGGTCGGCGGCAACGGTCGCAAGGCGTCCGGTCGTGCCCTGGGCGGCGGTCTGTTCCGTGCTGGCAAAGGCCATGATGTCACCTCGGTATTCAGGAAACGCTGTTCGCTGTGTTGTTGCGAAATGGATATATGTTTGTGCTGCAGGTGCACAATGCACAGCTCTGCAATGCCGCTATGCAGCATGCGAATAGGCGACGCAGGGTCAATTGAAATGCCGGCACGGCGACATAGCTGGTTGAAAACGCGTGATGAAAGCGCAAAGCCACTTGCCCCCGGCCTGAATTGATAGTCTGTGGGGGGACGACAAAGGAGACGGACATGGCTGTGACGGAAACCCGAATTCGCGAAGCGCTGGCGCGGCTGGAGCTGCCCGACGGTGGCAATCTGGTCTCGCGCGACCTGCTGCGCGCGCTGACCATCGACGGCGCCAGCGTGCGTTTCGTGATCGAGGCGCCGAGCCCCGAGGTGGCCCGTCACATGGAGCCGCTGCGCAAGGCCGCCGAACAGGCGGTGGCGGCGCTGGAGGGGGTCGACAGGGTCTCGGTGGCGCTGACTGCGCATGGGCCGGCACCGGCCAAGGCAGCGCCGCCCAGCCTGAAGATCGGCGGTCATCCCAAGCCGCAGTCGGGCCCGACCGAGGTGCCCGGCGTGAAAAGCATCATCGCCATCGCCTCGGGCAAGGGCGGTGTCGGCAAGTCGACGGTGTCGAGCAACCTTGCCGTGGCGCTGGCCAGACAGGGGCGTCGCGTCGGGCTGCTGGACGCCGATATCTACGGCCCGTCGCAGCCGCGCATGATGGGCATCAACAAGCGCCCGGCCTCGCCCGATGGCAAGAGCATCATCCCGTTGCAGGCCCATGGGGTGACGCTGATGTCGATCGGTTTCATGCTGGAAGAGGACAAGGCGGTGGTCTGGCGCGGTCCGATGCTGATGGGGGCGTTGCAGCAGATGCTGGGCCAGGTGCAATGGGGCGAGCTGGACGTCTTGCTGATCGACCTGCCGCCGGGCACCGGCGATGTGCAGCTGACCCTGTGCCAGAAGACCAAGATCAGCGGCGCGGTGGTGGTGTCGACCCCGCAGGACGTGGCGCTGCTGGACGCGCGCAAGGCGATGGACATGTTTGCCACGCTGAAGACGCCGGTCCTGGGGCTGATCGAGAATATGTCGACCTATGTCTGCCCCAACTGCGGACACGAGGCGCATCTGTTCGGTCATGGTGGAGTTGCGGCCGAGGCCGAGAAGATCGGAGCGCCCTTGCTGGGGCAGTTGCCGATCGACCTCGAGACCCGGCTGGCCGGCGATGGCGGCACGCCGATCGCGGCCGGAAACGGCCCGATGGCCGAGGCCTATGCCCGCATCGCGGCCGGGCTGGTCAAGGGCGGGCTTGCCTAGGCCGGGGCGGGTGGTTTCGTAAATCTCTGAAATATTGCGAAGTTAACGTATTGGCTGATTTTCAGTACGGGGGAACACTCCTGTGTTGCAAAACAGGCGCATGAAATGTTTCTTTTTCCTGCCGTGATTGTTCGGGGTGGTTTCGGCTTCTAACGTTGGGGGTGACGTTAACGGGCCGGGTAAGACGATGCTGCGCATTGCGAGCCGAACCAGCGAGGCAGGACCATTCTTGGCGGGGTGTGCGCCGCGGAACGTGGCCACCCGGAAGCTGCGGCAGCCCGTGAAGGCCACCCTTTTCAGTCTGGCGCTCGGCGCGGTGATCGTCACCGGAGCCCCCTTGTCGGGGGAACCGGCACCGGGGGTTTTGGGCCGCCCCCCGGTCGCAGGCGCCACGGATCCCGGTCATTCCGACCTGTCCCCGGCCTTCGTCTCATTCGAGGAGTTTCGCCGGCGCAGCTCGGCCCAGGAACTGATTTCGGGTCTGGGGGATTTCCGCAGATCGGCACTACGCGAGACCCTTGATGGCTGGCCGGGGCCCCTGCGATACGCGGTGCTGACCGCCGCGGCGGTGCTGGCTCTTCTCGCGCTCTGGGGGCTGGCCGGCGTCGGCCGGTCGGTTCATGGCATCTTCCGACACCGACGCGCCTGCCGGATCGAAGCGGTCCTGATGGCCGATCTTCAGGAAATGGACGGGGTGATCACCGTGCTTGGCCGCCACGGGTGCCGCTTCGTGCCGAGAACCAGATCGGGGCGGGCGCTTTTGTCCCGGCTGCTGAAGACACCGGGCCTGGCCGAGTTCGAGCTGTTCATCGACGGAAGGCGGTTTGCGGTTCTCGCCGAGGGGCACGGCGGTGCGTTTTCGGCGTTCTATTTCCTGCAGCCGATGTCGCGGGAGCTGCATGCCGGGCTGTTGCGCCTGTCGCTGAGCGCGCCCTATCTGGTGGCGCGCGTCGGGGCCGCGTCGAGCCGCGGGGTCTGGCGGCGGCAGGTCAAGGCCCGCGCCACCCGGCTGAAGGAGATGCGGGCGACCCGCGCAATCGGGCGCCAGAAGGGCGCCGGGCGGGCGGTCTGAGGTTTCGAGAGGGCGGGGGCCCGGGACGGCCGGTATTTTGGCGGCATCCCGGGCCCGGGCATTCCTGACAGAGAGGCACCTGCCACCGCTGGCGGGGCCCGCCCCCGGCCAAGCCGGTCAGGGGCTGCGGTTGCGCCCGAGATAGGCCAGCAGTTCGCCGAACAGCCGGCGGCGTTCCTCTTCGCTGAGAAAGCGGCCGATCTCGACCTCGCGGCCGTTGCCCGACAGGGTCAGATAACCGGGCACCGGCCCCCCGGTCTCGTGCAGCTGCGCCCGCACCCAGTAGATGTTGCAGCGCCAGTCGAGGGGCGGGCCGTCCGGCGCGTGGTGGCGGAGGATGAGGTCGTCGCCGGAACGCCGCAGCGTCTCGAGGATCTCGCCGTCGCGATAGGAGCGTTCCAGCCCCCACCAGAGGCCGCCGACCACGGCAAGGAGGAAGGGCAGGATGCCCCAGAGATAGACCGTGCCCAGCACGCCGAAAAGCGGCAGGCTGCCGAACAGGAAGGTCAGCAGAACCACCGCCGCGAAGCCCCGGCGCGGCAGCGAGCGGTGCGGGCGCAGCGTGAGGATGGTTTCGGCCTCGGGTGTCCAGGCATAGGGCATGGTGGTTTTCCGCGCTTCCGGCAGGGGCTCTGCCCCTCGCGCCTGCGGCGCTCACCCCGGGATATTTGCAGCAAGAGAAAGGTATAAAGAAAAGGGGCCCCGGATGCGCTCCGGAGCCCCATGTCTTGGTGTCGGGCGCGGCGCTTAATGCGCGTGTCCCTTGTCCCAGTCTTCCTGCTTGGGCAGGATTTCGAAAGTGTGTTCGGGCGGCGGGCTGGGCAGGGTCCATTCCAGCGTGTCCGCGTGCTCGTTCCAGTAGTTGTTCTCGGTGATCCGGGCGCCGCGCAGCAGCGTGTAGATCACGATGCCGAAGAACAGCACGAAGGATGCGAAGGACAGGAAGGCGCCCCAGGAGCTGACCTCGTTCCATTTGGAGAAGGCCTCGGGGTAGTCGATATAGCGGCGCGGCATGCCCTGACGTCCCAGGAAGTGCTGCGGGAAGAAGGTCAGGTTGACGCCGATGAAGAACATCCAGAAGTGGATCTTGGCGGCAAATTCCGGATACTGACGGCCCGACATCTTGCCGAGGTAGAAGTAGATCCCGGCGAAGATGCAGAAGGCCGCGCCCATCGACATGGTGTAGTGGAAATGCGCCACCACGTAATAGGTGTCGTGATAGGCGCGGTCGACGCCGGCCTGGCTGAGCACGATGCCGGTCACGCCGCCGATGGTGAACAGGATCAGGAAGCCGAGCGCAAAGAGCATCGGCGCCTTGAACTCGAGCGAGCCGCCCCAGAGCGTCGCGATCCAACTGAAGATCTTGACCCCGGTGGGCACCGCGATGACCATGGTGGCCAGCATGAAGTAGGACTGCTGGGTCAGCGACATGCCGACGGTGTACATGTGGTGCGCCCAGACCACGAATCCGAGGCCACCGATGGCGATGATCGCCCAGACCATCGGCAGGTAGCCGAAGACCGGTTTGCGGGCGAAGGTGGCGAAGATGTGGCTCACCAGACCGAAGCCCGGCAGGATCACGATATAGACTTCCGGGTGGCCGAAGAACCACAGGATGTGCTGGTAGAGGATCGGATCACCGCCACCGGCCGGATCGAAGAAGGTGGTGCCGAAGTTGCGGTCGGTCAGCAGCATGGTGATGGCGCCGGCCAGAACCGGCAGGCTGAGCAGGATCAGCCAGGCGGTGACGAAGATCGACCACGAGAACAGCGGTACCTTGAACAGGGTCATGCCCGGGGCGCGCATGTTGAGGAAAGTGGTGATCATGTTGATCGCGCCGAGGATCGACGAGGCGCCCGAGACGTGCACTGCGAAGATCGCCAGATCCATCGAATAGCCGCCCTCGGTGGTCGACAGCGGCGGGTAGAGCACCCAGCCGACGCCGGAACCGAGCTGGTCGTTGCCGCCGGGGCTGAACAGCGAGGCCACGCCAAGCGCCACGCCGGTGACATACATCCAGAAGCTGAGGTTGTTCATGCGCGGGAAGGCCATGTCCGGCGCGCCGATCTGCAGCGGCATGAAATAGTTGCCGAAACCGCCGAACAGCGCCGGGATCACCACGAAGAACATCATCAGCACGCCGTGATAGGTGATCAGGACGTTCCAGAGATGGCCGTTGGGGGTACATTCGGCCGAGGAGGCGATCAGGCGCGCGCCTTCGAGGCACATGTACTGAACGCCGGGCTCCATCAGCTCGAGCCGCATATAAACGGTGAAAAGGACCGCGATCAGGCCGACGAGGGCCGACACGATGAGATAGAGTATCCCGATGTCCTTGTGGTTTGTTGACATGAACCAGCGTGTGAAAAATCCACGCTCGTCTTCGTGGCCATGAATGGCTGCGTCCGCCATGCCGTGCCTCCTGTTGGTACATTTAGGGGCGCAGGGAGATTCCCCCCATGCGCCCTGGATCATCGCCTTTTTTAGAGGCCTGCGCCGGTTGTCGCAATCACAGTATTTGACCTAGATCAAAAAAAGTGTCGCAGGGCGTTTGATTTGGGTCAAAATCGGGGGGTGGTGCCGGTTCAGGGGGGAGTCTGCATGATTCACCCGGTGGGTCGAGCCCGTGTCGGGGGGGGGAATCTGTTCGCCCAATGTTCTAGTTGCATGTTAGAACGGCGACATCAACAGGGCGCAATGGTAGCGAGGCGTGAAATGGACCAGCAGGCGAAATTCGAAGCCTTCGCGGCCCTGCATCGCGGCCCCGGGGTGCTGGTCATGGGCAACCCCTGGGATGCGGGCACGGCAAGGCTGCTCGAGGCGGCGGGCTTCGCAGCGCTGGCCACCACCAGTGCCGGCTATGCCTTTTCGGTCGGGCGGCTGGATTCGGCGGCCGGATTGGGCCGGGAGGAGATTCTCGGCAATGCCGCCGAGATCGTCGCCGCTACGGCCCTGCCGGTGACGGCCGACCTGGAGGACGGGTTCGGCGCGGCGCCGGAAACCTGCGCCGAGACCATCGCGATGGCGCTGGAAGTCGGGCTGGTCGGTGGGTCGATCGAAGACGCCACGGGAGACGGGCATGCACCGATATACGGATTCGACCTTGCGGTGGAGCGGGTGCGGGCGGCGGCCGAGGCGGCACGTGGCAAACCGTTTCTCCTGACGGCGCGGGCCGAGGGGTGCCTGTGGGGCGAGGCGGATCTGGACCAGATCATCGGTCGGTTGGTGGCCTTTTCCGAGGCCGGGGCGGATGTGCTCTATGCGCCGGGCCTGCCGGATCTGGCGGCGATCCGCGCCGTTTGCCGGGCGGTGGACAAGCCGGTGAATGTGGTGATGGGGCTGCGGCCGCCGTTTCATTCCGTTGCCGAGCTGGCCGATGCCGGGGTGCGGCGGATCAGTGTCGGCGGCTCGTTCGCGCGGGCGGCGTTCGGCGCGGTGCGCGCCGCCGCCCGCGAGGTGCTGGAGGAGGGGCGCTTCGGCTATGCCGAGACGGCGATGCCGGGGGCGGAGATCGCGGCGTTGATGTCAGGCAGGAAAGTGCCGGACCGGCGGTAACGGCGGGGCAAAGAAAAACCCCGCGCGGCGCGCCGCACGGGGTTCGAACAGGGCTGATCGCGGGGTTACTGCGATGCGCTGTCGCCTTCGGCGGCTTCCTCGGCCATCGGGGCCGGGGCGACCGAAGCCAGATAGGCAGCGACATCTTCGCCGCCCTTCTTCAGCTTGAAGGTCATCTTGCTCTTGGTCGGGAAGCCGTTGTCTTCCAGAAAGCCCTTGGCGTCGGCGGCGAAGGCGGCCAGGCTCTCTTCGGTCCAGACGAAACCGGCTTCGGCGGCTGCCGCCAGGCCGTCACCGTATTTGAAGTCTTCCGAGCCGGCAACGCGGCCGACCACGCCGTAGAGGTTGGGGCCGGTCTTGCCGCCCTTGAAGACGACTTCACCCTCGGGCGAAACGATGGTGTGGCAGGATTTGCATTTCTTGAAGGCTTTTTCGCCCTTCGCGGCGTCGCCTTCTGCATAAGCGGGCGCGGCCAGTGCGATGGCGGCTGCAGCTGCTGCAATAAGGGTTTTCATGAGCTGTACCTCGAGTTCGGGTTAACGTGAGCGTCCGGGCCGCACATTCTGATATGTGGCCCCGATGTGCAACCGGCAAAATAGCGCGGTCTGGCCGTGTTGCAAATTAAGTATCAGATTTATGTTTTTGTGAAATACGCCGATTGGTCGGAAAAAATGTTGAGGAATCGGCGCGGTGCTGTGCATATGTATGGTTATGGATGAGATTGACAGGAAAATTTGCGAAATTCTGCAGGGGGCGGGGCGCGCCTCGAGTGCCGAGATCGCGACCAAGGTCGGGGTTTCGGTCTCGACCGCCCACGAGCGCGTGCGCCGGATGGTGGCCGAAGGGGGGATTCTCGGCTGGGCGGCGCGGCTTGATCCCGAACGTGCGGGGGCGGGTCTGTGCTGCTTCGTGCTGGTCGACATGGCCTATGACGGGGAGGCCGAGGCCTGCGCGGCATTGGCGGCGCATGACGAGGTGATGGAGCTGCACCATATCAGCGGCGCGCATTCCTACATGATGAAGCTGCGGCTGCGGGATACGCGGGCCTTGCAGGACTTCCTGACAGAACACGTGAAACCGCTGGCGGCGGTGCTGCGCACCGAAAGCATGATCTCGCTCGAGGCGTTGAAGGAAAGTGCCGCGCTGCGAATTCGCGCGCCGGGCTGAGCCATGCTGTGGGCGGTGTTCCTCAAGGGTTTGGTGATGGGGCTGGCGGTGGCGGCCCCGGTCGGGCCGATCGGGGTGCTGTGCATCCGCCGCAGCCTGGCGGACGGGCGTGCCGCCGGGCTGGCCACCGGAATGGGGGCGGCGACGGCCGACGCCGCCTATGGTCTGCTGGCGGCACTGGGCTTCGCCGCGACCGGGGTGCTGGTCGCCTATGCCGGGCCGATGGCAATCGGCGGGGGCGCGCTGCTGGTGTGGCTGGGGCTGTCTTCGGTGCGCGCCTTTCTGCACTTTGACGGAGAGGTAGCGGCGATCAGCCCTGCGCGCGCGCATGGCACGCTGTTCAAGAGCTGGGTGACCACCTTCCTGCTGACCATGGCCAACCCGCTGACCATTCTGACCTTTGTCGGCATGATTGCCGGTCTCGGCGCGGTGGCGGGCAGTGCGCCGATGGCGCCCTTCTGGCTGGTCGCGGGGGTGTTTTTCGGCTCGGCCCTGTGGTGGCTGTTCCTGGTGCAGTTGGCGCTGAGCATCCGCAGCCGCATGACACCGGCACTGACCCGGTGGTTCGACCTGATCTCGGGCGCTGTTCTGGTGATCTGGGGGGCGCAGATCGCGCTGGGGGCTTTGCCCTGATCCCGGGGCTCAGTCGCCGAAGACCTCGGCAAAGCTGCGTTTCAGCGCCACGTCGACATCATCCATGGTCACCGGCAGCCCGAGATCGACCAGCGAGGTGACCCCGTGTTCGGTGATGCCGCAGGGCACGATGCCGGTGAAATGCTCGAGGTCGGGTTCGACATTGATCGAGATGCCGTGGAAGCTGACCCATTTGCGCAGGCGGATGCCGATGGCGGCGATCTTGTCCTCGGGTTTCTGCCCGGTCGCGGTCAGCGG
>NZ_JBFJVE010000049.1:0-15645 GCF_041624275.1 Shimia sp.
CCCTTCGGGCGCAGTCGATCTGCGTTCACGGCGACAGCCCCGGCGCTGTGCGGATGGCCGCGACCATACGCCAGCGTCTCGAGGACGAAGGGATCACCCTGCGCCCGTTTCTCGACCTCTGATCCAGCGCCAGCCGCTGACCGCGGGCCATGCCCTAGGCACTCAGATCGAAGCGTTCGTCGGGGAAGTACTTGGCCAGCCGCACCTCGGCGGCGCGGGCATGGCCTTCCATGCCCTCGAGGCGGGAAATCCGCGCCGTCGCCTCGGCCACCGGTCGCGAGCCGTCGCGCGTGGCGCGCTGCCATGTAACCACCTTCATGTATTTGTGAACGCTGAGCCCGCCGGTGTAGCTGGCCGCGCCCGAGGTCGGCAGAACATGGTTGGTGCCGCTGGCCTTGTCGCCGTAGGACACCGTGGTTTCCTCGCCCAGGAACAGCGCGCCATAAGAGGTCAGGCGCGCCAGCCACCAGTCGAGATCGGCGGCCTGCACCGTCAGATGTTCGGGCGCATAGTCATCGGAACAGGCGGCCATGTCCTCGCGGTCGCCGCACAGGATCACCTCGGCACAGTCGCGCCATGCGGCACGGGCGTTGTCGCGGTTGAAGGCGGGCAGCGCCTCGATCAGTCGGGGCACCAGCTCCATCACCCGCGTCGCCAGCGCCCGGTCGTCGGTGACCAGCCAAACCGGCGAGTTGTCGCCATGTTCGGCCTGGCTGACGAGATCGGTGGCCACCACAAGGGCGTCCGAGGTGGCATCGGCCAGAATCAGACTGTCGGTGGGCCCGGCGATCATGTCGATGCCGACCTGCCCGAACAGAAGACGCTTGGCCTCGGCGACATACTGGTTGCCCGGACCGACAAGGATATTGGCCCGGGGCAGGCCGAACAGCCCGTAGGTCATCGCCGCCACCCCCTGCACCCCGCCCATGGCAAGGATCCGGTCAGCGCCGCAGATATGGGCGGCAAAGACCGTCGCCGGGGCGATCCCCTGCCCCGGGCGCGGCGGCGAGCAGGCGGTGATATGGCGGCACCCCGCGACCTTGGCGGTGGTCACGGTCATGATGGCGCTGGCGGTATGGCTGTAGCGCCCGCCCGGCACGTAGCATCCGGCAGCCGCAACGGGGATCGTTCTTTGCCCGGCGAGGAAACCGGGCAGGATCTCGATTTCCACGTCGTGCAGGGTCGATTTCTGGGCCTCGGCAAAGCGTCGCACGTTGTCGTGGGCAAAGCGGATATCGGCCTTCAGCTTGTCGGGCACCCGGGTGCAGGCGTCGGCGATCTCTTCCGGCGTCAGCAGGACATTGCCGTCATGGCCATCGAAACGGGCGGCATATTCCAGCGCCTTGGTCTCGCCGCCCTGCGCGATGTCAGCAAGGATACGGCGCACCGTTTCGCGAACGTCGCCGGCGCCGGTCGCCGCAGTTCGGATCGCCTTCTTCAGGTATTCGCGTGCCATGTCGCCGCCCCCCATGCCGCACAGACAGCGCGACGGGGCACCGCCCCGGACGCCGGCAGGCCCGAGGCCCGCCCCGCAGAGCTGACACGGAAGCGCCGCGTGGGCAACGCGCTGGCGGATGATTAAGAAAAACCGAACGCGGATTTCCGAGAAGCCGAAGCCGCCCGGCTTCTCGCCACAAGACCGGCCGCCCGAGGGCGCTGCCGGCCCAAGGCCCGCAACCGGCGGCGATCAGGCCAGAATCGCCTCGATCCGCTCAAGCGTTGCGCAGTCGACGGCGACGCCGGCCGTTCTCGCGGCTTGGCGCTTGCGGGCCCGTCCATCCCCCGGAAGCCGGGCTCCGTCCTGGGCGTGGATGGCCTCGGCCAGCGCCGTCACCCGCTCGGCAAACGCCCCGCCCGAGGTCGCCGCCGGGTCGATGGCAAGAAAGAACTGCCCGGTCTTCGGCGGACCGCCGGCAGTGCCCGAAAAGGGCGAGGCATCCTTGCCCAGAACCGCCCCGGTCATCGCGGCGGCCATGATCTCGGTCAGCAGCGCCACGCCGACCCCCTTGTAGCCGCCTGAAGGCGCCATCGACCCCTTGAGGCCGACATTGGGGTCGGTGGTCGGGTTGCCCTCGTTGTCCAGCGCCCATCCGACCGGGATCGGCCGGCCTTCGCGGGCGTGTTTCATCACTTCGGACTTGGCGATCGTGCTGGCCGACTGGTCGATCATGATCACCGGCTCCCCCCCCGCGCCCGGCGCCGCGATCGAGAACGGGTTGGTGCCGACCACCGGCCTGGCCCCGCCCGAAGGCGCGATCGAGGCCGGCGCATTGGTAAAGCCCAGCCCCAAGAGACCGGCCTGGGCAAGGCGCAAAGTGTGATAGCCCAGCACACCGCAATTGTAGCTGTTGTGGATCGCCAGCGCCGCGACGCCCTGATCCCGCGCCATCGGCACCAGCCGGTCGAAACCGGCGTCAATCGCGGCATGGGCAAAGCCGGTGGCAGCGTCGACCGTCACCACGCCGGGACGGGGCTGCGACACCACCGGCACCGCGCGGCCATCGACCTTGCCGCATTGCACATGCTCGCAATAGATCGGGATATAGGCCAGCCCGTGGCTGGCCACCCCGTCGGCCTCGGTGGCGGCGGTGGCCACGGCCAGCGGGCGGGCGTTGTCCTCGCTCGTGCCTGCGGCGACAAGGGCGCGCAGGGCCAGATCCTCGATCTCGTCAAGGGTCAGGGTCTTGGTTTGCATCGCTTTCACCTTCGTTCAGTCGTTGTCAGAGAGGCCGGCCCCGGCGCCGCGCATCCGGCTTTCTTCGGTCGCGGGCGCATAGGTGCGGTGGGCCAGCCGCTCAAGGGTCTGCCATGCGACATCATCGGGCGTGGCGCGGGTGGCCATGGGCCGCAGGTCGTCGAGCGCGCCGGGATCGCCGCCGCATAACAGCCGGAGCGGCGCGGGCGCGGCCGGGAAGGTCGCCGAAAGCCGCAGCCGCCGGCCGTCCGTCGTGGCCCACGCCCCCTTGCATTCGACCGTGACGCATTGCCCGGTCTGGCGGGCCACCAGCGCCGCGAAGGGCAGAACCATGGCCGGCGCCGCGACCTCGGCCAGCAGGGTCTCCTGTCCGGCCAGCGCCGCCGCGCGGTCCGACAGCGCCGCGCCCTCGGCCAGCGGGCAGGCGGCGGCGGACGGGTCGCGCGACAGGGCCGTCGACAGGATCGCGACCCCGTCCAGCCCCTGAGCACAGAGCCAGCGGGTCGCCTTGCCGGCCTCTTCCGCCAGCCCCCATGGATGGCCCGCGCCCCGGGCTGCCTTCTTGGCGGTGGCTTCCACCTCGTTCAGTGCGAAACTCATGCGGTTGCCTCCGGATAGACCCAGAAATCGGCATTGCGCGCCGTCAGATCCGGGGGATAGGGCGCGTCGGCATACATGCAGATACGCACCCAGCGGTCCGAGCGCGGGTCGAAATGCGTCGCCCCGAAAAAGGACAGCTTGGCGCGCAGCATGTCGATCGGCATCAGATCGGCCGCGATCGTGTTCGAGCGGATCTCGCCATAGGGCGCGCTGGCCGAGATCTGGGCCCGGCGCAGCGTGTGGCGATGCTCGGGGTGCGCCTGAAGAAAGACCGATATCGGCTGGTCCGCGTCCCGGTCGCACAGCGCACGATGGGCCAGTGCCGCGTCGCGGGCCGGGGCCAGGGGCTGTTCGTAGGCTTCGACCGGCTCTTCGAAACGCTCGCCCAGCCGGGGTTCGAGCTTTTCTTCCGAGACATACCAGGCCCGCGCGCAGGTCTCGCGGGCGCTCCAGTCGAGATCCAGCGCCCAGCCGAAACTGGCCTCGATCAGCCGGCGCATCTCTGCGACCGTCATCGCGCCGTCGATGATGAAGGCATCGGGGGTATCGTCGGCCATGGTGGCGCCCAGCCCGTCGACGAGGTCGGGATAGGGTTCGAGGATCAGCGAGGCCAGCAGTTCCTGCCCCTCTTCGCTCAGCGCCCCCTCTGCCCAGTGCATAAGCCGGTCCCAGGGGGCCTCGGGCGACCAGTCGAACGCCCCGAGATGCTGCCGCAGCGCAGCCAGATCAGCCTTCAGTTGCGCAAGCTTGGCGATCTGGAGCGGGTGCTCGGAATGCCATTTGGCGACCGAAAGCCCGGATCGGGTCAGCAGGTCGGTGAACTGCGCCTGCGCCCGGTCCGAGGCCCGGGCCAGCGCACGCACCGTGGCAATCGCCTCTTCCCGGGCCCGGATCCAGTTGTTGAACAGCACCGGGTGGTTGACGATGAAGGGTGCCATGCCAAGCCCGGTGGAATTGCCGATGCCGAGGCAGCGGGCCAGGGCGGGGTCCAGCGGCACCGCGGTGTCGCCGCCGCGCATTCTGGCCATATGTTCCACCAGATCGCGCACGAACCAGCGCGTCAGATAGACCGAAAGCATCTCGGCCTGGAAGGGGGCTGCCATTTCCGGCCGCCCGGCGATGATCTCGCGGTCCGCCGCCCCCAGCTTGCCCGATCCGTAGACCGCCGTCGTGCGCATCAGGTAGCCCACCGCCGCGACCCGCTGCGGGTCCGGCTGACGGCCCTGCGAAAGCGCATCGACGAAATGCTCCCACAGGCGCACCGAGCGGTTGGCCCGCGATACCGAGATTTCGCTCTGGCTGACGCGGCCCGCTTCCTGAAGCGGCACATTGCGCGACAGGCGGTCGATATCGGCCTTGGTCGGGATGCCGTCGAACAGGGTGAAGGTCGCGTCCCAGGCGGTGGCGATGACCCGGTCCGAGCGCATTTCCGGCGGCAGGTCATGGGCAAAGGCGACTAGGGAATAGCTGCGTTCCGGCCCGGCGGCGGTATAGACCGCATGCCCCACCCCCGCGGCGTCGATGTCGAAGACGGGGCGCGAGAAACGCCAGTTCTCGGCCGCCATACGCCGCGTCAACTGACGCATGAAACTAAGCCGGCACTGGTGCAGCGACCCGAGCCGGGAAAGCCGCATCACGATCTCCGGCGACCGGACCTTGCTCATCATGTGCCCCCCGTCATGCCGCCTGCCTGCTGCGGCGTGAAATTCCTTTCGAAGAAACGATACCAGTTCTGCCCCATGATGCCAGCGACCTCGTCCGCGTTCAGGCCGGTTGCCCTGAGGCCGTTCTCGAGATTGCCGAAATCGCGGTTGTCGCGGAACCAGCCGGGCATCGGCGGGAAACCGGGCAGGCTGGCCGAGCCTTCGCCATAGTCGATCTCCTTGCTCCAGCGCCCGACGCGCATCCATTCGACAACCGAGTCGGGCTGGTCCTGGCAGAGATCGCTGCCGATGCCCAGGTGCTCGGCCCCGTAGCTGTCCGCCGCGCGGGCGATCATCTCGCAGAAACTCTCCAGCGTGCAGTCCGACTTGCCCTTCAGGTGATGGGGGTAAAGCGAAAATCCGAGCATCCCGCCGCGTTCGGTGACCGCGCGGATCACCGCGTCGCGCTTGTTGCGCAACGCCGGTGCCCAGTCATGCGGGTTCGCGTGAGTGATGGCGATGGGACGCTCGGACAGCTCGGCGGCCTCGATGGTCGAACGGTCTCCGGAATGGCTCATGTCGACCACCAGCCCGACCCGGTTCATCTCTTTGATGACCTGTTTGCCCATGCGGGTGATGCCGGCGTCGTAACTCTCGTAGCAGCCGGTCGCCAGCAGCGACTGGTTGTTATAGGTCAGCTGCATGAAGCGCGCGCCCAGATCGTGCAGCACCTCGACCAGGCCGATGTCGTCCTCGATCGGGCTCGGG
Source organism: Shimia sp. (assembly GCF_041624275.1). Classification (GTDB taxonomy): domain Bacteria; phylum Pseudomonadota; class Alphaproteobacteria; order Rhodobacterales; family Rhodobacteraceae; genus Shimia. The sequence goes on from NZ_JBFJVE010000049.1 coordinate 5,707, forward strand.
TTCTGAAAGCCGAAGAACACCGCCGTGCGGCCGGTTTCGCGCGCCACGTCGATGTCGCGCGCCCAGCGCCCCTTCATGATCAGGTCGGGGAACTGCTCGAACCAGCGGTTCCACTTCTCGAAGTTGAGCACCGTTTCACGGAAGCTCTCGTGATAGGCGATTGTGACATGGATCGCATCGACCCCGCCTTCGCGCAGTTGGCGGAAGATCTTTTCCGACCAGTTGGCATATTGCAGCCCGTCAATGCGCATCAGACCGGCCCGGCGCTGATATAGGCGGTTTTCACCGTGGTGTAGAATTCGGCCGCCGCCTTGCCCTGTTCGCGCGGCCCGTAAGAACTGTCGCCGCGCCCGCCAAAGGGCACATGATAATCGGTGCCTGCCGTAGGCAGGTTCACCGTCACCACCCCGGTGCGCGCGTTGCGGCGGAAATGGGTGGCGCGGGCCAGCGACCGGGTCACGATGCCCGAGGTGAGACCGAAATTGGTGTCGTTGACGACGCTCAGGGCCTCGTCATAGCTGCCGACCCGGATCACCGAGGTCAGCGGCGCGAACATCTCTTCGCGGTTGATGCGCATCGCGTTGGTGGTGTTCAGGAACACGCCGGGCGACATGTAGAACCCGTCGTGCGGCATCTCGAGCCGGGTACCGCCACAGGCCAGCTCGGCCCCTTCAGAGCGGCCCAGATCGACATAGGCCAGGTTTTCGTCCAGCTGCTGCTGGCTGACCACGGGGCCCATCTGGGTGCCCTCTTCCAGCGCGTGGCCCACTTTCATCGCCCGCGCACCGGCCACCAGTTTTTCAACAAAGGCATCATGCACGGCCTCGTGGACCACGAGCCGGGAGGAGGCGGTACATTTCTGGCCCGAACCACCGAAGGCGCCGCCCAGCGCCAGCGTCACCGCAAGATCAAGGTCGGCATCGTCCATCACCGCCAGCGCGTTCTTCGAGCCCATCTCCATCTGCACCTTGGTCAGGTTCTGGATCGCGGCCGAGGCGATCCCCTTGCCCACCGGCACCGAACCGGTGAAGGAAATCGCGTTCACCTTGGGGCTTTCCACCAGCCGCTGCCCGACCGCGCGCCCGGCGCCCATGACCAGCGAGAAAAGCCCCTTGGGAATATCCTGCCGGGCGATGATCTCGGTCAGTGCCACCGCCGAAGCCGGGGTCACATTGGCCGGCTTCCAGACCACCGCATTGCCATAACACAGCGCCGGGGCGATCTTCCATGACGCGGTGGCGGTGGGAAAGTTCCACGGGCTGATGATGGCAACGGTGCCCACAGGCTCGCGGCGGACGTCGATCTCGACCCCGTCGCGCACGGAATCCGCATTCTCGCCGATCTGGCGCAGGCATTCGGCGGCGTAATAGGTAAAGAACTGCCCGGCGCGATAGACCTCGCCCTTGCCCTCGGCCAGCGGCTTGCCCTCTTCGCGCGACAGCAGCCGGCCCAGTTCCTCGGCCCGCGCCATCAGCTCGTTGCCGATCGCCATCAGCACCGCCTGCTTGCGCTCGGGCCCATAGGCCTGCCACTGGCGCTGCGCGCTGCGCGCCTGATCGAGGGTCGCCTCGAGCTGGTCGGAACTGGCCTGCGCGAAGGTTCCGATCAGATCAGAGAGATCCGACGGGTTGCGGTTTTCGATCTCGGCATCGCCGGCCAGCCATTCGCCGGCAATCAGGTTCATTTGGGTCACGGGTCCACTCGGTTTAAACATTGCTCAAGGGCACTCTGGACATCGCCGCCAATATCAGTCAAATTCAAACTTCTTAAGCTAATTTCAAAATTTCTGAAGCATGGCCATCAAGATCGAAATGCTGCGCAGTTTCTGCGCCGTCGCCAAGGCAGGAAACCTTGCCGAGGCCGCAGCGCAGCTGGGGCGCACCCAGTCGGCGGTGAGCATGACCCTCAAGCAGCTCGAACAGCACCTCGGACAGCCGCTGTTCGAAAGCGAGCGCAAGAACCGGCTGACGGCGCTGGGCGAGCAGGTTTTTGCACTCGGCCTCAGGCAGTTGCAGCAGTTCGACGGCACGATCAAGGCCATCGAGCTTTCGGCCAGCGCGCCGCAGGGCGTGCTTTATGTCGCCGCCGTGCCTTCGATCGCGGCACTGCTTTTTCCGGGTATGGTCGCCCATCTGGCCAAAGCCCATCCCGGCCTCAGGATCGAACTGCGTGATGCCGACACCCAGCAGGTCATCGACGCCCTGTTGCAGGGATGGGCCGATATCGGCATCGCCTCGGCCCGCCACGTGCTGAATGGCATCGGCGTCACCGCGCTGATGCAGGACCGCTATGGGCTGGTCTGCGCCGACCGTCACCCGCTGGCCCGTCACCCCGGCCGCATCACCATCGACGACGTCTTTGCCCGGCCCTTCCTGCGCAACGCCCTGTGCGACCAGATCGAGACCGGGCCGTTCCGCGACCGCCTGACCGGAACCCATGTCACGGTGCACAACACACAGTCGCTGCTGGCCATGGTCCGGGGCGGCGATTGGGTGACTGTGCTGCCGCGCTCGGTGATGGGGCTGATGCCCGAGAGGCTTTCGTTCCGAACCATCGCCGATCTGCCGGACCTGAGGCAGGTCTATCTCTATCACGGCGAAAAGGCCAACGGCGACGGGCCGACCCGCGATGCGCTGGATTTCATCACCGGGCGCCAGTGGTTGCCGCAATCAGCGGCCGGGGCCGTGTTCTGAGACCATCGGCTGCGACCGCGCCGCCAGCTGGCCGGGCCGCCACAGCGTGACCCAACGTCGGACCGCAATTTTGCTGACGCGGCAGGCGATCTTCGCCACAGTGAGAACAGCCGCACCGGGGCCGGGCTCTGTATCTGTCCGATCGCCCGCCTGCGGCTGGAGGCAAAAACCGTTCGAGAGAGACCGTGACCGACTACCCGTTCGAACCACGACTGCGCGAGAGCATCCGCGCGAACCTCGGCCGTTTTGCCGCCCGGGCGCAGCCCGATGACACCCTGCGGCGGGCGGCGGTGGCGATCGTGCTGGCGCGGGATCCCGGCTCTGGCCAGGCCTCGGTCCTGCTGACGTTGCGCGCGGCGTCGCTCAATCGCCATGGCGGGCAATACGCGCTGCCGGGCGGGCGGCTCGACGCGGGCGAAAGCGCCGAACAGGCGGCCCGGCGCGAATTGCACGAAGAGCTCGGGCTGGCGCTTGATCGCGGGCAGGTTCTCGGGCGTCTGGACGATTACGCGACCCGTTCGGGTTTCCGCATCACCCCCTTCGTGCTGTGGTGCCCGCCCGAGGCCGGGATCATCCCGGACCCGTCGGAGGTGGCGGCGGTCTATCACATTCCCCTGGTCGAACTGGCCAGCCCCGAGATTCCGCGCTTTCACGACAACCGCAACGGCGACACCCCGCTCCTGTCGGCCCATATCCCGACGCTCGGACATGAAATCTATGCCCCGACGGCGGCGCTGCTCTATCAGTTCCGCGAGGTCGGACTGTGCGCGCGGGCAACCCGTGTTGCGCATTTCGACCAGCCGGCCTTTGCCTGGAAATAGGCCGGGAAACGGCGCGCGACCACGCGGCGCGCAGCCTTTGCCCGTTCGAAATACTCAACGCACAGGCTTCACGCCAAGCTTTTTCAACAGCTTACCCCCGGAAAGAAATAGGCTATTGCCGCCGATCGAGACCCGATACCTTTCTTTTGATCAAAATCGGGCGCGAGGCCCGCAACGCCGAAAGGACGCACCATGACCAATGCAGAAATCTCGCAGCGCCGCGACGCCGCCGTGGCACGGGGAGTCGGCATGCAGACCCAAATCTATGCCGAGCGCGCCCTCAACGCCGAGGTCTGGGATGTCGAAGGCAACCGCTATATCGACTTCGCCGCCGGAATCGCGGTGGTCAATACCGGGCATTGCCACCCCAAGGTGATGGCGGCGGTGCAGCAGCAGGCCGCCAGCTTCACCCATACCTGCCATCAGGTCATGCCCTACGAGAACTATGTCCGCCTCGCCGAACGGCTCAACGACAAGGTGCCCGGCGATTTCGACAAGAAGACCATCTTCGTCACCACCGGTGCCGAGGCGGTCGAGAACGCGATCAAGATCGCCCGCGCCGCCACCGGCCGCCCGGCGGTGATCGCCTTCGGCGGCGCCTTTCACGGCCGCACCTTCATGGGCATGTCGCTGACCGGCAAGGTGATGCCCTACAAGAAGGGTTTCGGCGCGATGATGCCCGACGTCTATCACGTGCCCTTCCCGATCGAGCTGCACGGCACCTCGACCGACGAGGCCCTTGGCGCGCTGACCAAACTGTTCAAGGCCGACCTCGACCCCGAGCGCGTGGCGGCGATCATCCTCGAGCCGGTGCAGGGCGAAGGCGGGTTCTACCCGGCCCCGGCCGAGCTGATGCGCGGCCTGCGCACGCTCTGCGACGACCATGGCATCGTCATGATCGCCGACGAGGTCCAGACCGGCTTTGCCCGCACCGGCAACCTATTCGCGATGGAGGGCTATGACGTCGCGGCCGACATCACCACCATGGCCAAGGGGCTGGCGGGCGGCCTGCCGCTGGCGGCGGTCACCGGCCGCGCCGATCTGATGGACGCGGCGGCTCCGGGCGGGCTGGGCGGTACCTATGGCGGCAACCCCCTGGGGATCGCGGCCGCCAATGCGGTGCTCGACGTGATCGAGGAAGAAGACCTCTGCGCCCGCGCCAACGAGCTGGGTTCGCGCCTCAAGCAGCGGCTGGAATCGATCCGCGAAAGCACCCCCGAGATCGTCGACATCCGCGGCCCCGGCTTCATGATCGCGGCCGAGTTCAACACCGCCGACGGCAGCGCCCCCAACCCCGAGATGGCCAATGCCATCCGCACCGAGGCCCTGTCGCGTGGCCTGGTTCTCCTGACCTGCGGCGTCTACGGCAACGTGATCCGTTTCCTCGCGCCGATCACCATCGAGGACGAGATTCTGGCCGAGGCGCTGGACATCCTCGAAGCCTCGGTCGAGGCGGTCAAGGCGCGCTGAGGCACGTCGCCCGAACCCCCTTGGGCCGGGTTCTTCCGGCCCAAGATTCAGATCACGTCCAGCGAGATTTTGACCCGGTCCATCACCACCGCCGTCTTGAACTTGCTGATATTGGATTCATCGAAGAAATAGGTCTGGGTGAAAGCCTCGTATTCCTTGATGTCCTCGACCACCAGGATCAGCACGAAATCGCTCTCGCCGGTGGTGTAATAGCATTGCTGCACCTGCGGCGCGCTCCGCATCCTGCGCTTGAAGGCATCCAGCTGGGCGCGGCTTTCGCGCTCGAGCAGGACTTCGACGATGATCGTCATGCCACGCCCCAGCCTGGCCGGGGACAGAACCGCGATTTCGCGTTCGATCACCCCCTGCGCGCGCAGCTTCTGAAGCCGTTTGTGAACCGCCGCCGGCGACAGGCCGACATCCTCGCCGATCGCCTCGGCGGTCAGCCGCGCATTGGCCTGTACCAGGCGCAGAATTTTCAGATCCTTGTCGTCCATTTCCGAAATTTATCACAGATTCGATGGTTTTCGAGGTTTTTCCCATCGAAATCGGAAAACTCCGATGATTTCCCCACCCGTATCCGCGCCATCCTTCCTGCAACCGGGCCCGGAGGCATCATGGACGACTTTCACCAGAGACTGACCCGCCTGCGGCGGCAGTTGCATCGCAACCCCGAACTGGGCTTGCAGGAACGGCAGACCAAGGCGCTGGTCGCCGGGCATCTGCGCGCACTGGGGCTGGAGGTGCACGAGGGGGCCGGCGTTGTCGGTGTCCTGCGTGCCGGCCAAGGCAACCGCGCCATCGGGCTGCGCGCCGACATGGACGCGCTGCCGATCCAGGAACGCTCGGCCCATGACTATGCGTCCCAGACCCCCGGCATCATGCATGCCTGCGGCCACGACGGGCACACGGCGATGCTGCTTGGCGCGGCCGAACGGCTGGCGGCCGAGGGCGGCTTTGACGGCACCGTGGTGTTCCTGTTCCAACCCGACGAGGAACAGGGCACGGGCGCGCGCCGGATGATCGAGGAAGGCGTGCTGCAACGGTTCCCCATCGACGAGGTCTATGCGATTCACAACCTGCCCGGCGCGCCGCTGGGGCAGGTCTCGACCCGCAGCGGGCTGATCTGCAACAGCGAAAGCCTGTTCGAGATCACCATCCGGGGCCGGGGCGGCCATGCTTCGATGCCGCAGGCGGGGGTCGATGCGATCACGGTCGGCGCCGAACTGGTCATGGCGCTGCAGACCATCGTGGCGCGCAGGCTGCCCGCCGGCGCCGGGGCGGTGGTTTCGGTGACCGAATTTGTCACCGACGGGCAACGCAACGTGCTGCCCGGGCGGGCGGTTCTGAAGGGCGATGCCCGCGCCCGCTCACCCGAGGACCGCGCCCGGATCGAGACCTTCATGCGCCGCATCGCGGCCGGGGTGGCGGCGGCCCATGGGGTCGAGGTCGAGGTGACATTCGACACCGAATTCGCCGAGACCATCAATGCCCCCGCCCCGACCGAAGCGGTCTATCGCGCCGCCGAGGCCGCGGGCTGCGCGGTCCTGCGCCAGCGCCCGCCGATGACCTTTTCCGAGGATTTCGCCCAGTTCAGCCGGGCGGTGCCCGGCTGTTTCCTGCTGCTCGGCAATGGCACCGAGGGCCCCAGCGGCCAGCCACTGCACGCGGCGGATTACGATTTCAACGACGACCTGCTGCCGATCGGCGCAGAGTTCTGGCTGCGGCTGGTTCGCGACCGGCTGCCCAACCACGAGGACCGATGATGTTCGCACCTTTCGCTTCCGCCAATCTGCAACACCTTGCGGTGCGTCCTGATCCGGACCGGGCCGCGCATGACGTCCTGAGCCCGGCCGATTTCGATGAGGCCTGCGGCGAAATCGTCAACTGGCCCGGATATGAGGCGACGCCGCTGGTGGCGCTGGACGGGCTCGCGGCCCAACTGGGCCTTGCCCGGATCGACTACAAACACGAGGGCCCGCGCTTTGGCCTCGGCAGTTTCAAGGCGCTTGGCGGCTCCTATGCGGCGCTGCGGGTGTTGCAGCGTGAACTCAGCAAACGGCTGGGGCGCGCGGTCGACCCCTACGAGATTCGCAACGGCACGCTGGCCGACGCCTGTCGCGCCATCACGCTGGTATCGGCGACCGACGGCAACCACGGCCGTTCGCTGGCCTGGGGCTGCCAGCGCTTTGGCGCCCCCTGCCGGATCTACATCCATGCCGAGGTCAGCGAGGGGCGCGCCGCGGCCATGCGCGAGCTGGGCGCCGAGGTCATCCGAATCAAGGGGGATTACGACGAATCCGTGCGGCTGGCCAAGGACGAGGCCGCGGCCAACGGCTGGTTCGTCGTCTCTGACACCTCATGGCCCGGCTACAGCGCACCGCCGCGCGATGTCATGGCCGGCTATGGCGTGATGACCCGCGAAATCTGCGAAACCCTGCAACAGCCCCCGACCCATGTCTTCCTTCAGGGGGGGGTCGGCGGGCTGGCGGCCTCGGTGGCGGCGGGGCTGCGCCAGCACTATGGCGATGCCGCGCCCCGCGTGGTGATCGTCGAACCGGAACTGGCGGCCTGCCTGTTCGAAAGCGCCGCCCGGGGCCGGGCGACCTCGGTCGCCATTTCGCAAGAAACCATCATGGCCGGGCTTTCCTGCGGCGAGCCCTCGGAAATGGCCTGGGACATCCTGCGCGAAGAGGCCACCGACTATATCACCATCCCCGACGGCATCGTTGCACCGACCGTGCGCCTGCTGGCCCGAGGCGATTACGGCGACGCCCCGCTCGAGGCGGGCGAAAGCGCGGTCGCCGGGCTGGCGGCGGTAATTGCAGCCTGCCAAAGCGACGAGTTATCGGTTAACCTGGGGTTGAGCGACGTTTCGCGGATTCTTCTGATCGGATCCGAAGGTGTCACCGATCCGGAGATTTTCTCCGCCATCATGCAGGGAAACGACCATGTCTGAGACCCCGACACGCGGTTTTGAAGAGGCAGAATTCCAGACCCGGACCCGGAACGCGCAGCGCCTGATGGCGGCGCAGGGGCTGGACGGGCTGCTGTTGCTCAGCGAAGCCGAAGTGCGCTATTTCAGCGGATTTCACACCCTGTTCTGGCAAAGCCCGACCCGGCCGTGGTTCCTGTTCATCCCGCCCGAAGGCAAACCTGTCGCCATCATTCCCGAGATCGGCGCCGACCTGATGCGCCGCACCTGGATCGACGATATCCGCAGCTGGAGCGCCCCGGCCCCCGAGGATGATGGTCTCAGCCTGCTGACGGAATTGCTGGCCCCGCTGGCGGCGAAATCGGCGACGCTGGGCGTGATGAAGGGCCATGAAACGGGGCTGCGGATGCCGCTGGGCGATTACGAGCGCCTGATGGCTGCCCTGCCCGGGCTGGCCATCGCCGACGCCACCGGGCTGGTCCGCCAGCTGCGGATGGTGAAATCCGAGGCCGAGATCGCCAAGCTGGCGCATATCTGCGCCATCGGCTCGCGCAGTTTTGCCCGCCTGCCCGAGATCGCCCGCCAGGGCCAGCCGCTGGAAGAGCTGTTTCGCGCCTTCCGCCGCGAGGCGCTGGCGCAGGGGGCGGATGACGTGCCCTATCTGGTCGGCGGCGCCGATCAGGGCGGCTATCACGACGTGATCTCGCCGCCAAGCCGGCGCCCTCTGGCGCTGGGCGACATCGTCATGCTCGACACCGGCGCCACATGGGACGGCTATTTCTGCGATTTCGACCGCAACTTCGCCGTCGGCCGCGCCGATGACCAGTCTCGGCGCGCCTATGACGTTCTGTGGCGCGCCACCGAGGCCGGGCTGGCCGCCGCCCGCCCCGGCGCCACCTGCCGCGACCTGTTTCGCGCCATGCAGGCGGTGATCGCCGAGATGGACCCCGGCGGCGGCGATGTCGGACGCTTGGGCCACGGGCTGGGCATGCAGCTGACCGAATGGCCGTCGCTTGCCGCCTTCGACGACACGGTGCTGCGGGAAAACATGGTGCTGACGCTGGAGCCTTCGCTGGGCTATGGCGACGGGCGGATCATGGTGCACGAGGAAAACATCGTTCTGCGCGCCGGCGGGGCCGAGTTGCTGACCAGCCGCGCCGCGCCGGAACTGCCGATCTTCTAGGAGGCTGTCATGAAGCTGGATTTCGACACCGATGACGGTATCGGCCACCGCGCCACCCTTGGGGTGATCGTGCTCGAGACCGACGAGACGCTGGAGCCGGAATTCGCGCGCATGACCGCCGCCGAGGGCATCGCGCTTTACCACAGCCGCATTCCGATGGTCGCCGAGATCCGCCCCGACACGCTGGCCCGGATGGAACGGGATCTGCCGGCCTCGGCGCGCCTGTTGCCGCCCTCGCTCGATTTCGACGTCATCGGCTACGGCTGCACCTCGGCCTCGACGGTGATCGGCTCGGACAGGGTGGCCAGCGCGATCCAGAGCGTGTTTCCCAAGGCCAGGGTCAGCGATCCGCTGGCCGCGCTGATCGCCGCCGGCAGGGCGCTGGGCCTGCGCCGGCTGGGATTTGTCACGCCCTACCTGCCCGAGGTCTCGCAGGCCATGCGACAGAAACTGGAGGCGGCCGGATTCGTCATCGCCGGCTTCGGCTCTTTCGAGGAAGGCAACGACCCGGTGGTGGCCCGGATCACCGAAACCGCGATCACCAAGGCCGCGCTGGCGGTGGCTCAGAGCGCAGCCTGCGACGGGGTGGTGATTTCCTGCACCAACCTGCGCTGCCTGCGCGTGATCCCGGACATCGAGGCGCAGACCGGGCTGCCGGTCCTGTCCAGCAATCAGGCGCTGTGCTGGCACATGATGCGCCTGGCCGGTATCGACGAGACGATGCCGCAGTTCGGCCGGCTTTTCTCGGCGCCCCTGCGCGGCTGAGCGACAGGGCGGAAAGGCTCAGAAATCAAGCCCCAGATCGACGGTGCGCGCCGAATGGGTCAGCGCCCCGGA
>NZ_JBFJVE010000050.1:0-15306 GCF_041624275.1 Shimia sp.
CGATCGAGGCCCATGGGCTCGACCCGTCGGGGGCGGCGCGGGTTCTTGCCGTTCTGCCGCTGCGTTTCGCGCCCGGAGCGCGTGCGGCGTCGGGCGCGCTGGCCCTGCCGGCCGAGCTGCGGTCGCGGATCACCCGCTTCGAGATTGCCGGGATCGGCTCTGCCGGGGCGGTCTCGCTGTCGGATGACAGCCTGCAACGCCGCGAGGTGGCGCTGGTGTCGGGGCGCGAGGAACGCGAGGGGCTCCAGCTGCTGTCGCCGCTGCACTATCTGCGACAGGCCCTGGCCCCCAATGCCGAGCTGCTCGAGGGGGCTCTGGGCGATCTGTTGCCGGCCAATCCGGATGTGGTGGTGCTGGCCGATGTCGACAGCCTGCCGCCGGATGACGAAACGGCGCTGACCGACTGGGTGGAACGCGGCGGCCTGTTGCTGCGTTTTGCCGGCCCCAGGATGGCGGCCTCGGGGGTGGGGCGCAGCGAAGAGCACCCGCTGATGCCGGTGCGGCTGCGTGCCGGGGGGCGCAGCGTCGGCGGCGCGATGAGCTGGGGGGCGCCGAAGGCTCTGGCGCCCTTCGGCGAAGACAGCCCCTTCTTTGGCCTGGTGGTGCCCGACGAGGTGCGGGTCACGGCCCAGGTCGTCGCCCAGCCGGACCCGGAACTTGCCGAAAGGGTCATTGCCGAGCTCAGCGACGGCACCCCGCTGGTCACCCGCAAGACGCTGGGCCAGGGTCAGGTGGTGCTGTTTCATGTCACCGCCAATGCCCAGTGGTCGGGCCTGCCGCTGTCGGGCCTGTTCGTGCGCATGCTCGACCGGCTCGCCATCCTCAGCGCCCCCGACGGCGGCGACCCCGAGGCGATGACGGGCACCCGCTGGCAGCCGGTGCGGGTGCTGGACGGTTTCGGGCGCCTGACCGATGGCCAGACCCTGCCGGGCGTGGCCGGCGAAGCCCTGGCCACGGCGCCCCTGGGGCCGCAGCTGCGCCCCGGTCTCTACCGCGACGGCAAGCGGCTGGTGGCGCGGAACCTGCTGCGCGCGGGCGATGATGCGTTGCAGGCCGCCGACTGGCCGGCCGGGGTGCGCATCGAAGGGCTTGGCGCGGCTCCGGCACGCGCGCTGGCGGGGCTGTTTCTTGCCGCGACCCTGATCCTGCTGGCGGCCGACGTGCTGGCGACGCTCGTGCTGTCCGGTCTTCTGTCGGGGCGTCGGCTCGCCTCTTCCCTGCTGCTGCTTGTTCTGCTGCCGCAGGGGGCAGAGGCGCAGGAGGACCGCGCCATCGCCGTGACCCGCGAGGTGGTGCTGGCCCACGTTCTGACCGGCGCGCCCGCCGTGGATGAGATCGCGCGGGCCGGGCTTTACGGCCTGTCGCGGACCCTGTTCCTGCGCACATCGGTCGAGCCGGCCGACCCGGTTGCGGTCGACCTCGAGACCGACGCGCTGACCTTTTACCCGCTGCTCTACTGGCCGATCACGCCGCAACAGCCGATCCCCTCGGCCAAGGCCTATGCCAAGCTCAATGCCTATCTGCGATCGGGCGGGATGATCCTGTTCGACACCCGCGATTCCGACATCGCGCGCTATGGCGCGGCCAGCCCCAACGGGCGCAGGCTGCAGCGGCTGGCGGCGCCGCTTCAGATCCCGGCGCTGGACCTGCTGCCGCACGATCACGTGCTGACCCGCAGCTTCTACCTGTTGCAGGATTTTCCCGGCCGCCACGATGGCCGCGAGATCTGGGTCGAGGCATCGCCGCGCGATGCGGTCCGCGTCGAGGGCATGCCGTTCCGCAACCTCAACGACGGGGTGACGCCGGTGGTGATCGGCGGCAACGATTGGGCGGCGGCCTGGGCCACAGACCGGCGCGGCAATGCGCTGGTGCCGGTGGGGCGCGGGCGCAGCGGCGAGCGGCAGCGCGAACTGGCCTTCCGCTTCGGCATCAACCTGGTGATGCATGTGCTGACCGGCAACTACAAATCCGATCAGGTGCATGTGCCGGCCCTGCTTGACAGGCTGGGCCAATGACCGGGACGCTGCTGTTCGACCCGCTGCTGCCGCCGGGGCTGATCGCGCTGCTGGCGGTCGCCGGCCTCGGGGCGGTGGCCCTGGCCTGGTGGCGGGGGCTGAGGGGCTGGCTCTGGCGGGGGCTGGCGGCCGCAGTGGTGCTGGCGGCCCTGGCAGGCCCGGTCCTGCAACGCGAGACCCGCGCCCCGCTCAGCGACATCGTGCTGATGCTGGTCGACAAAAGCGCCAGCCAGCGCCTCGGCGACCGCGCCGCGATGACCGAGGCGGCGGCGAAGGCGCTGGAAGCCCGGATCGCGGCCCGGCCCGATACCGAGCTGCGGCGCATCGAGGTGCCCGACGGCGCCGGCAATGCCGGTACCGAAATGATGCAGGCCCTGTCCGAGGCTCTGGCGCAGGAGCCACGCGGCCGCATCGCCGGGGTGCTGGCACTGAGCGACGGGCAGGTGCACGACCTCGATCGCGCACCGCCGCTGCCGGCACCGATGCACCTGTTGCACAGCGGTCGCCGCGACGACTGGGACCGGCGGCTGATCGTGTCGGGGGCGCCGGCCTTCGCCATTCTGGACGAGCCGGTGACGCTGAGCCTGCGCGTCGAGGACAGCGGCGCCGTCCCGGCTGCCGCCGGCCAGGCCGAGGTCGAGATCTCGGTCGATGGCGCCGCGCCGCGCCGTTTCACGCTGCCGCTCGGTCAGGACGTGGCGCTGCCGGTGACGCTGACCCATGGCGGGCGCAACGTGATCCGCTTTCAGGTGCCGGCCGCGCCGGGCGAGATCACCGACCGCAACAACAGCGCCCTGGTGCAGATCAACGGGGTGCGCGACCGGTTGCGGGTGCTGCTGGTCAGCGGCGAGCCACATCCCGGCACCCGCACCTGGCGCAACCTGCTGAAATCCGACGCCTCGGTGGATCTGGTGCATTTCACCATCCTGCGCCCGCCCGAGAAACAGGATGGCGTGCCGGTCGCCGAACTGTCGCTGATCGCCTTTCCGACCCGCGAGCTGTTCATGGAGAAGATCGCCGATTTCGATCTCATCATCTTCGACCGCTACCGGCGGCGCGGCATCCTGCCCTCGCTCTATCTGGAGAACGTGGTGCACTATGTGCGCCAGGGCGGCGCGGTGCTGATCAGCGCCGGGCCGGACTATGCCAGCGCCGACAGCCTGTACCGCTCGCCGCTGTCCGCGATCCTGCCGGCCCGGCCGACGGCGCGGGTGCTCGACAGGGCCTTCGTGCCCGCCGTCACCGAGCTCGGCCGGCGCCACCCGGTCACCGCCGGGCTGCCGGACGAGGACAGCTGGGGCCGCTGGCTGCGCCAGGTCGAGATCGAACCGCAGGGCGGCGACGTGGTGATGCGCGGCTTTGACGACCTGCCGCTGCTGGTGCTCGACCGGGTCGAAATGGGCCGGGTGGCGCTCATCGCTTCGGACCAGGCCTGGCTCTGGGCGCGCGGCCACGAAGGCGGCGGGCCGCAGCTGGAACTGCTGCGCCGGCTGGCGCATTGGATGATGGGCGAACCCGACCTCGAGGAAGAGGCGCTCTGGGCCGAGGCCAACGGCCAGACCATGCGCGTCATCCGCCGCAGCCTCGCCGCGCGGGTCGAGGATCTCGAGATCACCGCACCGGATGGCAGCACGAAGACCCTGGCCCTCGAGGAAACCGCCCCGGGCCAGTTCGAGACCCGCCACACCGGCGCCGGGATCGGCCTTTACCGGCTGCGCAGCGGCGCCCATGAGGCGGTGATCGGCCTCGGGCCGGCGGCGCCGCGCGAATTCGAGACCCCGATCGCCACCGAGGCCCTTCTGGCGCCGCTTCTGGCCAGCGGTCGCGGCGGCAGTTTTGCCCTCGAGAACGGGTTGCCGACCCTGCGCGCGGTGCGCCCCGGCCGCCCGGCGGCGGGCAACGGCTGGCTTGGCCTCACCCCGCGCGGCGCCTTCGAGGTGCGCGACATCGCCCGCACCGCGCTTTTGCCGGCCTGGCTGACACTTCTGCTCTCGGCGCTGCTGATCCTTGCCGGCTGGCTGCGCGAAGGCCGCCGCTGATCCCGCCGCCGACCGGACAGGCCCTGTTTTCTCTTGCCGGAAGTATCCCGGGGTCCGGGGCAGCGCCCCGGCCTCGCCCCATTGCCCCGGCCTCGCCCCCGCCACGCCGCTTCGGACCGGCGATTCGCCGCGCCGCGCATAAAACCGGTTCACCCCCGCCGCGCACCGGGTTAAAACCCCGCCAAGCACGACAACGGAGCCGCCCGACATGACCACGCCGAAACCTGTAGTCCTTTGCATTCTCGACGGTTGGGGGCTCAGCGACAGGACCGAGGCCAACGCGCCGGCCCTGGCCGAGACCCCGGCCTTCGACGCCATGATGGCCGACGGCCCCAGCGCCACCCTCATCACCCACGGGCCCGATGTCGGCCTGCCAAGCGGCCAGATGGGCAATTCCGAGGTTGGCCACACCAATATCGGTGCCGGCCGGGTGGTGGCGATGGATCTCGGCCAGATCGACCTCGCCATCGAGGACGGCTCCTTCTTCGACAACCGGGCGATTGCCGGTTTCACCGAAACGCTGCGCGCCACGGGCGGCACCGCGCATCTGATGGGCATGATCTCGGACGGCGGCGTGCACGGTCATATCGAACACATCCTGGCCGCCGCCAAGGCGGTCACCGATGCCGGGGTGCCGGTGGTGCTGCATGCGATCACCGACGGCCGCGACGTGGCGCCGAAATCGGCCTTCACCTATCTCGAGATCCTCGACGAACGCCTGCCCGAGACGGCCCGTATCGCCACCCTGTCGGGGCGCTATTTCGCCATGGACCGCGACAACCGCTGGGAACGTGTCGGCGAGGCCTATGGCGCCTGGATCAAGGGCGAGGGCCTTCATGCCGCCGAGTCCCACGCCGCGGTCTCCAATGCCTATGAACGCTCGGAAAGCGACGAGTTCATCACCCCGACCGTGCTTGGCGACTATGCCGGCGCGGCCGATGGCGACGGTTTCTTCTGCCTCAATTTCCGTGCCGACCGGGCGCGCGAGATCCTTGCCGCCATCGGCCAGCCGGATTTCGCCGCCTTCGACACCGGCAAGCGCCCGGACTGGGCGGCGCTGCTCGGCATGGTCAACTATTCGGACGAGCACAACAGCTACATGCGCACCGCCTATCCCAAACAGGAGATCGTCAACACGCTGGGCGAATGGGTGGCCAAGCAGGGGCTGCGCCAGTTCCACCTTGCCGAAACCGAGAAATACCCGCATGTGACCTTCTTCCTCAACGGCGGCAGGGAAGAGCCCGAGGCCGGTGAAGACCGCTACATGGCGGCCTCGCCCAAGGTCGCGACCTATGATCTGATGCCGGAAATGTCGGCCGCCGAGGTGACCGAGCAGTTCGTCGCCGCGATCGAGGCCGGCTATGACCTGATCGTGACCAATTACGCCAATCCCGACATGGTCGGCCATACCGGCGATCTCGGGGCGGCGATACGCGCCTGCGAAGCGGTCGACCGGGGGCTGGGCGCGGTGCGCGCGGCGCTGGAAAAGGCCGGCGGGGCGATGATCGTCACCGCCGATCACGGCAATTGCGAGGTCATGGTCGACCCCAAGACCGGCGGGCCGCACACGGCCCATACCACCAATCTTGTGCCGGTGGTTCTGGTCAACGGGCCCGAGGGCGCGGCGCTGCGCCCCGGTCGCCTGGCCGATCTGGCGCCGACTTTGCTGGACCTGATGGGGCTGGAGAAACCGGCGGAGATGACCGGGCAAAGCCTGATCGCGCGATGAGAAGGCGGGCGCTGCCGACGCTGCTGGCGCTGCTGCTGGGGGCGGGCGCGGCCGGCGCCGGGATCAGCCCGGCAGAGGCGGCGCGCGAGGCGGCGCGGCAACTCGAGCGTGCCTCGCTGTCGCTGCAACAGGCCGAGGATGCCCGCGACCGGGTGGCGGCCTTGACCCGGACCGTCAAAGGTTTCGAGGCCGGTCTGGCGGCGCTGCGCGAGGGGCTGCGCCGGGCGGCGATCCGCGAGGCCCAGATCGGCCGCGAGTTGAAGGTGCAGGAGGATGAGATCGCCCGCCTTCTGGGCGTGTTGCAGAGCATGGGGCACAGCGCCGCGCCGGCGTTGCTTCTGCATCCCCAGGGGCCCATGGGCAGCGCCCGGTCGGGGATGATCCTGGCCGATGTCGCCCCGGCGCTCGAGGCGCGGGCTGCGCGGCTGCGGCGCGACCTCGAAGAGGTGGCGATCCTGCGCGATCTTCAGCAGAGCGCCGCCGAGGATCTTCAGGGCGGGCTGCGCGGCGTGCAGGATGCGCGCAGTGCGCTCAGCCAGGCGATCGCCGACCGCACCGACCTGCCGCGCCGCTTTGCCGACGACCCGGTGAAGACCGCGCTCTTGATCGCCTCGACCGAGACCCTCGAGGGCTTTGCCAGCGGGCTCAGCCTGATCCAGACCGAGACCGCTTCGCGCGCGGCCGAGCTGCCGGACATCACCGACCGCATGGGCACGCTGCCCCTGCCGGTCGAGGCCAGCGTGCTGCGCCAGGCGGGCGAGGCCGACGCCGCCGGAATCCGCCGCCCCGGCATGCTGCTGGCGACCCGCCCCAATGCGCTGGTCGTGTCGCCCACGGCGGCGACGATCCGCTATCGCGGCCCGCTGCTGGACTACGGCAACGTGATGATCCTCGAGCCCCAGGCCGGGCTGATGCTTGTCCTGGCCGGGCTGGCGGTGGTCTATGGCGAGACCGGGCAGGTGATCCCGGAGGGGTCGCCGGTGGGGCTGATGGGCGGAGACGAGGCGCAAATCGGCGCAATTCTTTCAACAAGCGGTGATGACACTGGAAACCGGCGGACAGAAACGCTCTATATAGAAGTCAGGCAAGGCAAGGATGCGGTTGACCCGGAAATCTGGTTCCGCACGGACAAGGATGGATGATTGATGAAGAAGTTTGTTGCCGCCGCGCTGGGCGGATCGCTGGCGGGGCTGATCGTGGCCACTCAGGTGGCGGGCCCGCTCCTGGCGCAGGAAGGCGCGCGGACAACCAATGTCTATGAGCAACTGGACCTGTTCGGTGACATTTTCGAACGCATCCGTGCCCAATATGTCGAAGAGGTGGACGAGGCCGACCTGATCGAGGCGGCGATCAACGGCATGCTGACCTCGCTGGATCCGCATTCCTCCTACCTGTCGCCGGACGATGCCGCCGACATGCGGGTGCAGACGCGCGGCGAATTCGGCGGGCTCGGCATCGAGGTCACCCAGGAAGAGGGCTTCGTCAAGGTGGTGTCGCCGATCGACGGCACCCCGGCCGATGCCGCCGGCATCGAGGCCGGCGATTTCATCACCCATGTCGACGGCGAGAGCGTGCTGGGGCTCAATCTCGACGAGGCGGTCGAGATGATGCGCGGCCCGGTCGGCTCGGAGATCGTCATCACCGTGGTCCGCGAGGGCGAGGGCGACCCCTTCGAGGTCTCGATCATCCGCGACACGATCAAGCTGACGGCGGTGCGCACCCGCACCGAGGGCAGCACCGTGGTGCTGCGGGTCACCACCTTCAACGACCAGACCATGCCCAACCTCGAGGCCGGGCTGGAAAAACAGGTCGAGGCGCTGGGCGGCATGGACAAGGTCAACGGCTTCGTGCTTGATCTGCGCAACAACCCCGGCGGGCTGCTGACCCAGGCGATCCGGGTCTCGGATGCCTTTCTGGAAAAGGGCGAAATCGTCTCGACCCGGGGCCGCGATCCGGCCGACG
The DNA here is from genome assembly GCF_041624275.1 of Shimia sp. GTDB lineage: Bacteria > Pseudomonadota > Alphaproteobacteria > Rhodobacterales > Rhodobacteraceae > Shimia. The sequence continues at coordinate 7,746 of NZ_JBFJVE010000050.1, forward strand.
GCGACCGTTTCAACGCCACCCCGGGCGATCTGGCCATGGGCAAGCCGGTGGTGGTGCTGATCAATGGCGGTTCGGCCTCGGCCTCGGAAATCGTTGCCGGCGCGCTGCAGGATCACCGCCGGGCCATCGTGGTCGGCACCAAGAGCTTCGGCAAGGGCTCGGTACAGACGGTGATGCCGCTGCGCGGCGACGCGGCGATGCGGCTGACCACGGCACGCTATTACACGCCTTCGGGGCGCTCGATCCAGGCGCTGGGCGTCAGCCCCGACATCGTCGTCGAACAGCCGCGCCGCACGCCGGCCAGCGAGGAGGAGGACGAGGCCAATCGCTCGCGGTCGGAGGCAGATCTGCGCGGCAGTCTCGACAATGACAGCCTGACCGAGGACGAGATCCGCCAGATCGAGGCCGACCGGGCCAAGGCCGAGGAGGCTGCCAAGCTGCGCGAAGAGGACTACCAGCTGGCCTATGCGATCGACATCCTGAAGGGGCTGTCGGCGCTGGGGCCCAAGTAATCTTTGGCTTTCACCGCGCCGCCCCCGTTGCGGGCGCGGCGCGGGTCGGGGCCGCTGCGGGTCGGGGCCGCTGCGGGTCGGGGCCGCTGCGGGTCGGGGCCGCTGCGGTTCGGGGGCGCTGCCCCCAGGCCGGCTTTTCCGGCGGAAAAACCGGCCTTCCCCCGGGATATTTCCGGCAAGAGAAAAGGGCCGGGATTCGGGGTTTGCACGGGCGCGCCCGCGGGGCTAGGGTCCGCGCGACAGCCCCCAAACGCAGGACCATGCCATGACCCCGGAAGAAATCGCTCAACTGCCCTATCGGCCCTGTGTCGGCGTGATGCTGGTCAACCGCGAGGGGCGGGTCTTTGTCGGCCAGCGCATCGACAACCCGACCGATGCCTGGCAGATGCCGCAGGGCGGGGTGGACGCGGGCGAGGACCCGCGCGAGGCGGCGCTGCGCGAGCTGTGGGAGGAGACCGGGGTGACCCGCGACCTGGTCGAGGTCGCGGCCGAGACCGAGGGCTGGCTGACCTATGATCTGCCGCATGAGCTGGTGCCGCGGATCTGGAAGGGGCGGTATCGCGGCCAGAAGCAGAAATGGTACCTGATGCGCTTTCGCGGGCAGGATTCGCAGGTCGACATCGAGACCGGCCACCCGGAGTTCTCGGAATGGCGCTGGTCGCCGCTGGATCAGCTGGTCGACAGGATCGTCCCCTTCAAGCGCCAGGTCTACCGCGAGGTGGTGGCGGCTTTCGAAGGCCGGCTGTAGGCCCGCCGTCAGGGCCCGGAAGGTGATTGACCGGGCCGCCGATTTCCACAAGAGTTGCCCCGATGCAGGGGGCCGCGCGCGGAACCTGCCGACTTCACACATCGGGGAGGTGGGAATTGGACAAGGGTGACACCCTGCCGATCTGGCAGAGGTCTTCGGACGAGCCCGGGATCGTCAGCCCGTTGCAGGGCGACGGCCGCTGCGATGTGGCCATCATCGGCGGCGGCTATACCGGCCTGTCGACGGCGCTGCACGGGGCCGAGATGGGGCTTGATTGTCACGTGCTGGAGGCCGGCAGCATCGGCGCCGGCGGCTCGGGGCGCAATGTCGGCTATGTCAACGCCGGGCTGTGGCTGCCGCCGCAGGACGTCTATGCCCGTTTGGGCGAGGATCTCGGGCGGCGCCTGGTGACGCGGCTCGGTGCGATGCCGGACTATGTGTTTTCGCTGGTCGATCGGCACCGGATGCAATGCGACGCGCAGCGCAACGGCACCCTGCACGCGGCCCATGCGCCCTCGGGGCAGCGCAACCTGAAGCGCCGCGCCGAGGGCTGGCAGGCGCTGGGGGCGCCGGTCGAACTGCTGGGGCCGGACGCTGCGGCCGAGATGATCGGCACCCGCCGCTTTCACGGGGCGCTGTGGGATCACCGCGCCGGGGTTCTTGACCCGGTGGGCTATGCGCGCGGCCTGGCGCGCGCCGCGATTGCCGCCGGGGCGCGGGTCTCGACCGGGGCCCGGGTCACGGCGCTGCGGCGCGAGGACGGGCTGTGGCAGCTGCGGACCGCCGAGGGCGCGCTGCTGCGGGCGCAGAAGGTGGTTCTGGCCACCAATGCCTATAGCGATGATCTCTGGCCGGGTCTCGGCCGGACCTTCACGCCGATCCAGTTCTTCCAGCTGGCCACCGTGCCCTTGGGGGCGCGGGCGGCACATATCCTGCCCGGCGGGCAGGGCGTCTGGGACACCGCGCCGGTGATGTTCGTGCTGCGCCGCGACGCGGCCGGGCGGCTGATCATCGGCTCGATGGGGGCGCTTTACGGCGGGATGGAGGGGCTGTCGCGGCGCTGGGCCGCGCGCCAGTTGCGGCGGCTGTTCCCCGACCTCGGACCGGTGGATTTCGAGTCTGCCTGGCAGGGGCAGATCGCGATGACGCCGGACCACGTGTTCCGCATCCACCGTCTGGACGAAGGGCTGTATGCGCCGATCGGCTACAACGGGCGCGGCATCACCACCGGCACGATGTTCGGGCAGGCGCTGGCCGAGCTGCTGTCCGGCGGCGACGCGGCCGCCCTGCCGGTGCCGGTGAGCGCGCCGAAGCCGGTGGTTCTGCGCGGCGCGATGGCCGGTTTCTACCAGTCGGCCTTTGCCGCGATGCAGATCCTGCGCAGCCTGTAGCCCTCAGCGCACGCCGATCTCGGCCAGCGCATTGGCCAGTTCGGGCGGCAGGTCTTCCTGCGCCCGGCTCTGGTCGTTGAGGTCGGCCGGGCTGTCTTCGGGAGCGAGATAGCGCCAGCCCTGGAACGGGCGGCGCAGCGCGGTTTCGGTGCGCAGCAGCTCGGGGTCGAGCACGATGGCGCAGCGCCGGATGCCATCGGCGCCGGTCACCTCGTCAAGGCGCAGGATGCGCTGGCGGCACTGGATGGCCCCCCGGATCACCCAGTAGATCGAGCCCCCGGCGAGGATCTCGGCCTCGCGCCGGGGCCACATGCGGGTGACGTGACGCGGCAGGCCGTCCTCGCTCTGGGCGTGCCGGCCGTCCTGCCAGGCGGCCAGCGTTTCGACGCTTTCCGAGCCGACGCTGAGTTTGACGAGGTTGACGAATTTATCCACAGAATCCTCCGCAAGATACCTTGATATAGTAGGGCAGTGGCGCCGGGCGGCAAGCAGTTGTGTCTGGCAGTTGTGTCAGGGCGGTGATTTGCGGTAGTCTGGATACCTGTCTGCGACCCCGATCTTCAGGAATCACCTCATGAGCCGTTTCGCCGCCCCCATCGCTGAAAACATCTGGGACATGAAATACCGTTTCAAGGCGGCAGACGGCAAGCCGATCGACCTCACGGTGGAAGACAGCTGGCGGCGCATTGCCCGCGATCTGGCGCGGGCCGAAAGCGACCCGGCGACCTGGGAAGAGCGCTTCTACCGGGCGCTCGAGGATTTCCGCTTCCTGCCGGCGGGGCGGATCACCGCCGGGGCCGGCACGGCGCGCAACGTCACGCTGTTCAACTGTTTCGTGATGGGCACCATCCCCGACAGCATGGCGGGCATTTTCGACATGCTGAAAGAGGCGGCCTTGACCATGCAGCAGGGTGGCGGCATCGGCTATGACTTCTCGACCATCCGCCCGGCCGGGGCCGATGTCAAAGGGGTCGCGGCCGACGCCTCGGGGCCGCTGTCCTTCATGGATGTCTGGGACGCCATGTGCCGCACCATCATGTCGGCCGGAAGCCGCCGTGGCGCGATGATGGCGACCATGCGCTGCGATCACCCGGATATCGAGAAATTCATCACCGCCAAGTCCGACCCGGCGCGGCTGCGGATGTTCAACATGTCGGTGCTGGTGACCGACGCCTTCATGGAGGCGGTCAAGGCCGACGGTTCCTGGGAGCTGAAGTTCGACGACAAGGTCTATCACACGGTCAAGGCGCGCGACCTGTGGAACCGGATCATGCAGTCGACCTATGACTATGCCGAGCCGGGGGTGATCTTCATCGACCGCATCAACGCGATGAACAATCTCGGCTATTGCGAGACCATCGCCGCCACCAACCCCTGCGGCGAACAGCCCTTGCCGCCCTATGGCGCCTGTCTCCTGGGCTCGATCAATCTGGCGCGGCTGGTGAAGGATCCGTTCGGCGCCGCTGCGGCGCTGGATCAGGACGAGCTGACCGAGCTGGTGGCGACGGCGGTGCGGATGATGGACAACGTGGTCGACGTGTCGAAATTCCCCTTGCCGGCCCAGGCCGAGGAAGCCCGCACCAAGCGCCGCATCGGCCTTGGGGTGACGGGGCTGGCGGATGCGCTGCTGATGCTGGGGCTGCGCTATGGCAGCGCCGAGGCAGCGGCCCAGACAGAGGCCTGGATGAAGGCGATTGCCCGGGCCTCTTACCTTGCCAGCGTCGACCTGGCGCGCGAGAAAGGCGCCTTTCCGCTGTTTGACCGCGACAAATACCTTGCCGGCGGGCTGGTCAGCCGCATGGATGCGGACGTCAAGGAGGCGATCGCCGAACATGGCATCCGCAACGCGCTTTTGACCTCGATCGCCCCCACCGGCACGATCAGCCTTTATGCCGGCAATGTCAGCTCGGGGATCGAACCGGTCTTTGCCTATGCCTATACCCGCAAGGTGTTGCAGAAGGACGGCAGCCGCACCGAGGAAGAGGTGGTGGATTACGCGGTGCAGATGTGGCGCGAGAAGTTCGGCGACGCGGCGCTGCCCGACTATTTCGTCAATGCCCAGACGCTGGAGCCGGCGGCCCATGTGCGCATGCAGGCGGCGGCGCAGAAATGGATCGACAGTTCGATCTCGAAAACCATCAACTGCCCCGAGACCATTTCCTTCGAGGATTTCAAGGATGTCTACATGCAGGCCTGGGACACGGGCTGCAAGGGCTGCACCACCTATCGGCCCAATGACGTCACCGGATCGGTTCTGGCGGTCTCGGAAAAGGCCGAGGCCGCGCCGGGTGAAAAACCGGCCGATCACGTCGCGGACGGCGAGGTGATCTATATGTCCGAGCCGCTGGAGCGGCCGCAGTCGCTGGAGGGAACGACCTACAAGCTGAAATGGCCCGACAGCGAACACGCGATCTACCTGACCGTGAACGACACCATCATCAACGGCCACCGGCGCCCCTTCGAGGTGTTCATCAACTCCAAGAACATGGAGCATTACGCCTGGACGCTGGCGCTGACCCGGATGATCTCGGCGGTGTTCCGGCGCGGCGGCGACGTGTCCTTCGTGGTGGAAGAACTGAAGGCGGTGTTCGACCCGCGCGGCGGCGCCTGGATGGAGGGCAAGTACATTCCCTCGATCCTGGCCGCGATCGGCGGCGTGATCGAGCGTCACATGATCTCGATCGGCTTCATCGCCGGCGAGGGCATGGGGCTGAAGGCCGACCCCACGACCGAGGCCATGGCGGTCGGAGACGCGCCGCGCGGCAAGGCCTGTTCCTCCTGCGGGCAATTCGAGATGCGGATGGTCGAGGGCTGCATGACCTGCGGTGCCTGCGGGCATTCGAAATGCGGCTGACGGGTGGTCAGTGATCTGGTGCGAGTTGTGAAAGCTCGCATCAGTTTGCAATTCTGACCCCTAAAAGCTTGCCATCGTTCCTTTCGGCGATGGCTTTTCCTTTGAGCGGCTTGTCTGAAGCTTCTGAACGACTGTTCTGCCCCAAATCCAAAGTCAGGTTTCGTCAAGTCAAGGGCCCCGTCCGCAGGCCGTTTCCTGCATGCCGAAGGCCTCGGGCCGTCTGCAGAATCGCTGGGTCGATGCGGCTATTCCGCGTCCGGGCCTCGGGGGATGGGCCAAGAGTCGATCAGAGAAAAAATGGCAGCCCGTAGGGGAATCGAACCCCTCTTTCCAGGTTGAAAACCTGGCGTCCTAACCGATAGACGAACGGGCCATTTGAACCGCTGGTTCTGGTTGTTCCGAAATCTCGGAGCACCGCTTCGGTGGCAGCCCGTAGGGGAATCGAACCCCTCTTTCCAGGTTGAAAACCTGGCGTCCTAACCGATAGACGAACGGGCCGTGCCGAAGCGTGAGGCGGTATGTAGGCAAAGCGCCCCGGCTCTGCAAGCGGAAATTGCGGGTTGGCCGCTCTTTTTTGAGACCTCTGCAACGGTGCGCGAGGTCGCGCCGGAAATGCCCGGGCCGGTTCAGTTGACCGGGCGGATCAGGGCGCGCGCGACATGGGTTATCCAGAGCCAAACCGCGAGCCTCAGCGCCAGCGCGCCGATGGTGCGCGGCTCGTAGGGGTGCCCGGTCAGTACCTGCGCCGCGAAGGCAAGCGCGACCAGCGCGGTCGCAAGCGCGAGGCCGCCAGCCAGCCAAAACGCCCAGCCGCGCCCGAGCCAGAGCCCGACACCGGCCGTGACATAGACGAAGCCGGCCAGAAAGTTGAACCACAGCACGAAGGGCACCACCGCGCCCATATCGACCCCGGCGAACAGCGCACGCCCCCCGGACAGGATGGTCAGGGCCCCGAACAGGGTGCCGAGAGCGGCGGCGATTTTCAGAACGGGCATGTCACATCTCCTATGCCGAGCGCGCGCGTTCGCATTCAGAAAATATGATATGTCCGTCCCTGTCAATCCGCTGACCCGATTGCCGCCGCAGTGGCTCAGGCCTCGGCCGCGTCCTCGAGGCGCAGCTGCACCGACTGGCGACCGCCCCAGCTGTTGATCTCGAGCCGCCCGGCGAGATGGAAGCGGGCGCCGCCATGAGCGAGCAGCCGGGGCCCGAGCGCGGTGTCGAAAGCGCCAAAGGCGATGGCGTCGATCCGCGGGCCGGTGCCGTCGCCGAAACTGATCTTGAGATGGCTGTCGCCGACCCGTTTGGCGAAACGGATCTCCATTTCGGGAAAGGCGAAGCGCGGCGCCGGGGCGCCGGCGCCGAAGGGGCCTGCCCTGTCGATGTCCTGGATCAGCTCGGGCGTGGCGGCGCCGGGCATCAGCATGCCGTCAAGCCTGAGATCGGCGGCGCCCGCCTCACCGGCGCCCTGCCGCGCCATCAGTTCCGCAAGCCGGGCCATGGCCGGTTCCAGCTGCGCGCGGGCCACGGTCAGGCCGGCGGCCATCTTGTGCCCTCCGCCTTTCACAAGCAGCCCTTCGGCGGCGAGTTTCTGGATCGCCGCGCCAAGGTCGACGCCGCTGATCGAACGGCCCGAGCCCTTGCCCTCGTCGCCCTCGAGGCCGATGACGATGGCCGGGCGGTTGGTGGCCTCTTTCAGGCGGCTGGCGACGATGCCGACCACGCCCGGATGCCAGCCTTCGCCGGCGGCCCAGACCAGCGGCGCGTCGAGCCCGCGGCTTTCGGCCTGGTCCATGGCGGCGGCGCGCACCGAGGCTTCGATGTCGCGGCGTTCGCTGTTGAGCTGGTCCAGCCGCTCGGCGATGGCGGCGGCCTCATGCGGATCGTCGGTGGACAGAAGCCGCGCCCCGAGGTCGGCCTTGCCGATGCGCCCGCCGGCATTGACGCGCGGCCCGAGGAGAAAACCGAGATGATAGCTGTTGGGCATCGCGTCCATGCGCGCCACGTCGGACAGGGCCACGATGCCCGGGCGTTCGCGCCGCGCCATCACCTTCAG